>NZ_CP071848.1:2700000-3000000 GCF_023716565.1 Vibrio sp. SCSIO 43136 | reverse complement strand
AACAGACCATGGATTTGACCAAGGATGCGATAACAGGTATCGGCGCTATCTACTACAACACGGAAAGCGTAAATATCCATAATGGTATGGAAACGCTGTTCCTTGGTTTTCATCTTGTTGTAGATCGAAAATAGGTTCTTTTCTCGACCAAATACGCGTGCGTTTAACCCAGATTCCTCAATACGCTGCTCGATGTCGCTTTGAATGCGCTGGATGATCTCTTTACGATTACCACGGGCAGTCTTAACAACTTCTTTAAGCACTTTATAGCGATTAGGGTACAGGGCTTCAAAACCTAGCTCTTCCAGTTCCACTTTGATGTTATGGATACCAAGGCGATGTGCCAGTGGTGAGTAGATTTCTAGGGTTTCGCGAGCGATGCGGCGTTTCTTGTCTGGGCGTAGTGCCCCAAGCGTGCGCATATTGTGCGTACGGTCGGCGAGTTTGATTAGGATGACACGAATGTCTTGCACCATCGCCAGCACCATCTTGCGGAAGTTTTCCGCTTGGGCTTCTTTGCGATCTCGGAATTTGAGTTTATCCAGCTTAGAGACGCCGTCGACAAGTTCTGCGACGGTGGAACCAAACTGAGCTTCCAGCTCTTCCTTGGTGGTTTCCGTATCTTCAATCACATCGTGCAGTAGGGCGGCCATCAGGGTTTCCTGATCAAGGCGCATCTCCGCAAGAATGCGGGCTACAGCAACGGGGTGAATGATGTATGGTTCGCCCGTTGAACGGGTCTGCCCTTCGTGGGCATCTCTTGCTACCACATAAGATTGACGCAGAGCCTCAATTTGAGGCTCTGTTAGGTATTCTTGGGCAACGTCTTTGAGGCTTTCAAATAGGTACAAATTAAACGCCCGAAGTGTTGTGCTTGAAGGGTATTAGTGACCGTGAGCGATGCTGCTTACTGCTGCAAGCTCTGCCGCTTCTTGCTCTTGCTGCTCTTGACGCTCACGTGCATCTAGAACTTCTTTCGTGATAAGACCTTCTTCAATCTCGCGCAGAGCGATAACTGTTGGCTTATCGTTCTCTTCAGGCACAAGTGAATCTTTACCGCCAGTTTGCATTTGACGAGCGCGGCGAGCCGCAATAAGAACTAGGTCGAAACGGTTGCCAACTTTTTCAACTGCGTCTTGAACTGTTACGCGTGCCATGAGGACTCCAATATTTGTTACAAATTGATATGACGAGAAATTATACAGTCTAAAGGCTTACTCTGCCAATAGTGCTGTTAGCATGCTGTTGTATTTAACAGCTTGTTTGTCTTCCTTCAGACGCTCTGCGCGAAGGATAGCTTTAAAATCGAGTACTGCTGTGTCGAAGTCATCGTTAACAATCACGTAGTCATACTCATTGTAGTGTGAGATTTCTGACTGGGCTTCTGCCATACGCTTTGCGATTACTTCAGCACTGTCTTGACCACGAGCATTCAGACGACGCTCAAGTTCTTCTTTCGAAGGTGGCAAGATAAAAATACTTTTTGCCTTAGGCATTTGCTTGCGGATCTGCTGAGCACCTTGCCAGTCGATGTCGAGAAATACATCGATGCCTTTATCAAGGTTGTCTTCAATCCACGGGCGTGAAGTACCGTAGTAGTTACCAAATACTTGTGCATGCTCTAAGAAAGCACCTTCGCCAATCAAAGATTCAAACTCACCTTTGCTGACAAAATGATAGTGCACGCCATCTTCTTCACCTGGACGAGGGTCACGGGTGGTATGCGAAACTGATACTTTCATAGCGTAGGTTGGGTTTTTCTCCAACAGCGCCGAGATTAAGCTAGATTTGCCTGCGCCACTCGGTGCAGAAACGATATATAACGTGCCTTTAGCCATGATAGTTCCGCTAATGATTCAGTAGTATCCCCCTAAAAGAGTATACGACTGGTTAAAAAATGGGGCGAAAGGATAGCATTAATTACTCGATGAACAAAGCACCGCTGCTAGGAACTTGTCTTTTATCTGCCAAATGTCTGTTTATAATGGGCAAAGGCGTCAACACCATGAAGAGCAGGCGAATGTCGATTAACCTAGAAAATATAACTGTAGTGATTCAAGGCCCAACTGGGGTGATGGATGGGCGTGATATCGCCAGTGATGCTACTGTGCGGGCTTGTCAGAGCGTTCGCCAATGGTTGCCGGGTGCAAAAATTATTGTATCCACATGGGAAGGGCAGCCCGTTGAGAATCTTGATTATGACCAGTTGGTGCTAAGTTCAGACCCAGGTGCTGTTTTTTCTGGTTATAACGATGATGGCAGTGTTCGAATGGACAGCCACAATCGTCAGACAGTGTCGACTTTAGCGGGACTGCAAGCGGTACAAACTCAGTATGCCGTGAAACTTAGAAGTGATAGTGAACTGCAGTCCGCTCAATTTGTCGCATTGCAGAATCAATACCAAACTCAGTCACCGGCGATTAAGCTCAAAGAGCGTATGGTGATGAGCAGTCGTTTTTTTAAAAGCTATCATCAATCTTTACCTGTGCTCTATCACATCAGCGATTTCTTTCAGTTTGGTACTACCGAAGATCTTATCAATTTTTGGTGTGGTTACTCATTTGAGTCATTTGAAAGTAAGCCTGAGCAGTACGGAGTGCAGGCGACACCAGAGTCTGCAAACACTATTCATACTGAGCAAGCGTTAGGTCTTCGATGGTTGAGTCATATTGGCTACGATCCTAAACCGCTGGCTCATCGTTTGGATGTTACCAACAGTGAATTCCAACGCTGGCTTAAATTTACGGCCACCGAGCTGGTTATCCTGGACTTAGAAGATATTGAGCTGACATTACCGCAGCGATTGTTGGCTTCAAGATTTGATCTGAAAGAGCTTTGTGGGCTCGAATGGCAATACTTGTATCGCAAAAATCTCGGGTCAATGAACTTGAATCTAGCGGTGAAGTATTGGTTGAAAATAGGGTTGGCGAGAAAAGTTCGCTATCGCTAGCGCTCAATCGGCCGCAATATTGGCAGGCAATACTGCGGCCGGATGGTGAGTTGTGAGTAGGAAACTAGTTAGGAAAAATCGTCTCCAGTGTTCGATAGTCCAAGGTTTTTCCATCAAATAACAGCTGCTGAGTTAGGGCATTAAAGTCCCTTCCTTGTTCATATAAGGGCTTTACCCAAGACTCGTCACAATCGGCACGATGAAGTTTGACCGTATTATCATCGATGGTGAAACACTGTTGCAGTTTTCCTGTGCCAGAATCGATGGTGACTAGGTGTCTGTTGTCGACCCAGAAAAATAAGCGCCCATCAGAAAAGCTGCTTCGGTAGGCCTGCTGCGGCTGCAGAAGCGATTGCCCAGTAAACCATGGCGCATAACCTCCCATCCAATCTAAAATAGTCGAACCGATATCTCGTTGAGATACAGCAGCATCAATGTGCTTGGCTGGTACTGAACCATCAGTGGCATAAATCAAAAATGGGATGGAATTTTTGGCCAAGCCGGGTTCGGCTATTTTTGCGGTATGATCGGACATCAAAACCACCAGCGTTGGCTTGTCGAAGCGATTATTGATGTTGTCTAAAAATGCATGCAAATCGATATCCGCATGATTTTGTACACTGGCTCGAATTTGTGCAATATTGCTGTCGCCAAACGGATAACCAAAGGAGTCGGGCAGGTAGCTACTGTGGGTCGTTCCTGTATTGATCATCATAAAGATCGGCTTATCAGGATCTTTGGCTTGCATCTCATCTAAACGCTGCAAAGAAAAACGGTAAATACCTCCATCCATGTAGCCCCACTCATTCATTTCGTAGTCGAAGTTGTAATCGGTTTTCCCATAAGACTCGGTAAAACCTAGGGTTTGAGCAAAAGCACCGACGATACCTTTTCCGCTACCTTGAATGAAACTTGTGCTCCAGCCTCTATCTTTGAGCATATGCGGTAAGCAATCATAGTGGTTATTTTGCAGTTGGGTGTTTGGAACGACACTACCATTTGGGTTTGGAAACGAGCACATGCTAGCGAACATGCCTTGCACGGTACGATAGCCGTCAGCATACATAGAGTGCGAGCTAAGAGAGTTCTCTTTAAGAGCGTCAAACAGTGGCGTTGAGTCGACGTTTGAGCCATAACTCTTCATGTCGATTGATACCCAGCTTTCAAGCAATACAAAAATGATATTGGCGTCTTTGAGTTGATCTAATCGAGCTGGCATTTGTGGGGTGTTGGCGAATTCTTGCTTAATTTCTGCACGAGCCGGTTCGGTCACATTGCTGGCTGCCTTTTTAGCACCATTGGCCAGGTAGTATGTAATGCTGTACGGCGCACTCCAGGCAATAAACGCCTTATCATTATCACCAATCTTATAAGCACTCATTGGAGATTGTGGATGATCCATCCAGCCTCCACGAATGGCAGTGACGCTGAAGACCAACCAAAGAACAATACCCAAAGAGAAGTGCAACACTGTAGAGCGGGTCTTAATGCAGCGGACATAGTTAGACTTCCAAATCGCTATGCTAGAAATCAGCATCAAAAGCACACCAATCAGGACTTGATCCCAAAAAGAAGTGAATGCCGTTTTTAATAGAGCAACTTCAGAGCCTTGCGCAGTAAATAACTCAAACGTTACGTGTTTTTTTGCATCTAACGAGTAAATGGTATCAGACATGGTGGTACCGATAATCCACAAACCAGCTGCTATCATGAGCGCTTTGACTAGCCTTGTTGCATCGAAGCGAGTGTAGTGGAGAATTGCGGCGATCAGAATAATCGGCACAGCAACAAGAGCGGCGATGGTTGCGTCAAAACGTAAGCCATATAGCAGGCTGTAAAGGCCCTGACCGGACAAGAGTGGCAGGTCAGGTGTCGATGCAATCGCAAGGAACAGCGCCTTAGATAAGAAAGCAATGCCAATAAGTGGCAGGAGAATTCGTAATATGGTACTCGGCATAGAAACACAGCTTGCAATGACTCAAGCCTGAGTAAGTCAATCTACCGGCTTGGGTAAATAGGCTCCTAGCTAATCCGTTTAGCTAGGAGGGCTTTGAGTGAAGAAAATAAAATTACTCGATGTTTTGGATCTGCTCACGCATTTGCTCAATCAGCACTTTCAATTCAACGCCCGATGCGGTGATGTCAGTACTGATCGATTTAGAAGCCAGTGTGTTCGACTCACGGTTAAACTCTTGCATCATGAAGTCGAGGCGACGGCCCACTGAGCCACCTTTTTTCAAGATAGCGTTAGTCTCTTTGACATGAGAATCTAGACGGTCTAGCTCTTCGGCAACGTCTGATTTTTGAGCCAGTAGGATAAGCTCCTGCTCAACACGGCTACTGTCTAGCTCAATCTTGGCTTCTTCAAACTTAGTTAGCAGTCGTTCACGTTGCCACTCGATGATTTCAGGCATGCGGGCACGCACTTTCACCACTTCTGATGTGATAGCGTCTAGACGTTGAACAATCAGAGCTTTCATGTTGTCGCCTTCACGGCCACGAGCATCGATAAACTCAGACAGTGCTTCCTCAAAGCCAGCAAGCAGTTCTTTATTAATGCTGTCCATATCTTGCTCGGGTGTTTCCATCACACCTGGCCACTGCATTACTTGGAATGGGTTGATGTTACCTTCACCCGTCGTTTCTTTTACCCACTTCGCAGCATTGATGACCTGCTTAGCTAGGTTTTCATTGATGCTTAGCTCAGATTGAGCGGCAGGGTTGGCTTCAAAACGCAGGTTACATTCAACTTTACCGCGCGCTAAGCGCTTGCGGAAACGTTCACGAAGTACAGGCTCTAGGCTACGAAACTGCTCAGGCATACGGAAGTAGGTTTCTAGGTAGCGCTGGTTTACCGAGCGGATTTCCCACACGGCGCTGCCCCAATCGCCTTTAATTTCTTTACGTGCATAAGCTGTCATGCTGTAGATCATGAACTTAATCCTTAATATGGTGAATATTTTGCTGGCGGTATGTTAGCACAGGTCGATATTTGGATTCGAGGAATGTGATTGCACTTTGTCCATCTCGCATCTGGCGAGCTTTTTCGCTATAATCTCGCCCCAATCTAAGTTCCCCAACCTCAAGGACTATCTATGCGACCAAGTGAACGCAGTGCAGAACAAGTGCGCCCAATTAAAATTACCCGCAATTACACCGCTTACGCGGAAGGTTCTGTGCTAGTAGAATTTGGTAACACCAAAGTTCTTTGTAACGCTAGTGTAGAAGAAAATGTGCCACGTTGGCTAAAAGGCCAAGGCAAAGGTTGGGTAACGGCTGAATATGGCATGCTGCCACGTGCAACCCACACTCGTAACCGTCGTGAAGCGTCTAGCGGTAAGCAAGGCGGTCGTACCATGGAAATCCAACGTCTGATCGCTCGCAGCCTACGTGCAGTAGTTGACCTAGAAGCGATGGGTGAAGTGATGGTAACGGTTGACTGTGACGTTATCCAAGCGGACGGCGGTACACGTACAGCGTCTATCTCTGGTGCAAGCGTGGCAATGGCTGATGCATTCAACGGCCTAGTAGCTCAAGGCAAACTAAAAGCGAACCCGATGAAAGGCCACGTAGCAGCAGTGTCTGTTGGCATCGTTGATGGCGAAGCACTATGTGACCTTGAGTACGTTGAAGATTCAGCAGCAGAGACCGATATGAACGTCGTGATGACCGAAGATGGTCGCATGATTGAAGTTCAAGGCACTGCAGAAGGCGAACCGTTCAGCCACGAAGAACTGCTTGAGATGCTAGCACTGGCGAAGACGGGCATCTCGTCGATCGTTGAGAAGCAGAAGGCGGCGTTAGAAAATTAATTGAATGAATAGCTCCTAATAATTAGGGGCTATTTTTTTATGAGTAAGTAGGTGGTGAGAGCTACCGTTGTGCCGAAAGGCAATCAATGAAAGAGAGAAGATAATGAAACAATACCAGCGTGAATTTATTGAGTTTGCACTTGAGAAAGAAGTACTAAAGTTTGGTGAGTTTACTTTGAAATCAGGCCGTAAGAGCCCGTACTTTTTTAACGCTGGACTGTTTAACACAGGTCGTGACCTTGCACGACTAGGCCGTTTCTACGCAGCGGCGCTAGCGGACTCTGGTATCGACTTTGATGTACTGTTTGGCCCAGCATACAAAGGTATCCCAATTGCGACCACAACGGCGGTAGCACTTGCTGATCACCACGACATCGACACGCCATACTGCTTCAACCGTAAAGAGGCAAAAGATCACGGTGAAGGCGGCAACCTAGTAGGAAGCGCACTAGAAGGTCGCATCATGCTAGTGGATGACGTGATCACTGCGGGTACAGCGATTCGTGAATCAATGGAAATCATCAAAGCAAACGGCGCAGACCTTGCTGGTGTGCTGGTTGCAATCGATCGCCAGGAGAAAGGTAAAGGCGAGCTATCTGCAATCCAAGAAGTTGAACGTGACTTTGGCTGCGCTGTTATCTCTATCGTAAGCCTGACGGACCTTATCTCTTACCTAGAAGAGAAAGGTGATAGTGCTGAGCACCTAGAAGCGGTGAAAGCATATCGTGCCAACTACGGTATTTAGTACTAAAGTGTTCTGAACGAACTTATGCTTGAATTGATTTGGCCACCTCATAAGGTGGCCAAATTTTTTATTGCTGATCTAAAAGAGCTTGGTACTCATCAGGAACGCCACAGAAAATGACCTCTGCTCGATCAATGAGGTGATAATGGACGTGATGACCTTTTTCAATCAGGTGATTGTATAGAGGCGCAACATAAAGCTCCCCTTTTTCCCACTGCTCCTGTGGCAATGCCAGGTAGTGGTTGTAGGCTGCCCAATAGTCTGAAATGTCCCCAAAGTGATATAACCCGGTGCAACACAAGTCGGAAATCGCTCTTTTTTCAGCGGTTTCAATAGCTCGTGTTGAGTTTGGACTTTGTGGTTTGACAAATGACCAGTTAGAACCGCTGCCTTTAAATACCTCTAGATAGCCGCCTTCTAGCTTTTCTTTGGTTGGGAACTCAAAGCCAGGTCTGAAGGTGTCGATATTAAAAATCGTTAAAGCACCCTGATAAGGTGAGGCGAGCTCGATTCCTTTGGCGACTGTCTCTGCCTGCCCACGAGTTTCTTCATCTAACGTGATAACTTCAAAGTCTTTAATTGACAGCAAACGACACTGTTTTTCAACAAAGGCGGGAGTGTCATAGACATCTCGTACAATAAAGACAAATCTCTCACTATCGAAGTATTGTTGGAAACTTTCGACGGCGTGAGCAAACACTGTTTTGCCACCAAGTGGCAGCATATATTTAGGGATATCATAGCCCGCTTTGAAGAAGCGAGAACTTAGTCCAGCCATAGGGATGACGATCATGAGGTCAATCCTTTTAGTTGATGGTATAAACGGAAAGCATTGGCAAACAGCGCTTGTTGGCGTTTTTTGTCATCACTGTGCAGCGGCAACATAGATAAAAACAGCTGAATTTGCATGGCTAATAATTCGGCTTCAGAGAGTGCGAACTCTTTTGCGACCATATCGATAAACATGGTTTGGATAGCTTGATGAGTTGGGCTTTCAAAAATTTGAAAACGAATATTGTGCTCATCGATGGTCACGTCGCACTGGCCCGCGATAATCCAATCGTACATGCCTAATATCGAGTGGCTAAGCTTGGCAATATCGTAGCGAATGTCCCCATAGATACTTAACTCGCCACTCGGAGTGATGCCTCTTGGATCGATAGTTTTTATCTTATTCGCTCGAAAATCATAAAGGATATTACTGAAACAAAAATCCCCATGCATGACTGAGTTGTGTTGTAGCGAATGATTAGGAAGATGTTGCTCGCTCTTCGCCATTACCTGTTTTAGGGTGGCTGCTGGTAACTCATTGAACTGCCATTGCTGGTCCAGCGTAAACCCCTTGTTTAAAGTGTATTCTTGGATTCTCTCTGCTGTTTTGACCTGCATGAGTTGCTCAAAAACACTTTGCTTGGCTGGCGCTGGTGCTTGCTCATTTTGACAAGCTTTCAGAAACTCTAAACACTTGCTGAGAATTTGCTTCCAAATATTTTTGGGTAAAGCACTAAATACATACAATTCGTTGAGGGCAGTAAGGTGCAGGTACTCTAAACGATAACTGGTCGTTTCATCTGTTTTCGTGGCACCCAAAAATTGTGGAGTGTATTGACGAATTGAATACGGAATTGCTTCAAACCAATGCGCTTCTGCGGTGATTTTTTGATTCTTAGAAGACGACTTTTCAATCCAGTTGGCATTAATGGTCAAACTGTTAAATGCTCTTTGAGTCGTAAAGTTGGCTTTAGAACGGTAGTAAGTGTTTACATGGCCAAAATCTAACCAGCAATCGGATTTTATGGTTTTGAGTCCATGAGTTTGATGGTAGTCGTTTAACCCTTCAAGAAAGCTCCATTTACTGCGAGTGACACTACGAACTAACTGCTTGGCATCGGTAAAACAAAAATAGCCATTTACTACGTGGCTTAACTCTGAATCTATTTGATTTTCAGTATCTTGTAGCCAGTGGTTGCTATCTTCAGTCACAATAGACCAGTTATAGCTTTCCTGTACGCTGGAGATGGATACCACATCTTCGCCATGTGGCAGTTCAGTAAATAACGTGTCTCCAAATAAGATGCAGAGACTGGTGTCTAGGTTGTGTTGGCAAAGATTGATGGCTGCTACTAGTGATGCACCTAAGCTCAGTGCGTCAGGAATAGGGACGATGGTGACATCATTGGCTGCTAGCCAATGCTGGTCGGTCGGTGAGATCTCGTAGCTCTCAGGAACCGTTAGAAAAACCGCTTTATTGTTAGGAGCAAATTTTACCTGGTGCTCAAACAACCTACGGTTACCTAGAGGCAGAAAGCTCGGAGGGATTTTACCAAATTCAGACTGAAGCTCTTGATCGATATAGGCCCCCGACATGATCAGGAACATGGGTTCTCCTTAGCCAGCATTGCTTGGATCTCGTCATAAGACATGCTCGCAAATTCTGATGGCCTGACCGCTTTGTCATCGATGTAAAAACCTTCATGCCCACACCAAGGCTTTCCGACTAAAACTTCATCGTAAGGAACCTTATGCTTGTCTAACCACTGCGTAATGATAGGTAAGGTATGAAGGTTTATTTTCCCAACATTACCCTCATAAGTGCGCATATTTCGAGCCGTTGAAATAGTAATAGTATAGCCAGACGCTTGATACTCTCTTAGCTTCTCTATCACCTCAAGCTTTGGTGAAACTAAGGTGTAGTCTTTGGAGTCGAGGTTAGTCAAAGTACCGTCTAAATCTACAATTAATCTTTTCATCGAAACATTCTTTTATTGAAGTGGGAATACGTTCAGTTACTGGTATAAGTGGCCGCGAGGGCTACCATCATGCATGGTTTTAAAACGGCGGTGCATCCACATGTATTGGTCGATACCACGTACGATGACTTTTTCTAACGCTTTATTCATTACCGTGGCCGCACCTTCAGGGTCCTTACGAGGGAAGTCTGCGCTTAAGTCATTATCGATCTCTAAAGTATAGTGGTTACCACTACGCACGCTTGAAGCCGTGATGACGGCGCATTTACCCATGTCGACTAAAAAGCCAGTGCCGGAAGGGCTACATGCATTCTCGTAGGCAAAGAAAGGCACAAAAACGGAATTGCCGCTGCCATAGTCTTGGTCAGGTAGGTACCAAAGGCGACCACCATTTCTAAGGATTTTTACCATACCACGAGTGTCTCGGCGGTCGATCATTTGATTACCAAAACGGGTTCGTCCCCAATTTTGAATGAAATCGACGGCTTTATTTTCGTGAGGGCGATAGACGCCATAACCCGGCGCAAACAAGCTGAAAGCGCGAGCGGTGATTTCCAAGTTAAGCATGTGAGTACAAACGACCAGAACGCCTTTACCTTGTGCTTCTAAATCGAGCATGTGCTGGTGGTTTTTGTTTTGGATTAATCGCTTGAATCGCCACGTTGGCCAGAACCAAGCAATCCCCGTTTCAATCAAGCCCAAGCCTGCATTTTTATGGACCTCATCGGAGATGCGCTGCTTTTCTTCTTCTGGCATTTCGGGGAAGCAGATTTCGAGGTTACGACGGATGATTTTCGCTCGACGCTTTATCAGTGGAGCAATGGCTTTTCCGAGACCTCGGCCAAGCTTCTTGAGCACGGGGTAGGGCAAAACAGTCACTATCAGTGCCAGTAGGCCAAAGCCAAACCATACTGCCCAGAACTTCGGGTGAAGTAATGAAGGGCTTTTAGCATTGTCACTCATGATTTAGCTACCATCCTTTAGTTTAACAAGACCGTTTTTGCAGTAGTAGTAAGGAGAGGTGGCTTTGTGCGCTGCGAGCTCATCAGTCGTCATGCCATCTTTTACTTCGATACGTTGCGGGTTAGAGCGAGTTGGGTGCCACAGGTGGTATTGCAAAGCCCGCATACGCAGCGATACAAATTCAATGCCACCAAGTTTTTCCAAGCGGTTCTCTAAATCCGTCTCTTCAGCACCGTAAGAGGTAAAATCTTCATCAAACCCGTTCACTTTCTCTAATACAGCACGGCTGATGCCTATGCTGTGTCCAGTAATGCCGCGACGAGGACGTTTTATTACTGACGTTGGGAAGTAGATGCCATCTTCCTTACGGCTAGATCGACTTAGTAAGATGTTGATTAGTGACAATGGTTTATCTTGATTGATAACCTCTTGAGTCAAGCCTTCACTAAGGTTTACTCGTCGACCATATAAACAGATGTTTTCACGGTGAGCGGAGATGTACTCATGCATATATTGTGGGTGCAATACGCAATCGCCATCAATAAAAACCAGTAACTCACCACTCGCTAGCTTTACCCCATTGTTGATGCATTTTGCACGCTGAAACCCATTATCTGGTTGTGAGGCGTGTTTTAGTGGCATTGGCAATTTCTGCTGCCATCTTTTCACAAATTCGACAGTTTCTTGATCGTCGGCGTCTTCTGCAATAATGACCTCAAAATCTTGGGTCGATTGCTTGGCAATGGATTTCATCACTTGCTCAAGAAAATCCACTCGTTTGTAGTGAGTAATGATCAAGCTTGCTTTGATGTTGGTCGTGCTCATAGTCATTATTGAATCTGCGCACTTAATAGCGCCCAGTATTCCTCAAAGTTGGCGGTCGGTTGATACTTAAAGTCTGAACGTACAAATCGGTTTAGGCTTCCTTCTACTTGGCCCAATAGTTGAGCGGCTAGGATGCTCTCATCGACGGGGAAAGATTTTCCTTCGCGGATTTTGCGTTCACGCAGGATCTGGCGCAATTGTGTTTCGATACGCTCGAACAGTTGGTTGATGCGATCGCGCAGACGTTCGTTTTCAAACATTAAAGCATGACCCGATAAAATGCGGGTAAGGCCTGGGTTGCGCTCGGAGAATACAAGGATCAGTTGCAGCACTAGACGAATACGATTCAAGGTATCTTTTTCATCGTCGAGAATACGGTTGATGCGCGACATCAGTGCATCTTCAATAAACTCGATCAAGCCTTCAAACATGCGTGCTTTGCTTGGAAAGTGTCGGTAAAGCGCCGCTTCAGAGACGCCGACTTGTTTGGCCAGTTTTGCTGTCGTAATTCGAGATGCCCCATCAGCTGACTCAAGCATGTGAGCGAGAGCTTGGAGAATTTCTTCACGGCGATTAGATTTTTTTGGCCCTGCCATCGGTTGTAATTCCTGTTCTTAGGCGTCAAATTTGGACTCAGCATTTTAACTTGAGTCCATTCGAGTTACTAGGTCAATTCTAGTTAGCTGGCTCTAGAAATTGGTGACAGATCTGTTGGATAAGCTGTTTACCTAACTCAGATTTTGATGTCAGCGGTAGGGCTTGGTCGCCATCTTTCCAGTATAGGTGCAGGCTGTTATTAGCACTGTTAAATCCTTGGCCGGCGACTGATACGTCGTTGGCACAGATAAGGTCAAGATTTTTGCGTGCAAGCTTACTCTTAGCATAAGCGGCGACATCTTGAGTTTCCGCTGCAAAACCAACGGTCAATGGACGATTGCTTTCAAGTGCTGCCACCGAGGCGATAATGTCTGGGTTTTTTACCATTTCTACGCTGATCTGATCGTTATCCGATGTCTTTTTAATTTTCTGCTCGGCAACATTGGCTGGACGATAATCAGCTACAGCTGCGCATCCAATAAACAGGTCGGCACTTGGTGCTTGTTCCATCGCAGCCTGGTGCATTTGCTCAGCACTTTCGACATCAATACGCTTCACATTGGTTGGTGTTGCTAAGCTGACTGGACCGCTGATTAAGGTTACATCAGCACCTTGCTCTGCCGCCGCTTGCGCAATAGCAAAGCCCATTTTGCCAGAGCTGTGGTTGCTGATATAGCGTACTGGGTCAATCGCTTCACGAGTTGGGCCTGCGGTGATCACCACTTTTTTACCCAGCATGGCTTTTGGTCCGAGAAATTCTTCGCAATGGTGTACTAGTTGCATTGGCTCTAGCATGCGGCCAAGGCCAACGTCTCCACAAGCCTGCTCGCCAGCGGCGGGTCCCCAGATATTGAATTGGCGACGTTTAAGGGTGGCTAAGTTCTCTTGGGTTGCGACATTGGAATACATTTGCTGGTTCATCGCCGGCGCAATAGCCACGGGTGAATCTGTTGCCAGTACTAATGTTGATAGCAGGTCATTGCCCATACCCGCAGCAATTCGTGCAATTAGGTCGGCCGTTGCTGGTGCAAGCAGCACCAAGTCAGCCCACTTGGCAAGCTCGATATGACCCATAGACGCCTCTGCTGCTGGGTCGAATAAGTCGTCGGAGACTGGATGCCCGCTCACCGCTTGCATTGTTAGCGGTGTAATAAATTCTTTGGCTGATTTGGTCATTACCACGCGCACTTCAGCGCCTCGTTCGCTCAAACGTCTGGTTAGTTCAGCACATTTATATGCTGCAATCCCGCCACTGATGCCTAAAAGGATCTTCTTGCCCGCTAAAGTTTGCATGGAATTCTCTCAATCTTTCATTTTGATCCGGCTACTTTATCACAAATAAAACTGGGGTGAATAAAGTGGGAGGGAGTGTTAGATCGTTCGCAAGATAAGGTTGGTCGGCTTGAGGGTTTGGTTGTAGGGGGCAGGCTAACCTCGGGAAACGGGAAACGGGAAACGGGAAACGGGAAAAGAATATGAAGGATCTACTGCCTAAGGACTCTATGCCTCGGGAGAAGTTGTTATCTCATGGGGCGGAGTCTTTGACGGATGCCGAGCTACTGGCGATTTTCTTGCGCACGGGCACACAAGGGATGAATGTCTTGGAGCTTTCCGATTATCTGATCAAAGATTTTGGTTCACTTCGCTGCTTATTCTCTGCCTCAGAGCAGGAGTTCTGCCAGCACAAAGGGTTAGGTCAGGCCAAATACGTTCAGTTACAAGCGGTGTTAGAAATGACTCGTCGATATTTGGCTGAAACGTTAAAAAGAGGAGAAGCACTGACAAGCCCTCAACATACCAAGCTATTTCTCTCCTGCTTATTAAGAGACAGAACTCGGGAAGCCTTCTTAGTATTGTTTCTAGATAACCAACACCGAGTCATCTGCGACGAGATCATGTTTGAAGGCACCATAGATGCCGCCAGCGTTTATCCAAGAGAAGTAATAAAGAGGGCGCTTTACCACAACGCCGCCGCACTTATCCTCGCCCATAACCACCCCTCCGGCGTCGCCGAGCCCAGCCAAGCCGACCGACGAATCACCCGAAGACTAGAAGACGCCGCTGCTCTGGTTGATATCAGGGTGCTCGATCACTTTGTTGTTGGGGATGGGGAAGTGGTGTCGTTTGTGGAGAGGGGGTGGATATGATTTCGGTAAACGGTAAACGGTAAACGGTAAACGGTAAACGGTAAACGGTAAACGTGGCGGTGATATTTATGTTATTTGAAAGGTTGGATGTTTGGCAGTTAGCCATGGAGTTGGCAGAAGAGGTTTATCGGGAAACGGAATGTTCCAAGGACTTTGGTTTTAAAGACCAAATTCGTCGTTCTGCTATTTCGATCCCGTCAAATATTGCGGAAGGTATAGAAAGAGGGAGCGACCGAGACACGATTAGGTTCCTATATTTTGCAAAAGGTTCGTCAGGAGAGCTTTTAACCCAGGCAATTCTTGGGAATCGAATTGGTGTTTTGGGGCCAATAACGTCAGATAAAATTTGTGGAAAATGCTATCGAATCAACAAAATGCTAGTAAAGTTAATCAAATATCGAAGTGGGGAAATCTAGCACCGTTTACCGCTTTGCCCTAGGCCGTTTCCCGACTACAAAAAAAACACTTAGCTTTTTCTTGAATTCTGGTATGATTCGTCCACATTTTTTAACTTCATCAGCTCTTGTTCAAAAAAAGATCACGAAATCCTGTAAAAAGGATCTGTTCGGGTCTTGAGCAATGCACATCAAGTTAGTATAATACGCGACCTTTGATAGCCTTGTATGGATTTTCCATAACGGTTTTAAACCTCTTATATTAAGCTTGAGAGGTTCTGCCACCAAGGTTGATATCGAGCTGAAACGATTTGGAGAAGACATTCATGTCCCGAGTATGCCAAGTAACTGGTAAGCGTCCAGTAACGGGTAACAACCGTTCACACGCACGAAATGCTACTAAGCGTCGTTTTCTGCCGAACCTACAAACTCATCGTTTCTGGGTAGAGAGCGAAAAACGTTTTGTTAAACTACGTCTAACTGCTAAAGGCATGCGTATCATCGACAAGAAAGGCATTGATGCTGTACTTGTTGATATCCGTGCACGTGGCGAAAACGTTTAAGAGGAATTGAGCAATGGCTAAAGGCATTCGTGAGAAAATTCGTCTAGTATCTTCTGCAGGTACTGGTCACTTCTACACAACTGACAAGAACAAGCGCAACATGCCGGGCAAGTTCGAGATCAAGAAATTTGATCCAGTTGTACGCAAGCACGTGATGTACAAAGAAGCTAAAATCAAGTAATTGATTAGCTGCTCTGTATTATAAAAACCCAGCTTTTTGGCTGGGTTTTTTTATGTCTGGAATTCGGCGATACTAACGGCTAACGGCTAACGGCTAACGGTTACGGAGATACATGGATGAAGTTGACTAAGCGTGGTTGGAACAATGTGCTGATCTTTGCGATCTTGATCTACATCGTGATGATCAATGCGCCTAAGTTGATCCAAGAGCATTTTATGAGTGAGCCTGCGTTGCCTACGGTGCTTAATAGTAGTTGGAGTCCAACCGCTTTGCATTTTGCCAATTGGTCTTTAGAGGTGAATGATGGCCAATGGCAGTCTAGCCAGGTGCTGGGTATTTCTGCGGTGGATGCCTCGAACCGTTGGCTAATGCTTGAAGGCACGTTAGTTGATGAGGCCACTGTTGATAGTCTAGAGCCTAACTTAGGTGCCCCTCGCAGTATTGAGGTCTGGTATAAAGAGCAAGAAGAGCCTCAGCGAGTCACTTATTATCAGACCCCGAATTTTTGGCTGTTTAAGAATTGGCAGCAAGAGTGGGTCGCTGTTTCCGTGGATAAGTCCTACTTGTTCCCATTTAATTAGCGTTGGAGTTATAGATGCCAGAGTTACCTGAAGTCGAAGTGAGTCGTCTTGGGATCACGCCCCATCTTCAAGGGCATACCATACAATCGATCACCGTGCGTCAACCCAAATTGCGTTGGGCAGTGCCAGCTGAATTACAAAAACTGGTAGGTGAAAAGATCTTAGGTATATCTCGCCGGGCTAAGTATCTATTGATAGAAACCGAAAAAGGCAGCGCCATTGTACATTTAGGAATGTCAGGCAGCCTGAGAGTTCTGGATGCATTTATTGAACCTAACAAACACGACCATGTTGACCTTGTGCTGAGCAATGGCAAAGTACTTCGTTACAATGATCCAAGACGTTTTGGCGCTTGGTTATATCAAGCGCCGCAAGCTGACCATCAGGTATTCGCCACCCTAGGTCCAGAACCGTTGACCGATGAATTTTGCGCAGCGACCTTGATTGATAAAGCCAAAAACAAGCGAGTGGCGATTAAGCAGTTGATCATGGATAACAAAGTTGTGGTCGGGGTTGGCAATATCTATGCAAATGAAGCTCTGTTTAGCTCTGGTATTCACCCACAAACTCCTGCGGGTAAAGTTACGGACTCCCAACTCTCAGCTCTTACTGACGAGATTAAAAAAGTACTGTCAAAAGCGATTGAGCAAGGTGGTACGACTCTAAAAGATTTCAATCAAGCCGATGGCAAGCCGGGGTATTTCGCTCAGGAACTCTTAGTTTACGGTAGAGCGGGAGAGCCGTGCTTGGTTTGTCATGATACAATTCAAGAAGCCAAAGTTGGTCAAAGAAACACCTTCTTTTGTAGTACCTGTCAGAAGTAATCAAAACCTATGAATTTTCAACACAATTTTCGAACTCTAAATCGATTGATCTGGAGTATGGTGCTGATTGGCACCGTGGCGATGTTGGTCAGCCGCACAATATTCTTCTTCAATGTGATTGATTGGTCTCAGCTGCCTGGTCGAGAAGTTGATGTGTGGCGAACCTTTTTTATCGGTAGTCGCTTTGATATTAAAATTATGACCATTGCCTATGCGCCACTGTTTTTGCTTGGACTCTTGATAGCAAGTTTTGATAGCTGGTTTAAAAAATGGATAGCATTTAGCTACTTTTACAACTGGGTCATTATGATACTGGTAGTCGGGTTCTCCATCGGGAACTATTACTACTACGTTACTTACGGTACTTACATGGATATGTTTGTATTTGGCCTGTTTGATGATGATACCAAAGCGGTACTGATCAACATTTGGGAAGATTACCCAGTTATGTGGGGTGTTTTGGCATTAGTTGTGTTGTCAACGTTGCTGAATAAAGTTTATGGATTGATTTTATCACGAGTGGGAAGTTGGCATTACCGTCCAAGCCACTGGTTAAAAACAACAGCTATCGTGATGATTATTATCACTATCTATTTTGGTTTTGCTCGTGGTTCTTTTGGGACTTTCCCTCTGCGCCGCCTACATGCGAACGTGTCTGATTATGTTGTTTTGAACATGATTACGCCCAACCCGTTTATTGCCCTAAGCTGGGCAAGTGGTGACTACAAGCGCCAGGCGAAACTTACGCCTATCACAGATCAAGAATATCACCAGATCATGACCGAAAACCTAGGTCAGCCAACCCCTGTTTATACTACAGCAGATAACACTTACTTGGCGCAGCATAAGCCAAATGTGGTAGTGGCTTTGATGGAAAGCATGGGCACTAACGTTTTGCTTGAAGACAAAATGCCAGAAAATGATCTGCTTGGTGCATTGCGCCAGCCATTTGAAGAAGACTTTGTCTATAAGCGTTTTGTCGCTGAAACGACGGGTACGGTGAACTCGTTGGTTGCAATGCTGTTTTACAGTAGCACTGCTACTATTAGTCACGCTGAATATCAGCGCACTAAGTTGCCACTAAGTGCCATCAAGCCGTATCAAGACAATGGCTATGAGACGACTTTTATCATGAGTGCGAATGGAATGTGGCGCAATCTTGCTAACTACATGCCATTACAAGGCTTTGATCGATTCATTGATGAAAACATCTTGATGCGTGAGTATCCAGAGTCAGCGAGCTACACAGGTGTTTGGGGGGTTCCTGATGAGTTTGCGTTTAAATACGCGCAGAAGATCTTGGATGAGTCGGATAAGCCGCAATTAATTTACATTTTGTCGGCAACTAACCACCCACCATTCGAGGTGCCTAAGCATTACAAAGCAAAGCCATTTAAAGAAAGTGAGCGTTTGAAAAAGCTAACAGGCCCGCTTTCGGCAACTAATCCATTGATGCTGCAAACCTATCAGTATTCTAATAATGCGCTAGGGGAGTTCATCGCAGATGTTAAAGCCTCGCCGTATGGTGACAATACCCTGATTGCTGCCACAGGTGATCATCGTATGCGCTACCTTGACGCTAACCAAGCAGAAGACTTCGCCATGACTCATGGTGTGCCTTTCTACTTGTATGTGCCTAAGCCAATTCTAGAGCAGGTCGATTATCAATATGACCCAATGCGGATTGGATCGCACCGAGATGTGTTCCCAACCCTGTTCCAGTACAGCTTGTCGGATACGGATTACATCTCTCTTGGTGGAGAAAACTTATTGAGCCCTGAAGGTGTTGCTAACGTGGGCATTCATCGTGCAAGGGTGATCACTGAACAAGGCGGATTTGATTTGAGCCGTAAGTCAGTACTTTACCCTTGGCTAGAAGATAACTATCACAACAGTTCTGTTACTGAGCAAAATCAATATTTAGATGCTGCTGATAGTTATATCAAGTTGCAAAAAGTATTTACTCGTTGGCAAGTTCAGAATGGTGAGTAACAGATAGAAAAATGGCGTCGATGAAGACGCCATTTTTGTCTTTGTAGTTGAACAGAGTGGGTGGGTATTATACCCGCGCCTTGCTTTTTAGAGCCTCGGAAACCACGTCAGGTACAAACTGCGCCACATCCCCACCGTGAATCGCCACTTCTCTCACTATGGTTGAAGAGATAAAAGCATGCTCTTCTGCTGGGGTTAGAAATACACTCTCAAGACCTGGCAGCAATCTTCGGTACATATTGGTCAAACCAAACTCATACTCAAAGTCGACCGTGGTTCTTAGCCCACGAATCAAGACATTTGCTTCTTCATCTCGCGCAAAATCGACCATCAGACCAGTGAAGCCTTTAGCGGAAACGTTGCTTAAGTGAGAAGTCACTTGGTCAACAAACGCTACTCGTTCGTCTAGGGTAAACATGGTGTTTTTACTTGGGCTAGCGGCGATGGCGACAATTACTTGATCAAACATAGATGCCGCACGTTCAATTAAGTCCAAGTGGCCGTTAGTGATAGGGTCAAAGGTGCCCGGATAAATGACTCGAGATACTTGTTTATGTGACACGATAAGCGACTCTTTTAATTGATTAACTATCGATAATGATAACAAACATCTAAGGAATTTCGTTATCATAGCCGCAGACAAAGTTTCAGGAAGGCGACATGAAAAAGATTTTAGTGATCCGTAACGACAAAATTGGCGACTTTATGTTGGCGTGGCCAAGTTTTGCAATGCTAAAGCAGTCGCTTCCTCAATGTGAGATCACCGCGTTAGTGCCAACTTATACCAAAGCGCTCGCAGAACTTTGCCCATGGATCGACAAGGTAATCGTGGATTGCGGAAAAAAAGCTGACCAAGCGCAAAAGCAGGCTTTAGCTGCGCAGTTGAAACAAGTTAATTTTGATGCTTCGATTAATCTCTTCTCGACGACTTATAACGCTTTACTGGTATGGAAGGCGGGCATCAAGTATCGCTTGGCCCCTGCAACCAAGCTTGCGCAGATTTTTTATAACAAGCGTATCAAGCAAAAGCGCTCTCAATCGGCGAAACCCGAGTTTGAATACAACCTAGACTTGATACGAGCTTTCTTGACCGACAATGATATCGAAATTGTTGAGCCAACTGCGCCGTACCTGACCTTCTCAGATCAGCAACTGAGTGATCAGCGCCAAAAGCTTTCTAAGCAGTTAGATATTCACCCTGAAAAAAACTGGCTGTTTGTGCATGCGGGTAGTGGTGGTAGTGCCAATAACTTATCCACAAAGCAGTATGCGAAACTCATCCAAGGCATTTCGCACGAACAAGAAGTGATCCTCACCGCAGGGCCAGGAGAAGAGGCGATTGCCGTGGAGTTACAAGCACTACTTGCTAAAAAACAGCTCAGTGCTGTGGTATATAGCAAAAATGATGGGCTGGTGGACTTTGCTCGCTCAATCGCTTGCGCTCAGTGTTTTGTTGCGGGATCAACAGGGCCACTACATATCGCAGCGGCAATTGATGTTCCTACGGTAGGTTTTTTTCCTAGTAAGCGCTCAGCGACGCCATTGCGTTGGTTGCCAATTAACTCGAAGGGCAACCACATTGCTTTCTGCCCACCCAAACAAGGTGGGAAGGCAGAGCAGGAGGATATGTCTAAAGTGGATATTACGCAGTGTATCTCGCAGATTAATTCTTGGTGGGAAAAGGCTTAGTCTCGGTTTTGACCCAAAGGTCGGCATATTTGACGAAAGTGGAATGTGCCGAGAGCAGGGACAGCAAAAAGCCCTGTTTTCCATCCAAAAAACCCGCTTTCAAAACATACATTTTGATAAAGCAGGCAAGGGCATGCACTATGCCTTGGCTAATGCTGGCTTTCTTACCACGTTTTTCTCTTTGTTCTGCCCAAGCTTTTGCGTATCCGGCAGACTTCACCAGGTAGTGGTGAATGTCGTTGTAGGTATAGTGGATCGCATCGCCTTTGAGGGTTTCGACCTTCATGTCAGCCGTCACTTCGACACGTTCATGCACTAATGCATCAGTATATTGGGTCAATTTGGTTGGATAGAGTCGCAATACTCGATCAGGATACCAACCACAGTGACGAATGAATCGACCAAACACCCAACTTAAGCGGGCAAATTGATACACAGTGTCTGGTTTATTTTGTGCGACCGCCGCTTGCACGCTCGCTTTGAGCTCTGGGGTGATACGCTCATCTGCATCGAGCCATAGTACGTAGTCAGCACTCACATAGGATTGGGCTATTCTTCTTTGTGGGCCAAAGCCAGGCCACTCTTGGTTGACATAGAACTTGTCAGTGAACTGACGAGCAACGGCTTCAGTATCATCACTGCTTCCTGAGTCTAAAACCACAATTTCATCGACCCAGTCGGCTACTGTTTCCAAGCACTCCTTGAGGTGTTTAGATTCATTTTTGACGATCAGGGCGACCGCTATGCTAGGTTTAGTCACGAAAGAGCCTTAAATTTTCTTGAGATGAAGTAAGAGTTTACTTTGAGAGCAATGAAAAATCAGCCACTGCTTTATCAAACATCGCAATGACACTTTTTGAGGTGATGAGTGACATAGCGTGTTTATCTTTAATTCGGGTGCGCCAATTAACCTCTTGAGGGGTCTGTTTGCATTGCTGCCACAGTGCTTCTTGGTACGCAGATACCACGTATTCCAGATAGCGATATGGCCCCGTTCGTTGTGGGTTATGGTGTGCATATAAACCGATGACGGGTGTACCTAAGGCATTGGCGATATGGGTTGGTCCAGTGTCTGGGGCAATCACCAAATCTCCAAGTTTAAGTAGCGCTGTTAATTGTCCTAAAGAGCTTTTACCAACGAGATTGTGTACGCCTGTTTCGAGTTTAGATTCGATGCTGTTGGCCAGATCTAGCTCAACTTGCGCTGGGCTACCCGCTAAAACAACGTTCCACCCTTGAGCGATGGCATGTTTGATAACGTCTACATAGCCATCGGCATACCAATTTTTGTAAGCCTTACTTGCTCCTGGAACGACAATAAGATTGCGCTTATCTTGTGAAAGTCGCTGCTGGGCCCACTCTTGCTCGGAACTGGTCGTCGGCAGTGTCCAACTCGGTTCTTCAGGTGGAATACCTAACTGGTGCACAAAGGCAAGTAGGCCATCGAGTACGTGTGGGCTTTGTGGAGAAGGTACTTTTACATTAGTAAATAACGTCTGAAAATCTCGGCTTCGCTTAGCATCAAACCCCAGTTTGTGGGTCGCTTTAATGCCCAGCGTGGCTAGGTTGGCACGAAACGCATATTGCATGTGCAGTAGGGCATCAAAATGATGATGACTTAGCTGTTTCCACAGCGCCTTGTATGCTTTGAGACCGCCTTTCTTATCAAAAACAACCAGCTCAATTCCAGTCACGTTTTCTAAAAGCTTGGCTTCTAGCGCACCCGTTACCCAGGTAATTTGGGTTTGTGGCCAATGTGCTTGGATGGCTTGCACTGCGGCTAGGGTATTGCACACGTCACCGATGGCAGATAAACGAAGAATGCAAATTGATTTTGGTGCATGATTGAAAAGTGGGCTTGGCAATTGAGAGACCTCAAGTTTACTGTTCTAAATAGGGTAGCGTTCGATTCACTGCACCTTGGTGTTGGGCGACATACTGCTTGGCTAGCTCTGCTCTGCGCTTAAGCTCGTCTGGAGCTGAAAATAGTTCAATTAACTGCTCAGGAAGTTGCTCAGCATTGATAACATTCAACGCTGATAACTGTTCTAACTCTTCAGTGATTTGCTTGAAATTAAAGTAGCTCGGACCAGTCAAACTAGGTACGCCAAGCGCTGCAGGTTCCAATAGATTGTGCCCCCCGACTTTATCACCAATAAGGCTGCCACCCATAAAACAGATGTCTGCTGATTTAATCAGTATGAGCAGTTCGCCCATGGTATCAGCAACGTACACTTGAGAATCTGCTAGGTATCCAGCAGTTCTGCGGCTAACGCTAAACTTTCTATCCGCACACAGCTTATACACTTGATCAAAACGTTCAGGATGCCTTGGCACGATAATGAGTAGTGCATTTGGCAGTTTTTTTAAGAGCTTATTATGTGCGGTCAGTACTTGCTCATCTTCACCTTGGTGCGTGCTAGCGGCGATCCAAACGGGTCTGTTTAGACCAAACTCTTGGCGCAACTCGGTAGCCTTCGCTGCTATTGACTCTGAAATCGTAATATCAAATTTTAACGATCCAGTCACCGCTAGCTTTTTGCTCGATACCCCGAGACTTTCAAAGTGGGTTAAATCTTGTTGGGTTTGGCAAAGGATACGAGAGACATTATCGCTGATCTCAGAAAATATCCCTGATACTTTTTGATAGCGGTGCATCGAACGTTGTGAAAGACGAGCATTCATTACCGTGATCGGCACGGATTGCTTTGCCGTCAGATGTAGCAAGTTGGGCCACAACTCAGTTTCCATAATGATTAACTGAGAAGGCTGAATCGATTTAAGAAAGCCTTTAATAGCAAATGGAAAGTCAATGGGCATGTATCGGTGCTCGACCAAATCACCCAATTTCTCGACTTGTTCTCTTCCCGTAGCTGTGGTGGTGGTCACCAAAACCGGCGTCGCTGGGTTCTGGGCTATAAACGCTTTGATGAGCGGTGTGGCGGCAATGGTTTCCCCAACCGATACGGTATGAAACCAGACCGGTTGAGAGTCGGTTGAGAGTTTAGGTGTGATACCAAAGTGCTCTTTCCAACGTTGGCCAAATGTCGGTGCATTGGGCTTATGTTTGTATAGCTTAAAAAGCAGTAACGGTGAGGCAATTGCTAGTAGTAGGGTATAAAGCCAGCGGTACATTACTTTTCAAGCTCTTGGATGGCATTGATGACTCGCTCGGGAGCAAGCTCGGTCAAACATTTTTGGTGTCCAAACTTACACGTTTTTTTAAAGCATGGTCGGCATTCGATGTCGGTATGAAGTTGTGCGACTTTATCTGACAAAGGTGGTGTGTAATCTGGAGAGGAAGAGCCATAGACTGCGACAACATTGCAACCTACCGCAGCTGCAACATGCATTAACCCAGAGTCGTTACTGATGACTGTAGAGCAAGCTGCTAGCAAGTCTACCGCTTCAACCAAAGATGTTTTGCCTGCAAGTACAATGACCTGTTGTTGGTAGTTAGTCGCAACTTTCGCTTTGATTTCTTCACAGGTATCGACGTCGTTTTGAGAGCCAAATAACCAAACTGTTCGGCCTTGTGAACACATAGCTTCCGCTACTTTGGCATAATGCTCTGTTGGCCACTTTTTGGCTGGGCCAAATTCTGCACCAGGGCACATGGCCACAAGGTTGTCAGAAAGACTAAGCTGCAGTTTTGCTAGTGCTGCATTTTGGCTATGAGTTGTCACCTCAAGGCGAGGCTTGGGTAACGTATCTAACCCACCTAACGCCGTTGAGTCTGTCATGTCCTTTTTAGGGTGTGCAAGGGCAACATAACGCTCAACCATATATTGAAATTGAGCTTTATTGGTGCGGATATCATTAAGCAGGCCAAAGCGAAACTCGCCTTTCCATCCAACACGTTTAGGAATGCTGGCAAAGAATGGTATTAAAGCGGACTTTGCGGAGTTAGGTAGGATGTACGCAATGTCATAACCATTTTTTTGCAATGACTTCCCCAAAGCTCGACGTTTAAGTATCTCAAGTTCACCGTGCCCTAGTGGCATTTCAAGTGCGTTGGATACCTCAGGCATTCGCTCTAAGATAGGTTTACACCAAGCAGGAGCTAGCACATCGATGGTGCTTTTAGGGTGTTGCTGTTTCAATACGCTGTATAGGCTTTGGGACATCACCATGTCGCCAACCCAAGATGGGCCTATGATTAGAATTTTCATTGTGTGTTCTCACGAGGTGAGGTTGAAAGTGCAATAAAAATACCAGTGAAGACTGTATAAAAGAGTATACCACTATGGTGGCTTAGGTACGCTTGAGTGAGAAAGCAACCTGCGAGTGAGACTAGGTGTGTTAACCCCAGTAAACAAAAAGTATTGATCTCTAAACTAATATTTTTTTTAAACTGAGTCCAAAAATAAAGTGATGGAGCTCCAAGGAGGAGAATAATGCTTATAAGTCCAATGGCACCTCTAGATTGCACCGCCTCCAAATATTGGTTGTGGGCTCTACCATAGTTCAATACTACAGAATCTACTTTGCCCATGTTCACTAGTTGCTGTTTCTCACTCATAAGGTTGGCATACCCAGCACCAAAAATGGGATATTTTTGTCCAACATATAGTGCAGCTTTCCACATTTCTATCCTTGCACCATTTGACGTGTTAGCTTCGCCTTTTTTAAGTTGCACTATATCTGATGTTACCGCTGCTGTGCGCTTAAGGACCACTGGTGAACTGATAATCGAAACACATGTCATTAGTGCAAGGCCCATGATTATAAATTGTTTAGTTATTATTTGTCGGTTTAGTAGTAACAAGACCAGTAAAATAACAGGAGCAGCAACCCAAGCACCGCGGCCACCAGACAGTAGGCTAGCAGTTAAGCCACCAGCATACCCTAGGGTCGCAATTGTTGTGAATATGCGATCTTTTGTGCGCAAAAAATAAAATACGGCCACTAGTGACATAAGGGCTAGCCCCATAGCCATGCCACTGGTTTGAATAGGCATATAGCCCCAGTCCCCAATTGCACGTAACCCAAGCACATAGTGCATGTAAATTGCTATTATCCCGCTGACAATTCCACCAATCGCAACACCTAAAAGTATATGCGCTGTCTTAGGCGGGTAAGCTAAAACCAATGCAATCAGAGGTAAGATAAATATACTTCTGCTTGGTAAATCAAATTGACTTGTAGGTCCGCCCAAAAACAGTAAGGAAATCGCTATTGAAGTGTAATAGGTAAGTATCGCTAGATAGATCCACTTTAAGTTCACATAGCTTTTTAGTGAGTGTTTAGTTTTGAATAGGCTGAACAGACCTAACAGTAATAGTGGTATTGCAAACCATGAGTAGCTGTATGGCGCTATCAGTAGGGTTGCTGGATATAAAAAACAAAGCATGCTTACTAGCATGCTCATTTTGTTGGATTGAAAACTAATCATAGTGCCTATCATAGGGGGTGAGGGTGTTTTGCCGCACCTCCTAATAAAATTTAGTTAATGGTTGCCATATATTTAGCAACACCTTCAGCAACGGTTTTGAACTCGACGTCGCAACCAGCGGCACGCAGCTTGGTTAAGTCTGCTTGCGTGTACTCTTGGTAAGCACCTTTCAGATGCTCTGGGAAAGGAATAGTTTCCACTTCACCTTTGCCATGGTGCTTAATCACTGCTTTTGCCACTTCAGAAAACGGTTCTGCTCGGCCAGTGCCACAGTTGAAAATACCAGACACACCATTTTCCCAGAACCAAAGGTTAACCTTACACACGTCACCAACGTAGACAAAGTCACGCTTAAAGTCATCACTGCGCTCAAACAGCTTAGGGTTTTCACCAGCTAGGATTTGGTTGTTCAGATGAAACGCGACAGACGCCATGCTGCCTTTATGATCTTCACGCGGACCATATACGTTAAAGTAACGGAAGCCGGTGATCTGAGAAAGTTGTTCACCATGAGCTGCTGCATCTTCGGTTAAACGGCGAACATAGTTATCAAACTGCTGCTTTGAATAACCATAAACATTCAACGCACCTTCAAACTCACGTTCTTCAATGAAGTTATCATTACGACCGCCATAAGTCGCCGCAGAAGAGGCGTATAGGAATGGGATCTCACGCTCTAGGCAGTAATGAAGCAGCTCTTTTGAGTACTCATAGTTATTGAGCATCATGTATTTGCCATCCCACTCCGTAGTAGCTGAACAAGCACCTTGGTGGAAAACTGCTTCGATAGGGCCGAAATCATCACCTGCCATAATCTGGGTAAGAAAGTCATCACGATCCATGTAATCAGTGATATCTAGGTCAACCAAGTTTTTAAACTTCTTACCGTTTTTCAGGTTGTCTACCACCAAAATATCGTTGTGACCTGCTTCATTTAGCGCCTTAACGATATTGCTGCCGATCATGCCGGCACCACCAGTTACGATGATCATGATTTTTCCATCCAGTTTAGAAATAGGGAGTTAGGGAAATTTTAACAGGGGAAAAGGTAAAAGGGAAAAGGGAAAAGGCAGAGTTTGCTCTTTCTTCCCCCGTTTCCCTTTAGCCAACGGCGTCCTTTTCCCTTTTCCCTATCTTTTCTATGGCCTACTAAACCAAGGCGATACCGCATCCGTTTCACTAAACAGCTCATGCTGGCGATTGAGCTTCTGACCACCATCTCGAGTAATCGGCTGCCAGCCAAGCAATGCACGCTGGTTACTTGGCTTAACTGTCATGACATCGAATGGAATTGAGATGTAGAACCCTTTAGTAAAGCTTCCCTCACCAAAGTCTTCCACCGACATGTCGGTTTTACTCGCATACGCACCAGCGATAATACCGCTCTTAAATTGCTTCGAGAAATCCAAACGCACCCCTTTATCTTGCGCTAGGAACTGCCCTACATCGACCTTAAATAAAGTATTTTCTAGGAAAGACCATTCAGGCATGTAGTACGCTGAGACAAAACCCGTCGTGCCTTTATCCAGCACAATAAAATCTCGGCCGTAATCAGGGTTGGATTGGTTAGGTTGGTCATAGACACCAAACCAAGTTTCAGGATCACGTTGCGAGATAAGGTTAATATCAGCACCAACTGCCCAATTTGAGCCTCTTGGGCGATAAAGCACTTCAGTACCCACCCCAGCAAACATCATCTCTAAGTAACCGCCATACATTTGGTGATAGAAATCACTGCCGTATTGATCAAACCAAGTGAGCTGCAGGCTGTTCATGCGAGCTACGTTGTCAGATACATAAGCTCGAACCATGGTTCTCACCCGAGGGGGGCCTACAACACCATCTACAGGGGTGATGTAAGAGAGTTGGTCGTAGTTATCAATCAAGTTGAGGTAAATGCCGCCACTTAGCTGCAAGTTTCTTGTTAACCAATAACTGGCATTTGCATTGATACCAAAGGCGTAAAGATAAAAGTCTTCTGCACTGCCGAAGGATTGGCGTAAGTTAGGCGCCAAGCCGTAGTCAAGGCGCTCAAAGCCATCAGCTTGCTTTTCGCCATACTCTTTCTTTGGGGCGCTTTGGGTTGTGGCATCGGAAATCTTAGGGTTGATATAAGCAACGTTTGCAATATCTTGATATTTGCCAGCGTCAACCTCTGTCTCAGTTAGAGCTAAGTCTTGTTTAGTTTCAACCAAGTGATAGGTAGATATGGTTTCTGGTAGAGCATTACTTAATACTGCTGCAGCTTTTTCATGGGCTAGCTCTCGGTCACGATACTTTTTCTGTTCGCCTCGAACGGTAACCGTATCACCCTCGAGATATATACTTGCCTCTTTGTAACCCGCTACTTTGGCAACTTCTTGCTCAAGCGCAGCCCAGTCTACTTCTTCTACGGATTTTGGCCTTTGTTCTGATGGCCTTGGTGCTGGGTCATCCACCCAATGACTAGTGATGTCGTTGTAGTTGGTGTGTATTGTTACACCAGCTGTGAGTGTATCACCACGTTGATAGGCTAAGCGTAAGTCAATGACGCTAGTTAAGGCATAATTTACCCCTATATTAAATGGGGTGTGTGGTGTCATATTTACTGGATAGAAGATGCTGGTTGCAGACGTTGCCCATTCTTCTGAATAGTTATTTCCATCGTACTCTAGTTTGATAACTAGAGGTTGGTAGGGTGTTTGGTATTCTACCCCACCATAAACAGCTGCCGGGCCACGGAACCAACGCTGACTATCGATCATTCCACCGTTACCACCAAAACTTGTATTGCGTGAGCAAAACCCGTCACTAGCTTTACAAAATGGGTTGGTAATATTGCTTCGAGTTCCCATATACCCAAACCCAAGCCCTAACGTAAAGTCAAATACCCCATAATCTTGATGTACATACTTCTTAGAGGCGGCAATAAACTCGCCATCAAAAAGTCCTGTACCACCAAAATCCCGAATACCGACAGACACTTCAGGTAATAGATCACTTTCTTCAAGCAATCTAACTTTTACATCAATACCTTTGTCTGCATAGGGATTATCGCCACTAAAGGAGTCATCACTGCTGTACCTCACATTTGGCACTATGGTGTAGCGAATGGTGGATTCAAGCCAAGGCATTAGTGCCAGCGAAACACTGTAAAACTGATACTCATTGTTATCATTAAAGTTGAGGCTAAATTCACCTTCTGGTGAGACTCGTCCAGAAGGCATTTGCATCAGGCCCGTGCCACCAAAATCCATTTGAGATGGCGTAAACTGAGGTGGTTGAAACGTCCCTGCCATAGTCGGCAAGGCAGCTAAAACAGCTAAGCTGATGAGGGTCTTTTTCATTGTTTCACCACTGCGTAACGAAGTAGGTTAGCGATTTTAAGATTGAGCTCGTCTTCACCTTCAATACCGATAAAAACGATTGCATTGGAAGCTGGGTAAAAAAGCTTGTTTTGCCAATGGCCGATATGGGCCTGAGTGATGTGTCCATCTGGTTGAATGATGAAAGGTTTCGCTAAATCTGCCGATTCAAAATGTTCTATGGTCTCTAAGTAGTCAGATAGGTTTGCACCAGACCGCAGTGGAATAAATATAGGTTTTGGTACTAAACCAACTAAGCCAAATAAGTTGCTTCGCTTGGTTAACTCTAATGAATGGTTATTACTGATGAGTGGGTTGTCACGGTCGTAAACACGTATGTGATTAAAGCCCAGTTGTATAGGGACTACTTTGCGGTATTCAAACTGAGAAAGTTGCTCTATCAACGCTTTGGCCGAGTTAGTCTGTAGCAGATCTAGTTCAGATAATATGTCATCTCTAAGCGTTATGATCTCATCATTTGCCTGAGTCTCTACAAGTTTAGAGTTGAGTTCATAAGGCCAATAATCTAACTGCTGGTAGGCGTCATTTAATATTTGCGACAGCCTAACGGGCTGTTGGTAGGTGATAGTCTTGTTTTGATTGGGCAGCTCGATCGAGATAGGGGAGGCAAAACACCCAACCGAGACTAAGCTTATCCATGCTAGCCATTTCATAATGCTGTCCTAGTTATTTTTGATAGGTTTTTAATATAGTCATTTCAATGCGGCGCATATCTGGGCCAAGATATTGGATGGTTTTCACTACTTTTTGGTTGCTATCAATCCAGTATTGATTGGTAAACTCTTGGTCGCCGATGGTGACGGTTTCTAAATAGTGCTTAGCAGAAAAGCGCCATAGTGGAGATTCAATAATATCATCTTCAAGCTGTGTGGTAGCTATATTAGCAATAAATCCAGAACGATAATTTGGGCTCCAGTCATAGATTGCTTGCCATTGTTTGGCGCTGTAAACAGGAGCTGCCTCACCTTCTAGCCCTTCAAACCAAGTCAGGTCATCACCTTCCAAAAACGCAGTTTTTACTATTCGGCCATTTTCGGTAGTGATCATTGCTTTATCAGAAGCGATCCACGTCAGCCTATTGGTACCTGTTTCGGGGTTAATATCAGCAAAGGCCAAGACAATAAAGATTTGCTTGTTGTCATCAAGGCGTAGATAAGCACTGGAGTATGGGAGATCTCTTAGCTCTTGCTCGGGAAGTTGAATATCATGAAAACTATCGTAATAAGCGGCTATTGTACTATTAACGTCTTGCATCTTGTTGGTGCAGCCAGATAGTGCGAGTAGGCAAACAAACAGGAAAAGTGAATTGCGCATAGGTAGGGCTCTAAAATAAAAGCCCTGAATGAACAGGGCTTAGCCTAGCTTAGAAGAGTTCTTAGCTAGCAGTATTAGTCGTAGTGTTAGTTGTTTCTGTGCTTTCTGATACAGAAATAGCTACCGCACCAGCAACAATACCACCAGTTACACCAGCAACAGTACCGCCAACACCAGCACCAACACCTGCACCACCACCAGCAGCAGCACCACCACCTGCAGCACCACCGCCTGCACCAGCGCCACCACCTGCAGCACCACCACCTTCAGTACCTGCTGCAAATGCAGCGCTAGATGCGCCGAATGCAATTAGCATCGCTAAAGCAATCTTTTTCATTAGATATATCCTTAATCTATTTTTTACATCGATGTATGAAAGCATTTGAATGCTCCCAAGAATGATTTTAGTGGATGCCATGTCAAAATGTAAACGAAAAATAAACATTTAATTGTCTATCTTGCTGATATGTAGGAGTCTACGCAAGGTATGCAGATGTATTGCATCTTGCATATTTTGAGGCTTTGGGCGATCCTTTTTAGGCGAACTAGCAGGCTAATGACTTGAATTTACGGGGGAGTCGATGAAGACCAGAGATAAAATTACCTATGGTGCACTTGAACTGTTCAATGAGCAGGGCGAGCGAAACATCACCACTAACCATATCGCTGCTCATCTAGACATTAGCCCAGGGAACCTTTACTACCACTACCGCAACAAGCAAGAAATTGTGCGCAGCATATTTGAGCTCTATTCATCGGAACTGTTAGAAAAATTTGCCCCAATCAAGCAGCCAGGCAACGGAATGAATTTGCTGGAATACTACATGGAGTCAATCTTCACCCTGATGTGGAAGTATCGATTCCTGTACGCCAACCTACCAGAAATTCTAAGCCGAGATAGCGAGCTTCATAACGACTACCTTTTGGTGCAAAGTAAACTTCAAGCCAACCTTGTTGCCATCATGCAGGAGTTTCGAGCGATTAAGTTATTGTCTGCGACTGATGAAGAGCTTAGATCACTATTAAGAACTTTGCACTTGATTGCCACCAGTTGGTTAAGCTACCAGATTACGTTATCGACTCATAACCAAGTTACCGAGAAAATCATCATTCAGGGTATGAAGCAGATGATGGCAATAGTAAAGCCTTATGCGACTCCTGAAGGTGTGGTTCAGCTTAAATCGATCGAAATTCATCTCGGCGATTAAGTTTTGTGGTCTCTCGCAATTTATAGAAGATAAATAGTCTCCCGCCTTTCACATCATTAAGATCTTTTTATTTGAGTGAGGTGCTATGCGGGTTATTCATCACGGTGGCAAAGAAGGTGTCACAGGCTCATGCCATGAGCTGCAATTGGGCGGTAGGTCATTGCTCCTGGATTGCGGTATCTTCCAAGGCGCAGAGGCAGATAAGTCACTAGTGATCAATTTTCCCATAAGTCACGTTCAAGCCTTAGTGATCACCCATAGCCATATTGATCATATCGGACGAATCCCTTGGTTAATCGCCGCAGGCTTCAATAAGCCCATTTCCTGTACACCTGCAACGGCCGATTTACTGCCGCTGATGCTGGATGATGGTATGAAACTCCAGCTATCACTTTCAAAGTACCTAAGGCAAAGAATGCTTGAGCGAATTACAAATCTAATTAAACCCATCAAATACAACCAGTGGTTTCCAATCAAGCTAGGACAAACGCTTTACTGTCGTTTTCAGCCTGCCGGGCATATTTTGGGTTCTGCGTATGTGGAGTTAAAAGTACCTGAAGCCAATACACAGAATTACAGTAAAGTCGTATTTTCTGGCGACCTTGGTCCAAACAACACGCCTTTACTCTCGGACCCCCTGCCACCTGAGAACATGGATGTGCTCTACCTCGAATCAACTTATGGTGATAAGAACCATGAAAACATGGCCTCAAGAAAGGAGAGGCTGCAACAAGTCTTAACTCGCTCCGTCGAAAACAGTGGAACAGTCATTATTCCAGCTTTCAGTGTTGGCCGTACCCAAGAACTGTTGTTCGACATAGAGTCGCTTCTACATGAACGCAAACTCGAAAGGCGCCTCCCCATTATTGTTGACTCCCCAATGGCAAACAAAGTCACCTGTTCTTACCGTAAGTATCGAAAATTATGGGGGCAAGAAGCTGAGCAGCGCCTCAATCAAGGTCGCCATCCTTTAGGTTTTGAACAAAAAGTGGTGATTAAAGATCACAAGCAGCATCTAGCCTTAGTCAACCGATTAGCAAGTAGCAACGAACCGTGCATAGTGATCGCCGCATCAGGCATGTGCCAAGGGGGTAGAGTCATGAATTACCTTAAATACCTTCTACCTAAACCATCGACGGAAGTGCTTTTTGTGGGTTATCAAGCAAACGGCACATTAGGACGAAAATTGCAGTCAGGCTGTAGCAATGTTGAGATTGACAATCATTTGGTTGCAGTTGGTGCTCAAATTGTCACAATCTCGGGGTACTCTGCCCATGCAGGACAAAAGGAATTGTTGGCCTTTGCGCAGGGAAGTGCTCATCCGCCCAGTGAAATTCACCTAATACATGGTGATACACACTCCAAAACCATACTAAAACTATTGATAGAAAAGACACTTAATTATACAAAAGTGTTCGCTTAGTTATTTATGTTATCAATGTCTTGTGCTGAGCGCTTGCTTGCACCGAATTATTGTTTTTTAGGGTGAATTATTGAATAATGCTGCCCTCAAAAACCGCATTCAATACGCTTGAGTGGGTAGACATTTAGATCTCGACGCAGTGTGATTAAGCGTATATCAATGGGCGGTAGCGTGTCTGAAAGCAGGAAGCTCAGGCACTGAGGAATGGTGAGCAGCCTTGACGAATATAGGCTCCGCTACTTTGGCTTCGCAGTCACGCTATGTTTAGACCATTCCTTGTAAGAGCAGATACAATAATATGGATTTTAATAAAAAACTGATTTTGGCGGCACTCGTGCCAACCCTGTTAGCTGGTTGCGCCGTTCCGGGCTCTCATATAAAAACAACCAATGCCCTGAACGCTAATGAACAATCCAGCGAACAATCCTCAATGGCTTTCAATGTCTATCCGTTAACGGCAGACAAAGTAAATCAATATAAACCCTCTCCTGTAATCTCCCAATCTAACCCTGAACTTGATGCGGCGATCCTTCGTTATGAATACCGTATTGGGCCGGGTGATATTCTCAATGTAACTATTTGGGATCACCCTGAGTTAACGATTCCTGCTGGCTCTTACCGAAGCTCATCTGAAGCGGGTAACTGGGTACATGCAGACGGCACTATTTTTTACCCATACATCGGCCGAGTAGAAGTCGAAGGTAAGACGGTGACCGAAGTTCGTGACACTATTGCTAAACGCCTTGCAAAATATATCGAAAGTCCACAAGTGGATGTTAATGTTGCGTCTTTCCGTGCACAAAAAGCGTACGTTACGGGTGAAGTTAAGAATCCAGGCCAACAGGCGATCACTAATATTCCGTTAACTTTGCTTGATGCGGTAAACCGTGCTGGTGGTTTAGAAACTGATGCTGACTGGCGAAATGTAAGCATTACCCGTGATGGCTCAGAAGAAACAGTATCACTTTATGCGCTAATGCAGCGTGGTGACCTGACTCAAAACCGTTTGTTAGAGTCTGGTGATATCATCCACGTGCCTCGTAACGATGGTCAAAAAGTGTTTGTTATGGGTGAAGTTAACGATGCACAGCTATTGAAAATGGATCGCTCTGGTATGAGCTTAACAGAAGCTCTAAGCAGTGTAGGTGGTATTAACGAGCTTTCTGCCGATGCTAGCGGTGTATTCGTTATTCGCTCAAATCAAAGCCAAGACATAATTGCAGATGTCTATCAGCTCAACATCAAAGAAGCTTCTTCTTTAGTGGTGGGCACTGAATTCGCTCTTCAACCGTACGATATTGTCTACGTTACAGCTGCGCCAATAGCACGCTGGAACCGCGTGATTTCCCAGTTACTTCCAACCATTACTGGCTTTAATAACTTAACTGAAGGCGTGAACCGAGTTCGTACTTGGTAATTTGAAGAATAAATATGTTTAATAAAATCCTAGTGGTATGTGTAGGAAATATTTGTCGCTCGCCAATTGGTGAGCGACTTTTGCAATCTATGCTACCCAATAAACAAGTCGCTTCTGCGGGGCTTGCTTCTAAAAAGAGTAAGCTAGAAGGTAAACCTGCCGATGAGATGGCTATCGAAGTAGCGACAGAGCACGGTGTGAGCCTTGATGGCCATGGTTCTCAACAGCTTACCGCAGCACTGTGTGCTCAATATGACCTCATTCTAGTAATGGAAAAAGGTCACATGGAAGCACTAACGCAGATAGCACCAGAAGCTCGTGGGAAAACTATGCTTTTTGGCCAATGGATTGGCCAAAAAGATATTCCTGACCCTTACCGCCAAAGTAAAGAAGCCTTTGATTATGCCTACGAGCTAATTGAAAAGTCTGCTAACGCATGGAAAGCAAAACTGTAATAATTAGCGCATCGCTTAGCTGCTAGTAGTATCAACTCATAATAAAGACTGTTTGTAATCATGAATCAATCATCTTCTAACACCTCTCAGATGCAATCCGACGAGATCGATTTGGGGAAATTGCTTGGTATCCTGCTCGATGCCAAGTGGCTAATCGTACTAGTCACCTTTTTCTTTGCTGTGCTTGGGGTGGCATTCGCTTTGCTTTCGACTCCTATCTACAAGGCAGATGCCTTAGTTCAGATCGAGGAGAAAAGTTCTGGCGGTATCTCTGCAATGGTAGGAGATATGGGGGACCTGTTTTCTGCCGAGTCTTCAGCCACTACGGAAATTGAGATCATTAAGTCTCGCATGATCCTTGGGGATACGGTCGATAAGTTTAACTTAACGACGACTGCTACACCTAAGTACCTTCCGTTGATTGGCAAAGGGATTGCTCGCTTAACGGGTGAAGTAAACAAGGTTGAGGTGTCTCGCTTTGAACTGCCAGAAATTGCTCAGGAAATGGCACACACCTTAGAGGTTACTGGTGACACTAGCTACCGCCTAATTCGAGAAGATGAGCGAGTCATTCTAGAAGGTAAGGTGGGCGAGCTAGCACAAGACAAAAATGGTCAATATGCACTTTTCATTAGCTCAATGGTGTCTAGTGAGGGGATGCAATTTGCACTGAGTAAGGACAGCAAACTGGATGTTATTGCTACACTAAGTAAAAATTTATCGATCAGTGAAAGAGGCAAACAAACAGGTATTATCTCACTTCAACTAGAAGGCGAAGACAGAGAGCTTATTCAACGTCTACTTAATGATATTACGCAAAACTACTTCCTTCAAAACGTAGAGCGTAAGTCTGAAGAAGCACAAAAGAGCTTAGAGTTCTTAAAGGGGCACTTGCCAGACATCAAAACTAGCTTGATGGCTTCAGAAGATCGCTTGAATCAGTACCGTCAAGAAAATGAGTCAGTAGATCTTGGCTTAGAAGCTAAAGCCACTCTAGATGTAATGGTAAAACTTGAAGCACAACTAAATGAGCTCACTTTTAAAGAAAGTGAAATCAGCCAACGCTTTACCAAGGACCACCCAGCTTATCTTGCTCTACTTGACAAACGAGCAACACTACTTTCCGAGCGCGAGAGAATTAACGAGCAGACACAAAACCTACCTAAAACTCAACGTGAAATCTTGCGCATGACTCGTGATGTAGAAGTAAACCAGCAAATCTACATCCAACTACTTAATAAGGTTCAAGAACTGAATATTATCAAGGCAAGTACTGTTGGTAACGTACGTATCCTTGACGATGCCCAAGTCTATGGCCTTGCGGTAAAACCTAAGAAACCGCTCATCGTTGTGTTAGCGACACTCCTAGGTGGTATGCTAAGTGTAGCATTTGTCTTGGTGAAAGCGGCTTTCCACAAAGGCGTAGAAACACCAGATCAAATTGAAGAAATTGGCTTGTCGGTATATGCGAGTGTACCTAAGTCAGAACTTCAGTTGACGCTGTTTGACCGTACCAAAAAGCGCAAAGGTAAGCATAAATCGGGTGAAATGACGCTGCTTGCTGAATCTAACCCAGCTGACCTTTCCGTTGAGGCACTAAGAGGCTTACGTACAAGTCTTCATTTTGCCATGTTGGAAGCAAAGAACAATGTGCTGATGATTTCGGGTCCTGCACCAGGTATTGGTAAGTCATTTGTATCGACTAACTTTGCGGCAGTTGCAGCAAAAACAGGTCAAAAAGTTTTACTGATTGATGCGGATATGCGTAAAGGCTACCTGCAAGAACCATTTGGTTTGAACTGGGATGACGGCCTTTCTGAAGTACTTAGTGGTAAGCTTGGAAAAGAACAAGCGATTAAGAGCTCCGAAGTCGAGAACCTTGATATTGTGACTCGTGGCCAAGTTCCACCAAACCCTTCAGAACTTCTAATGCATAAACGCATGCAAGAGCTGCTTGAGTGGGCGTCTGAAAACTATGACCTAGTGATTGTAGATACACCACCAGTGCTAGCTGTGACAGACCCAAGTATTGTAGGTGCACTAGCGGGTACGACACTAATGGTTGCACGCTATGGCCAAAACACGGTGAAAGAGATTGATGTCGCTCGCAGTCGCTTTGAGCAAGCGGGTGTGGAAGTTAAAGGAGTAATTTTTAATGCGACTGAGAAGCGTGCGTCATCGGGATATGGTTATGGGTATTATAACTATGAGTATTCGTCTAAGCAGTAGGGGGCACCTATTGGAACGGGTTAGAGAAGGGACCGAAAACAATCAATTACAATGAGATAGGTGAAATAGACTGTTTCAAAAGGAATGAAAAGTGTCCCAGTATCTAGAAGTTTGCTGGGATATTTTTGTGAGATTAAGCCTAAAAATTCAATACATCTTCACGCTCGTGAGTGTGTCCAAACAAGAATATAAGAGAAATCTATGAAAATCCTCGTCACTGGTGGTGCTGGTTTTATCGGTTCAGCAGTCATTCGTCATATTATTAAAAATACATCTGACAGCATAGTCAATGTTGATAAGCTCACTTATGCTGGTAACTTGGAATCACTATTAGAAGTGGATTCAAATGAACGTTATGCATTTGAAGCTGTTGATATTTGTGACCGCATAGAACTTGACCGTATCTTTTCACAGTACAAACCCGATGCTGTAATGCACCTAGCTGCAGAGTCTCATGTAGACCGTTCCATTGATGGACCCGCTGCATTTATCGAAACTAATATAGTTGGCACATACGCACTACTCGAAGCGAGTCGTGCCTACTGGAATGGGTTGTCTTCTGAAAAGAAAGCAACGTTCCGCTTTCATCATATATCAACAGATGAAGTCTATGGTGATTTAGAGGGTACGGATGAACTGTTTACCGAAAAGACATCATACGAGCCATCTAGTCCTTATTCAGCATCTAAAGCGTCTTCCGACCACCTCGTTCGAGCCTGGTTACGTACTTATGGCTTACCTACTATCGTAACTAATTGTTCAAATAACTATGGCCCTTATCACTTTCCTGAAAAGTTAATCCCGCTGATGATCCTAAATGCTTTGGATGGAAAAAAACTGCCTGTATACGGTGATGGAATGCAAATTCGTGATTGGTTATTTGTTGAAGATCATGCACGTGCTCTATATAGAGTGGTCACTAAAGGAAAGGTCGGTGAAACTTACAATATTGGTGGCCATAATGAAAAGGCAAACATCGAAGTCGTTCAAACGATTTGTGGTTTGCTTGAAGAGCTTGTTCCAGTTAAACCTGAAGGAGTTACTAACTACCTAGATTTAATAACTTATGTTACAGACCGGCCAGGCCACGATGTTCGTTATGCCATTGATGCAAGTAAAATTGAGCGAGAGTTAGGTTGGAAACCTGAAGAGACATTCGAATCAGGTATTCGTAAGACGGTTGAATGGTACTTAAACAACAAGGAGTGGTGGACCCGTGTACTTGACGGCTCGTATGCTGGTGAGCGCTTAGGTGTATCTGGTGAATCTATCGTAAACGAAGAGGCTGCTAAGTAATGAAGGGGATTGTTCTAGCTGGTGGGTCCGGTACACGTCTATATCCATTAACTCGTGGTGTATCAAAACAACTACTACCTATCTACGATAAGCCAATGGTGTTTTATCCAATTTCAACGCTAATGTTGGCTGGCATTAAAGATATTTTAATCATCACAACACCTGAAGATAATGCAGGCTTTAGGCGTTTATTAGGAGATGGCTCAGATTTTGGCATTAACCTTGAGTATGCGATTCAACCAAGTCCAGATGGTTTAGCTCAGGCTTTCATTATTGGTGAAGAGTTCATTGGTGATGATAGAGTATGCTTAGTGCTGGGTGATAACATCTTCTATGGCCAATCATTCTCAAAAACATTGCAAAGTGCAGCATCACGTGAATCTGGAGCAACAGTGTTTGGCTATCAAGTTAAAGATCCAGAGCGTTTTGGCATCGTTGAAATTGATGAAGAAATGAAAGCAGTTTCTATTGAAGAAAAACCGAAAGTACCAAAATCAAACTATGCGGTGACAGGTCTCTATTTTTATGACAACCGCATTGTAGAAATGGCGAAACAGGTTAAACCGTCTCAACGTGGTGAGCTTGAAATCACCACATTAAATGAAATGTATCTAAATGATGGCTCATTAAATGTGGAGTTATTAGGTCGTGGCTTTGCGTGGTTAGATACAGGCACTCACGAAAGCTTACATGAAGCCTCAGCTTTTGTACAAACCATTGAGAATGTACAAGGACTAAAAGTCGCATGTTTAGAAGAGATTGCATGGCGTAATGGTTGGATAAGTGATGAGCAGGTGTTAGCATTTGCTAGACCTATGATGAAAAATGAATACGGGCGGTACTTGGCTCGTCTAGTTAATGAGAGCCAGAAAAAGGTTGTGAGTTAATGCGTGTACTAATTACGGGCTGCTATGGTCAAGTTGGCAACTGCCTTACCAAGCAATTATCTGGCAATGAAAATATTGCTGTATTAGCACTTGATAGAGAGCACCTTGATATTACAAATCAAGATGCAGTAAGAGAGAGAGTTGATGAATTTCAACCAACTGTCATTATTAATGCGGCAGCATATACTGCGGTTGATAAAGCTGAAGAGGAAGTGGAGCTTTCTTACGCTATTAATCATGATGGACCCAAATACCTAGCACAAGCGGCTCAAAGTATAGGTGCTGCAATACTACATATTTCAACAGATTATGTTTTTGAAGGTAGTAAAGTGGGTGAGTATGTAGAAAGTGACACCACAAACCCACAAGGGGTTTATGGCGCAAGCAAATTAGCTGGTGAAACTGCTGTAGCTGAAGCGTGTGAAAAACACATAATTTTTCGCACGGCTTGGGTGTTTGGGGAAAATGGCCATAACTTTGTCAAAACCATGCTCCGTCTAAGTGAAACTCGGAACGCATTAAGCGTTGTAGGTGATCAGTATGGTGGGCCCACCTACGCAGGTGATATTGCTAATGCGTTAATTAAAATAGCACTTCGCATTGCACAGGGTAATATTGTTGAATACGGTATCTATCACTACTCTGGTTTACCCCATGTCAGTTGGTTCGAATTTGCAGAAGTCATTTTTGATTCGGCGGTTAAGCAAGGGGTTATCTCGGAAAAGCCTGATTTAACCAGTATTACCACTGATCTATATCCAACATCAGCAAAACGTCCAGGTAATTCTCGATTAAGTACCGATAAAATCACTTCTGCTTTTTCTGTTGAAGCGAGTGAATGGAAGGTAGCATTAAACAATATTCAAGCCTATACAGGATAATAAAATGAAAGTAATAGAGTCTCGTATTCCTGAGGTAAAAATCATCGAGCCAAGTGTATATGGTGATGAGCGTGGCTTCTTCATGGAAACTTGGAACCAAAAGCAGTTTGAAGAATTGGTCACAAGTAAACCAACGCAATTTGTTCAAGATAATCACTCGAAATCCAAGAAAGGAATTCTGCGGGGCTTACATTACCAAACGGAAAATACTCAAGGAAAATTGGTTAGAGTCGTTTCTGGTGAAGTATTTGATGTGGCTGTTGATATTAGAAAGGAATCATCAACATTTGGTCTATGGGTTGGCGTATATTTGTCTGCAGAGAATAAACGTCAACTATGGATTCCAGAAGGTTTTGCTCATGGCTTTTATGTGATAAGTGATGAAACTGAATTTGTTTACAAGTGTACAGATTACTATGCTCCTGAATATGAAGTTTCGCTCCTTTGGAGTGATGACGATATAAATATAGATTGGCCTCTCAATGACGCTCCTATGCTATCCCAAAAAGATGAAGAAGCAATGACACTTAAAGAGTTAGTTCACATATTATGAAAACGATCTTTGTAATTGGGACTGCTGGTATCCCAGCTTGCTATGGTGGCTTTGAATCTTTAGTAGAGAACTTAGTTAATAATGCAAGTGACGAAATTAAATATAGTGTTTTCTGTTCATCATATAATTACACTGAAAAGTTGGATAGCTGTAATGGTGCTAATCTAGTTTATTTGCCAATTAAAGCTAATGGAATGCAAAGTGTGCCATATGACATTTGGTCACTAATCAAATGTCTTAAAAGTCGGCCTGACATAGTATTGATTCTAGGTGTTTCTGGGTGCATTTTCCTTCCTATATTTTCCAAGCTATTTAGTGGGAAAATAATTACTAATATAGATGGGATGGAGTGGCGCAGAGGCAAGTGGAATAAATTAGCTAAGAAATTCCTAAAGATTTCAGAGTCAATGGCAGTAAAATATTCTGATTCAATTGTAACCGATAATAAGGCAATATATGACTATGTACGCAAGGAATATGGTGTTGATAGTGCTGTTATTGCGTATGGTGGTGATCATGCAATTAGAAATATAGAGATTGATCGTATAGAAAAAGAATATGCTTTATCCATATGTCGAATTGAGCCTGAAAATAATATAGAGATGATTTTGAAAGCGTTCTCGAGAACCGATGAACACCTAAAGTTTGTTGGTAATTGGGGGAGCAATGAATATGGTCAAAGGCTAAAAAAGAAGTACTCAACTTATGATAACATAGATATCATTGAGCCAATTTATGACTTGGATGTGTTGTATTCTTTGAGAAGAAATTGTTCTGTGTATATACATGGACATTCCGCTGGTGGAACTAACCCATCTTTAGTTGAAATGATGCATTTTGATGTTCCGATTATCGCGTATGACTGTGACTTCAATAGGCATTCAACACATGACCATGCAATATATTTTAGCAATAGCGAAGATTTACGGAAACATCTTGCAGGGAGAGATGAGAGTTGGATTTTGTCGGGTAGAAAATTATTGTCTGTTGCTCGAGAAAATTACACATGGAGTCAGATCAATGAACAGTATGAGAACCTCTATTAATACCATCAACTCAAGCATTAAATTTGGGTTCTACTTAGGTGTAATATAGAGTTTTATTAGTTAGTGTGATAAGTGACCACATCATTACGAAATAATTAATTTGGATTAGGGACAAAAAATGTTGAATTTAGCGTTGGTAGGTTGCGGCCGTATTGCCAAAAGGCATTCTGAGCTACTTGGATTTGGTCAAATTGAAGGTGCCCGTTTGGCAGCTGTCTGTGATATTATCGAAGAAAAAGCTGAGAAAATAGGTGAACAGTTTGATGTTCCCTATTTTACTGATATGCATGAAATGGCCAAGAGTGAAAATATTGATGTATTTGTCGTTCTCACTGAAAGTGGTAACCATGCAGATAACGTAGTTGAATTGGCTTCGTATGGAAAGCACATTATTGTTGAAAAACCGATGGCGCTGACATTGGATGATGCCGACCGAATGATTGAAGCTTGTGACTCGGCAGGGGTGAAACTATTTGTTGTTAAACAAAATCGATTCAACGTACCTGTGGTAAAACTACGTGAAGCTTTGGAGGATGGTCGATTTGGTCAATTAGTCTTGGGTACAGTTCGTGTGCGTTGGTGTCGCCCTCAAGCATATTATGATCAAGATTCTTGGCGTGGAACCTGGGCTATGGATGGTGGTGTATTAACTAACCAAGCAAGCCATCATATTGACTTGCTTGAATGGATGATGGGCGAAGTTGAGAGTGTTCACGCAATGAGTACTAGGGCTCTGGTTGATATAGAAGCGGAGGATACTGCAATTGTAAATGTTCGTTTCAAAAATGGTGCTTTAGGTATCATAGAGGCAACAACTGCAGTTAGGCCTAAAGATTTGGAAGGTTCTATTTCTGTTTTAGGTGCAAGAGGAACTGTCGAAATTGGCGGTTTTGCTGTTAATGAAATGAAATCATGGAACTTCTCTGAATCACGAGATGGTGACGAAGGAATTCTGAGTCAGTATTCAGTTAATCCACCAAATGTTTATGGGTTTGGACATCAGGCTTATTACGAACATGTTGTTGATGCTATAGAAAATAATAAAAAGCATCTAGTTGATGGTCTTCAAGGTAGAAAAAGCCTAGAGCTGATCAATGCGATTTATGAGTCAATAGAGACTAAAAAAGAAGTTTATTTGAGATTTAAACCAAAAAACTGTCGCTTGGGTAGGAACAATAAATAGATGTTTGCTCAACAAGAAGTCGCTATCAGAAATGTTACCTTTGGTAAACAGATTAAAGTTATAGAACCTGTAAACCTTTATGAATGTATCTTAGGTGACGATGTATTTGTTGGGCCATTCGTTGAGATTCAAAAAGGAGTTAGGATCGGAGAGCGAACCAAAATTCAATCTCACACGTTTATTTGTGAATTAGTTACGATTGGTGCGGATTGCTTTGTTGGTCACGGAGTAATGTTTGTAAATGATCTTTTTTCATCAGGCGGGCCTGCAAATGGAGACCAGTCAAAATGGTGCTCAACCTTGATTGGTAATGACGTTTCCCTAGGCAGTAATGTAACAGTCTTGCCCGTATCAATATGTGATAACGTGGTAGTTGGTGCGGGTGCAGTTGTCACAAAAGATATCACTGTGCCGGGAATATATGTTGGAAACCCGGCCAAATTAATTAGAAAACTATAATAGGTACTATATGAATAAAGGTATACCTTTTAACGACTTGTACGCTCATTACCAGTCTATGAAAACTGAAATCGACAATGCTATACATGATGTATTGGAAAATACCAGCTTTGTTCGTGGTCCGCACGTTGAAGCTTTTGAAGTGAATTATGCTGAATTAATGCAAGTAGAAAATTGTGTCTCTTGTGCTAATGGTACGGACTCTCTATATATTGCAATGAAGGCTCTTGACCTAAAAGAGGGTCAAGAAGTTATTGCTCCAGCCCACTCTTGGATCTCAACTACTGAGACAATTACTCAAGCGGGAGGAACAGTAGTCTTTTGTGATACCGAGCCGGATACTTTTACTATAGACCCTGAAGAAATTAAAGCTAAGATTACTGATAAAACAGTGGGGATCATACCTGTTCATTTATATGGTCAAGCAGCAAATATGACCGAGATAATGGCAATAGCTGAAGAACATTCATTATGGGTTCTTGAAGATTGTGCTCAGGCGCATTTAGCTACCCACAAGAACAAGCTAGTTGGTACCTTCGGAGAGGTTGCTAGTTTCTCATTTTATCCAGGCAAAAACCTGGGGGCGATGGGAGATGCTGGAGCAGCAACTACTAACGATAAGCAACTAGCAGAGCGTATGGCAAAATTTGCAAGGCACGGTGGGTTAGTAAAAGGTGTTCATGATATTGAGGGAATTAACAGTCGTTTAGATGGACTTCAAGCTGCAATTCTAAATGTTAAACTCAAGTATCTGGCTGGATGGACGAAAGATCGCCAACGAGTAGCAACAAGGTACACAGAATTACTTGAAGGAATTGAAGAGGTAGGGTGCCCACAGATAGCTGGAGGCAATGAGCATGTTTGGCATCTATATGTTATACGTGTAGATAATCGTGATGAGCTAGTAGAACACCTAAAGCAGAAGAATATACAAACGTCTATAAATTATCCAGTAGCGTTGCCATTCTTACAAGCTTATGAACGATTTGGCCATGAGTATGAAGAATTCCCTAATGCATACAAAAACCAGAGCCGAATTCTATCATTACCGATTTATCCAGAAATGCCGGATGAATCTATCGTTCGAGTTTGCAATGAAATTCGAAATTTTTATACAAACAAGATGTAAGAAAAAATAGCTAATCATGTGTGGAATATTTTTCGCAAAGTCATCTCAAAATATTAATGAGTTGGATTTTGTTAGAGCTTTGAAAAAGCAAGAATGGCGTGGGCCAGATGCTTTTGGTTATCTTAATATTGACGACATTCATTTAGGACATGTTAGATTGTCTATTTTAGATCTAACTACGTCGACAGATCAACCGATGTCATCTAAATGTGGTCGTTATAAAATTATCTATAATGGCGAAATTTATAATCATTTAGAGATTAGAAAGCGCCTAAGTTTGTCATGTGATACTGACTGTGATACCGAGACATTAATTGAAGGGTTTGCATCAGTAGGCCAAGAAATCTTCTCGATGTTAGATGGCATGTTTGCACTTGTGATTTACGATCTTAAAGAGAATGACTGGTGGGCAGCCAGGGATAGGTTTGGTATTAAGCCACTCTTTATGGCAAGTAATGAGCAAGGAATCTTTTTATCATCAGAAACTATCTCAATTAGGGAGTTAGTGGATTGTTCTGTAAGTAAGGAATCTATAGCTGAGTGGAGTTTGATTCGTCGTCCAATGCCAGGGAAAACGTTCTTCAATGAAATTGATGAAGTTCTACCTGGTACTATCCTTAAAAATGGAGAACTAGTTGATTTACTTGAAATAGCTAGCCGTTCTCAAGCTGAGGAGCTTGATCAAGCCACCGTTGAGCGCTTATTAAGTGATTCAGTTAGCTTCCACGAGCTAAGTGATGTAACTAATGTATGCCTCCTATCTGGCGGAATCGATAGTTCGCTTATTACTAAACTTAGTTCAGCACAAAAAACTTATACGGTAGGCCTTCAAGAGCACAATGAGATAGCTGAAGCTAAAGAGACTGCTCGTATGCTGGGGAAGTCGATTGAATCTTTGACTCTATCAGAAGAGGAATTGACAAAGTTGTGGAAGCACCTAATTGAGTTGCGTGGTGAGCCTTTGAGTGTGCCGAATGAAGGCATGATTTATGCGATTTGTAATCAAATGGCTGCAGAAGAAAAGGTTGTTCTGACTGGTGAAGGAGCGGATGAGATATTCTTTGGCTACGATCGAATATTTAGAGAGTTTAGCCAAAATAACGATGACTTTACACTTGATCAATTTTTTGAGCTATATGCATATGCTCCCAAGGAGCTATGCACTAAGAGACTTGAAGAATATCTTTTCGCTTTAAAAGTTAATAAGAAGCCAATCGAGTTTCTTGAAGACTTTTTCTATAACGTTCATTTAACGGGATTGCTGAGAAGAATGGATACTGCAAGTATGGCAGCATCGAAAGAGGCAAGAGTCCCCTTTGTGAGCAATGAGCTTGTTAGCTATTTATATCGCAGGAAAGCTTCGGATAAGATCGACAACAGTTATTCAAAACTTCCATTAAGAAAAATGTGTGAAAATCTAGGTATGTTTGGGCCGATTAATCGTAAGAAAATTGGTTTCAGTTCAACTTTTAGTGCTCACAATAGTCGCTTTGAAGAGTATGAAAAATTTAGAGAGTTTAACTTAGAGGTGCTGGGATGGTAGTCGGCTATACAACAGGTGTTTTTGATCTTTTTCATGTTGGACATGTAAGAGTTCTACGTAATGCTAAGGCTATGTGCGATCGGTTGATTGTTGGTGTGACTAACGATGAACTAGTTTCGTACAAGAACAAAAAATCAGTTATACCATTTGAAGAGAGACTAGAAATAGTTTCAGCGTGCAAATATGTAGATCTAGCTGTAGAGCAATCAACTATGGATAAGATGGATGCTTTTAATCGATACAAGTTTAATATTATGTTTGTTGGTGATGACTGGTATAAAACTGATAAGTGGAAACAAATTGATAAGGAAATGACAGATGCTGGTGTTAGACTAGTTTATTTTCCTTATACTAAATCCACCTCTTCTACATTAATAAATAATACTCTCCTATCATTACGTTCTGAAACTACAAAGAGCGAAGGGGATAATTTTACGTTGGAAAATAGTTAAGATAGATAGAGGTATCTTCGTTGGTTGAAAAAAAATCTTTACTGTTTGTCGCAGGGTTGGGCTCTACAGGCTCTAGTGCTCTATGTGATGTATTATCAGAATATAATGGTGTGTTGTGCCCTAGTCAAGAATGGCGTATATGGGTCGACCCAGATGGCTTAGTTGATCTTGGTAAAAAGCTTAGTGGTGAAACAAGTATGTTTTATATCACTACAGGTGTTAATCGCTTTACTAAGCTTGTCAAACAACTAACTAACCCTGGTTTTGGTCCATATAGTAAGTTAAAACTACCGAGTTATGTGAAGGACGCCTATATAAACATTGAGCAAGACATAAAGAAGGAGTTTGGTTGCGAAGGTTATAAGGGTCTTTGGTACGGAAACTCACAATCAATTTTAGCTTCAGCTAACTTTGTGATGAAGAGAAAATTCTGGAAGAAAGATTTAGTCAATAAGCAGATGTGGTTAACTGACTTTTCAACGAGAGATGAAGCATTATCTATTATTGGTTCTGCTGTGGAGAAGCAATTATTTAACCATTTAGAAGAAACTGGAAACAAGCATTTTGCTATCAATGAAAACTTTAGCATTCTATTTGCAGACTCAATACTAAAGATGCATAAGGAATCTAAGATAGTGGTCGTTGTTCGTGACCTTCTAGATGTATATGCTGACTCTCACAGAGTTGGATGGTTAGCGATGCCTTATGATATAGAACAGTTTATCAAATGGCAGAAGAGAATGTACCATCAACTAATAGAGCTAAAATCGAGTAACCCAGAGAGAATCCACATTGTCGGTTTTGAATCATTGTGCAATGACTATGATTGCGAATTAGAAAGGTTGAAAAAATTTGTGCCAGAGTTAATGGAAACTCGTATTACAGAGAGGTTCAAACCAGAAATATCTAAAAATAATATTGGGCAATGGCGAAACTCACATCCATGGTTAGAGAAGTACAGCGATGAGTGTCAAAGTATAGTCAACATGTTGGACGTCTCAGAATGAACAAATTTGTAATTCTAAATTTGCCAGGTGCTAATGTTTCTGCTGTCGAATACTGGTTAAAGCGTTCAAGTGTAGACTATGTCATTTCTAGTGAGCCTAGAGATATAACTCATGATATATGTTTAGTTCTACCTGGTGTAGGAAGTTTTGACACGTGTATTTCTTTTTTGAAAGAAAATGGTCTCAAGGACAAAGTTGTTGATCATTTTAAGAATAATGGATTTATGATTGGTATTTGTCTAGGGATGCAGATATGTTTTGAATCCAGTGAAGAGGGGAGCCTTAAAGGGCTTTCTCTTATACCTGGCAATGTAAAAAAAATACCTCCAGGTAGAGAAAAAGTCCCTAATATTGGCTGGCGAGAATTAAGTGATACTGGTAATTTTTACTTTATGCATTCTTATACAGTTCCAGATTCGGAAGTTTTTGATGACTCGATTATAGAAGATGCAGTTTATCTTGATCACAATATAAACCTATTAGCTAGCTTCCGCGCTAAGAATGGATTCTTTTTTCAATATCACCCAGAAAAAAGTTATGAGTTCGGTGACCGATTACTAGAAGAAATTATTAATGAATCAGAGAATTATCGCTAAAGTAACAATTTTTGAAGGGATTGCTTACCAAACAGAGCAATTCCAGCCGAACGTCTACTTAGGTTGCCCGATCAACATATGTAATATCCTCTCTGACCAAGGTAGTCAGGAGTTAGTTTTAAACTTTGTTCGCTCTGCACCAAACATGAAGTTTGTAGAAGATATTTTGTCTGTGTGTCGTTCACCTGTTACGGTCGGTGGTGTATGTGATGAAATCGAAGATTATACAAGGTTGATTTCTTCGGGAGCAGAGAAAATTATTATTTCTGACTCTCTATGGTCGAATGTGGATAAAGTATCCAGGTTAGCAGAAAGGTTTGGTAGGCAAGCTGTAGCTGTATCCATCGATTATATCGAGATTGCAGGTGAACGTTATATTGTTGGAGGCGAATATCGAAAAAATCGTATAGGTAAGTTATCAGATCTTATCGACAACATTCCGACAGATATGATTGGAGAGGTTATCTTGAATAATGTCAGTCGAGATGGAAAAGAAATAGGTTTGGACTTTGCTGTGATAGAATGCTTGAGTGAAGAAGTAGGAGAGTTACCAATTCTTCTATCGGGTGGTCTGAAAGACTTTCACAATGTTTCGAAATTTAAAAATATCGATGGGGTTTTATCTACAACAGCGATAAGTCTTTATTCTGATTTGAAGTCACCGCTTACTCATTACCCCACGGAATATAGTGTAAAAGGATGATAAATTTGATGGCTGAGAAATATACAGTATGTTCTAAGTGTGTAATGGATACATCAGACTCAAATATAACATTTGATTCAGAAGGTGTTTGTAATCATTGCAAGAAATACGACGAACTTAATGTTGTTACTACACAAGAAACAGAAGCTTTCGCACAGCAACTAGCTGAAATTAGGAGTTGTGAAGGTAAATATAATTGTATTATCGGCGTAAGTGGAGGCTTGGACAGCTCATACTTAATTTTGCATGCAGTTCGAGACTTAGGTCTCAAGCCACTAGCTGTTCATATTGACAATGGGTGGAACAGTGGTTTAGCAAACATTAATATTCATAAGCAGCTTAGTATATTAGGTATCGATTTGTACACAGAGGTAATAGATTGGGAAGAGTTTCGATTAATGCAATTGGCAATCCTAAAAGCTGGAGTACCTGATCTCGAAGCCCCTACAGATTTATTTATTAACTACGCTTTAAGAAAGGTAGCTAAAAGGTTTGATATAAAATATGTTCTGTCAGGGACTAACCCTCAAACTGAAGGTGTAATGGGTTCGGATTGGTCTTATGGCCAACGAGATCCTATCTACTTAAAAGGTCTATACGAGAAATTTAGCGTAAGCAGTCCGGCTAGGTTGCCTTTTAAAAACTGGTATAAAAGCTTATACGAACAGTTAGGTGGCGGCTTAAGCATTGTTCGTCCACTAAAGTATACCGAATACTCTAAAACATTAGCAGTAAGTCGATGTGAACGTGAGTTAGGATGGGTTGAGTACCCAAGAAAACACGGTGAGTCATTCATTACACGTTTCTATCAAAATTATTTCCTTCCTGTTCGTTTTGGATTCGATAAACGAAGAGCCCATTACTCTGCTCTAGTTTTAAATGGTGACATGAGCAGAGAAGAGTGTTTGCATAAACTTGAAAATGAGGACGTTACTGGTAGGGAGGCTCAGGCCGAAATACACTATTTTTGCAAAAAATTGAGAATTTCTAGAGAGGATTTTGATTTGTATATGGGGCAAGAAAGGAAATTCCATAGTGACTATAGAACAATGAAAGATAGTCTTATATTTAAGTTTGGAAAAAAAACAAAGAATATGGGGATATTTTCAAAAGGCTTTGTAGACTATGTTAGAAAAATAATTGAGCATTAATTTACCCTGAAACCATCGAATAAGTTTACGATGGTTTCGCTAATTGTTAACATGTAGGATTCAATCAATGATTGGTCTATTAAAAAACAAGTATGTTTTCATGCTTTCGTCACTTATTGCATCAGGGGTATCTTATTTCCTCAATGTCACACTAATATTTTTGCTTGATGATAAAGCTCAATACGCAAATTATCTATCCATAAATGCTTGGGCGATATATATGTCGACATTTCTCTACTTGTCGATTATTGAACTTTATATTAGTCCCGAAGGTGATAGTGTGAAAATATCATCACTATTGAATTCTTCATTCTTCACTTTACTCTTGTTTTCCTTAGTTTCTTTAGTGTTGTTCTCAATTGTTGGGCATAAATACATTCCATTCTCAATAATCTTCTCTGCTATATTTTACGCATTTCTTAAACTTCTAACTCAATACTTCCTTTTCTGTAAAAAAACAGAAGGAGTAGTGCTGTTAAGATATGGAAGATCACTATTAATTACAGGATCTATTTTGACTCTATATTTATTAAAGGAGTTGGATGGTAGCGTGATTGATTCTGAAGGGCAACTGTTTATACAAGGGGTGATATGCGCTTTTGTCGTCTTCTTCGTTGTAAATTACTATAAAATTAAATTTTCATTTAGTAAGGACGAATTTTTAGGTTTTTTTTGGAGGTTTAAAAGTCGTATTGCAAAAAGAAATTTTTCTATGATTTTTGACATGATTCATATGCCAATCATGTATCATGTTGTTAGTAAGAATAGTGAATCTATGGATGCGGTGTTTGTTTATGCTGTGGGGTTAGTATTACCTATGGCTTATGTTGTTTCTGTAATAATAAAGGAGCAAATTATAATTAAACTGGACTCTGGTGGGTTTGATGTAATTAGAAAAATTTCTAAAGCGATGCTTTTTGTTATCTTATTATCTTATTTTTCTATAGCGATTTTATATAACTTCAGTGATTCCTATCAGCTTTTTGCCCTGTTATTACTTGGACTGCTAATTACTTTTTCGGGCTGCGTTGGTCTTAATGTATATAAAAATGGGCTTGAAAAATATGATCTTGCTACAAACATATTTGTTATGTCATTGTTGTTGATATCCAGTGTGGGAGTTATTGATTCAGCTCAGATTCAAGTTTTCTTCTCGATATTTATTGTTTCTCTAAAGTTCACGATACAATTACTATTGGCTTTGTCTGGTAGAGAAAAAGTTGGAGCATTTCAATGAAGTACATTTTCTTGTCTGTTAATGAAAATCTGAGTTGTGGACTTTTAAAGTCACAGTTTCTTGAACCTATCAAACATAATTTCAAATACAAGTATGAAATTATCAGTATTAATAGGCCACTTTATAGGGGAAAAGTTGAAGGTGTCGATAGTTTAAACGTATTGATTCCTCAGAGTGTGGTAGCATATAATTTTTTCTGTGTGATTTACAGCGTATGGGCTATATTTTGCGCATTATTATTGAAAGCTAAATGTGGCTTAAAAAATGATACAAAACTGGTTGCTAGAGGTTATTTGTCAGGGCTAATTGCTTATTATGTCAAAAGGTTTTTTGGTTTGGATTATATTTTCGATCCAAGAAGTCTCTATCCACTTGAATGTATTACCGCTAATCGAATGAAGAAACATTCGTGGTCCTATCGTTATTGGATAAAGCTAGAGAGTAAAATTGTACGTTTTGCTGAGCGTACAGTGTGTGTCTCTTCTGGCATGGCTAAACATTACTCTTGTAGATATGATGTCGATAATACTATTATTATCCCTTGCTTTAGAACAGAGCATGGTGGTTTTGAAAAATCTTACAGTCTAACTTCCCTAAAGGAAAAACTAAACTTAGATCAAAAGAAGAAAACTGTTTTATACTTTGGTAGTTTGAATAGTGGTTGGAATAATCTTGAGTTATACACCAAATTAATATCTTGTAATTTTTCTGGTGACGTACAGTTTTTAATTATCTCACAGGATAGAGATAAAATACTAGCTAGTAAACTAGGTTCACTTAAAAATGTGTATGTTAATTCTATAGATACCTTGCCAGAGGGTATTACGATGGAAGATATATTCCACTGCGCTGATTATGGAATGATATTTATGGCTGAGTCACATGATTGGTTCACCCGTTTAAGTGTTAAGTTTGCAGAATATACATACTTCGGTTTACCAGTTATTACAAACCGTTGGGTAGGGGAGGCATCTAGACTAATAAATGACTATGGAATTTTCCCTTCTAAAGTAGTTGAAACTGAAGAGATTGAACTTGTAGCCCCTACACTTGAACAAAGGATAAAGATTAGCAATTGGGCAAGTGAATACTTTTCCCCAAATAATATTAACAAGTATGTGAGTAATTAGTCATGAATGTTGCGGTATTATTATGTGCGTATAACGGCGAAAGATTCATTAAACAACAGTTAGAGTCTATAGTTTCTCAGGAACTACAGCCTTCAGTTGTATACGTATATGATTGGGGTAGTATTGACCAAACGGTTAATATTGTACGTTCATTTCTATCGAAAACAAATTTGGATTTTGAGATTGTAGAAAAAGATAAGCCAATTGGAGTTGCAGCTGGATTTAAAGTTGGTATTAAAGATATATTATCTTCTTCCCGAAATTTTGATTACATAGCACTATGTGACCAAGATGACATATGGTTGCCAAGTAAGCTACTAGAGTACAAGAATGTTATAGATTCTAACATTTCAACTGATTTATGTTTCTCTGATGTAAGCACTACAGACTCTGATGGTCATATATTAAATAAATCTAGAAACCATACATCTCCATACTTTACATCTAATCTCAATAATTTGGACGCTAGCGTTGTTTTCGCAAATCCAGTAGTAGGCATGACGATGTTAGTTTCTAGAAGGTTAGCTGATATTTATTCAAGTTACGAATTTGATTTAGAGTTTATGCACGATTGGAGCTTAGTCTTAATCTGTCATTTAGTGGGATTAAGGTCCCATTATGTTGATAAACCACTGGTTTTATATAGGCAGCACTCTAGTAACGTCCTAGGTAATCAGTCTAAGAGGTCCAGGTGTTCACTATTATTTAGTATGCCCGGTCGGATTAATAGGTTAATAGCACATTATAATTCAATTGGTTCAAAGCTCCCTAATTATCGAAAGTTTGAACATCTATATTATATGAGAGTTATTCTTGGTTTGAAGATGTTAAAGCCTGTTTATAAGTCGGTTCTTTTGTTTTTTTTAACCTTGGACTACTTTAAATGTAAACTTTATTTTAGCAGTCAGTCACGATAGTTTTATAATATGAACTTCTAAGCGTTCATGTGTGGATATATTACTTAGTGATTTTGTTTAGTTAAGACAGATGTAATTATGTGGCTACTGGATGAATGTCATTGTGGTTATATTTTAATTTATTTGGGTAATAATTTGGACCTATTGTTTTTTTTTGTCATACTTTTTTTAGTTTGTTTTTACCTATGGCTTTTCCCATTTAACCTTAGAACTAGAATATATGTAAGTAAGATCGCCGAGCCTGCTACCTTTAGCTTGGTAGTTTTGTGCATAACCGCATGGGTGGGTGTGATTACTATCTATTTTTTAAGAGAAAATAACTACTTTAACAAGGTTGTGGCAAGTTACACTGGGAACGACTTTTTAATATTATCTCTCGTTACTATAACAGTTATTGCTATGACTTATGTAAGTAAGGTTAACGCTAGATTCCTTTCTCGAGTAGATTTATTTGGTGATAGTAGGGTGGGTAGATTAGATTGGATTATAATGTTTGTCATTTCTATCGTTTTTCTATTCTATTTATACTCAGATATTCATTTTATTCTAGGGGTTTTTAAAGCCAAAGATCAATACGCGATAATGGCTTTGAGAAAAATTAGCACCTCAGCCGGAAACGATTATCTTTTTAAGAAGGTAGTAATAGAAGGTGTTTTTTGGGTATCTCTGCTCTACTATTATTCAATAAAAGAGAGGTCTAGGTGTTTTTCATTATTACTCTATTTTGTTACTCTTCTTTTCGCTCTTTTTCTATTGGCTTCTCTAAAAAAAGTCTCACTTGTCATTCTATTTGTAAGTATTTTCTTGGTGACAAACTACAACCGAAAATTGAGTTTAATTAAGCTGTTTAAGCTATTGTTGTTATTTGTTGTATTTATGTTTGCAATGTACTCATTGCTCATAAGAAATGTTGACTTAGAGTATATGCTTTCTCCATTTAAAGAAGGGCTTTTTGGAAGGATTTTCATAAGTGAAATATCATCTCTTTATGCACATATGGAGATTTTTAAGTATGACAACTTAGGGTTTGAATCTATTTCCAGAACGCTGTCTAATATTCTTGGTATTGACTTCTCCCCAAGGTCTGGAGAGGTTGTTATGGCCACGGTAAATCCATCTTGGATAGAAATGGAAATTGGTGGTACTTACAATACGTTATTTTTAGGGGAGGCATTTGCTAATTTTTCTTATATGGGGCTGGGTGTTTCTATAGCTTATGTGTTGTTTTACTATTTTGTTATTGTAAGAACTATTGTACTTTTTCCAAATAAATTCCGTGTTCCAGTGTTAGTTTATTTGTCTTTGAATGTAAATATAATGGCAGGTTTTAATGATTATATTTACAACCCATTTCTTACTTTGATCTATTGTTCTCTACTAATGAGAAGGCTATTTGTCAGCAAAATACCTATCGCTTGAACCTAATTTCAGATAGCAGGTGCGACACTGATGGAAAGGTCTAGAAGAAGGAGTCAACTGCTGAAAGTGGTATGCTCTCCTCGACAATGAAACAAGCAGTAAAACCATTAGTTATCCGCTGTAGACCGAGAGGAGGTACCAGATTTCCACTCTTTTTGAAACTCATAATACTAATCTCTGCGACTGCTTAAATAATGACAAATATAGGAACACCAGTCAGCCACGAATGGATTTTCGGTATGTTGTACCCGTCATTCCGCACCACATTCCAGATTTTAAATAGTGTGATCTGGTGAACATTTGTAGATACTGGTGACGAAGACCCCTTGACCAAGATCCCCAGTTTTGAACTATTACTGTTATTTAACGGTCGATTATTATGTCTGCTCCTCAACCTGTCATTAAACGTTTAGATCACCTAGGGCTAATTGCGGCTTTCTGCCATGAAGTCGGTTTACCAGCCATTATCGACCGCATCATTCCTAAGCACTCCGAACACAACGTCTCACATGGTGATGCCGTCTTAGCAATGATCCTAAATGGACTTGGCTTTCACAGTAGAACGCTGCATATGTTCTCTGACTTTTTCGAAACGAAGCCAATTGCCAAGCTACTTGCTAAAGACATTGAAGCGCACCACTTAACTGAGGATGTACTTGGACGAACGCTAGATGCGTTGTATGACGCAGATGTATCCGCACTTTACCAAGCGATTGCAGAGCATGTTGTTGATAAACTTGAACTTAAAACGGACTCTGTCCACCTTGATATCACTAGCTTCCACGTCGATGGTGAATATGCTCCAGACGAAGATATCAATGCTATTAAACTGGTCAAAGGTTACAGCCGAGATCACCGCCCAGAGCTATACCAAGTAGTTCTAGAGCTGATTTGCGAAAACCAAGCTGGCTTACCTATTTACATGCAGGCACTCAGTGGCAACACTAATGATGCTCAGGCATTTTCTGAAGTCACTAAGAAGCACATTCATTGTTTAAAGGCGGCTCAAAATAGCCGCTACTTTATCGCTGATGCTGCTTTATATACTGAAGACAGTATTCGCTTACTGGATGAACAACAGCAGAAATTTATTACTCGTGTCCCAATGACTATCAAGTCAGCTAAAGAAGCACTACTCGCCCTCCAACCAAAGCAGTTGCAACCTATTGGCAGTGGCTATTTAGGTTGCTGGGTTGATGCTAACTATGGCTCTGTAGCTCAAAAATGGTTGTTGGTTCATAGTGAACAAGCAACTAAACGAGAAGAAGCAACTCTCTACAAAAACTTAGACAAAAATATCACTAAAGAGCTGAAAGCACTGGGCCAACTAATGAAAAAACAGTTTGCTGCGCAGTGGATGCTGAGCAGGCCATGAACGACTTTGCTCATCAGTGTCATTTACTTGGCTTTGCGCAAACCACCATCATCAAAGAGCCAATCTATGCTAACCGTGGTCGCCCCAAGAAAGGTGCAAAGCCAACTGGGTATCACTATTTAATTGACGCTACCCCCCTCTGGCAGGATAGTTGTCACTGTTAAAATTTAATCAGTTTGGGTGGTAATGAGTGAACTTTGTCTCGTATCTCAGCAGAAAGAAAAGAAGCCATATTGAAGAAACTTCTGCCCCCATATTCCATGTCAGTGGCGGAAGTTGCAAAAGAAGAAGGCATCAGTACAGCAACCCTGTATCATTGGCGGAAACAACTTCGACGCTCAGGAGCCGCAGTGCCAAATAGCAACATTTCATCAGAGCAATGGTCAGCTCAAACCAAATTAGCCATTGTGGCTGAAACCTACTCAATGACAGAGAATGAACTCAGTCAATACTGTCGAGAAAAAGGGTTATATCCAGAAGAAGTGCAAGGCTGGCGAAGTGAATGCATGCAAGGTTTTATGTCGAGTAAAGAGCGTGAAGCTGAAGCCAAGAAGCAGGCCAAAGCCGATAAGCTTGAGATTAAAGAGCTCAAAAAGGAGCTCCGACATAAGGAAAAGGCACTTGCTGAAACAGCGGCTCTACTTGTGTTGAGAAAAAAGCTGAGAGCCTTTTACGGGGAAGAGCTAGAGGACGATTAACCTCTACCGATGAAAGGCTATACCTAGTCACTCTGATCCATGAAGCTAGGAATAACGGTTGCCGTCTAGAGCCTGCATGCTGTGAAGTGGAGATAGACTTAAGAACTTATCGCCGCTGGTATCAGCAAGGTGAGGGGCAAGAGGATAAAAGGCCGACTTGCGAGAGACCAGAGCCTGCCAACAAGCTCACACCACCAGAGCAGATGGCCATTATCGAGGTGTGTAACCGACCTGAGTATGCAAGCTTACCACCGACTCAGATCGTCCCAACACTGCTAGATAAGGGCGAATATATTGCCTCGGAGTCAAGCTTCTACCGAGTGCTAAAAGCGGAAGGTCAGCTTCACGGTCGTGGACGTCAGAAGAGCCGACAGAAACAGTCCCGACCCACAAGCTATACGGCAACAGGCCCTAATCAGGTCTTTACATGGAACATTACCTACTTGCCGTCAAAGGTTCGTGGGCAACACTATTACCTGTATGTCATCGAGGACATCTACAGCCGCAAAGTCGTTGGTTATGATGTCTATGAGTGTGAATGTGGTGAGTTAGCTTCACAGCTATTACAGCGCACGTTAATGCGTGAACAGTGCTTTAACCAACCACTGGTGCTGCACTCTGACAATGGTGCACCAATGAAGTCACTGACGTTCAAAGCTAAGATGGACGAGCTGGGCATTACCTCATCTTACAGTCGCCCAAGAGTTAGTGATGACAACCCTTATGTGGAATCACTGTTCCGCACGGTAAAGTACATGCCAAGTTGGCCAACAAAAGGCTTCGAAAACCTAGAAGTAAGCCGTGACTGGGTAGAATCCTTCGTGCGCTGGTACAATACTGAGCATAAGCACAGTAAGCTGAATTATGTAACGCCAGCACAGCGACACAATGGTCAAGATGAAGAGATCTTAATGCATCGAGCGAAGGTGTTACTTGCTGTCAAGCAAAAGCACCCTGAGCGTTGGTCGAGCGGAATTAGGAACTGTGAGCCAGTTGGAGAGGTTCATCTGAACCCAGAGAGAATAGCCGCTTAATTAATGAGCGAATGATGACAACTACCTTGAAAAACGCCGAACTTGAGTACCGCTACTACATCAGCTCAAAACAACTGAGTGCGGAACAGGCCGCAAACGCAGTCAGAGAGCATTGGGGTATAAAGTCGATGCACTGGATATTGGATGTACCTATGGCTGAGGATGCCTGCCAAATATACAAAGATCACGGGGCAGAAAACTTATCCTGTCTACGTCATATAGGGCTAAATATGCTACGTTCAGAACCAACCAAACTCAGTATTGTTGGCAAGCAAAAGCGTTGCATGATGAATACGACAATGCTGGAGGCTGTTCTGAGTGCTGGTTTAAGCCCGATGAGCAATAATTAAACACTCATGCGGTTGCCCCAGCCGTAATCGCTTAGTGGATTGGGAAATTGACACGGTATTAGGCAAAAAGGTATTAGTGCGATGGTGACCCTTTTAGAACGAAAAACTCGCTTTAACATTCTAAAAAGTAGTGCGAAATCATCCGAAACTGTCACCCATACGACTATCTAAATGCAGATACTTTGAAAAGTAAACGTGCATACGATCACAGTTAGAAGCGAGAGTTTGTGAAACCAAGAGATTGCCGAAGCGTTAGATACTAAAGAAAGGCAAGATCATGAAAGCCCCATATCCTACAAGGGCTCAGGCGTGATGAGACTTTGACTCAAAGTATCGTTAACCGATCATAAATGCAACAAAGTTAACGATCATATTTAGTCATGATCATATACTCTCATTTGGGAGTAAATGGCATGACCGGAACTAGCTTTTTGGAACACATTTCTACGAGACCCACACCAATCGTGGAAAGTTGAACACAAGCTAACAGATATCATTTTCTTAATGGTTGCTGCTGTGTCCGCTGGTTGTGAAGGCTGGGAGGATATCGAAGACTTCGGGCGTGATAACCTTGATTGGCTTCGAGAATATGGGGACTTTACCAATGGTATTCCTGTTCATGACACGATAGCCCGAGTTATCAACTTAATCTCAGCAAAGCAACTACAGCGTTGCTTCGCGAAATGGATGCAGGATTGGCACGAAGTAACAAAAAGCAATAAATGGTGAGACACTTCGTGGAGCTTACAACAAAGAGAAGCGAGGTGGGGCAATCCACATGGTCAGCGCATTTAGTGCTGCTAACCAAACGGTGTCAGGCCAGGTCAAAACTGGGGATAAAGCAATGAAATTAAGGCTATTCCAGAGCTTTTAGAGTTGTTCTCAATTAGAGGGTGCCTAGTTACTATTGATGCTATGGGGTGCCAAAAAAACATGGCGACAAAAATCGTGAATAAAGATGCCGATTACCTGCTGCCCGTAAAAGGCAACCAAAAGAGTTTAGAAGGTGCACTCAATAAGGTCTTTCATTCGGGGGATGCTACAGCAGTTTGAAGGTGACCAGTGTGCCATTCAGGAGAAAGGCCATGGGCGTCAGGAGGCTCGCTTTAGCTTGGTTGAGCACAATACGGAACCACTGGGTGACATAGCATTGTAGTTGCATGGTGAATACGATAGTGGTTGAGGCTGTTCTGGTTGCTGGCTTACATCCGATGAGAAAAAATTAAATACTCATGTGGTTTTCCTAGCGAATTAAGAAAAAAAACTAAAAGGTAGATCAATATCTTGTTTGTTTATCGTTACCTATCGTAAATGAAGACATTTTTCAAATTAATCTTAACTTTAAAAGAAGTGCCCCAATATGGTCTACCAGTTCACAGAAAAATAAAGCGTATCGATGTACTTTACATTTTTCGTAATAAATCCGTAATGTCAATTGACGTGGAGGGAACTCCTAAATTGCGGTAATCTAGTTAACCTTTTAGCTTAACTTCAAGAGCCTAAACGATCTGCTCTCTCAGATAGCTTGGAGATCAGGTCGATTAGCCTTATATTTAAAACATCTTGTCGGATAATAATTGAAATGAAAATTGCAATTTCTGGTACGGGCTATGTTGGTCTGTCTAATGCTGTGCTTTTAGCACAGAATCATGAAGTCTATGCGCTTGATATAATCCAGCACAAAATCGATTCAATTAACAATAAAATATCTCCTATCGTTGATTCTGAAATAGAAGACTACCTTAAGAATAAGGAATTAAACCTTTATGCAACCTTGGATAAAGAAGAAGCGTACAAAGATGCTGAGTTTGTGATTATCGCAACCCCTACTGACTACGATGTTGAAACCAACTACTTCAACACTTCATCTGTAGAGGCAGTTATTAAAGATGTGATGGCTATAAACCCTAATGCGATTATGGTGATCAAATCAACTATCCCTGTCGGTTATACCCAGGGAATTATAAGAGAATTTGGCTGCAAAAATTTATTTTTTTCACCAGAGTTTCTACGTGAGGGTCGTGCCCTTTACGATAATCTTCACCCATCACGTATTATTGTAGGTGAACGCAGTGAAAGGGCGAAAGTCTTTGCTGAGCTATTGGTAGAGGGGGCAAAAAAAGAGAATATCGAAGTGTTATATACCGACAGTACGGAAGCTGAAGCGGTGAAGCTGTTTTCAAATACTTACCTTGCTATGCGCGTTGCCTATTTTAATGAGTTGGACTCTTACGCTGAATCACATGGCTTAAACGCACGTCAAATCATCGAAGGTGTCGGTTTAGACCCACGGATCGGCAGTCATTATAACAACCCTTCCTTTGGCTACGGTGGCTACTGCCTACCAAAAGATACTAAGCAACTTCGTGCAAACTATCAAGATGTACCTAATGAGATTATTGGAGCTATTGTCGACGCTAATCGTACCCGTAAAGATTTTGTGGCGGACTCTATCATTAGCCGAAACCCTAAGCGCGTAGGTATTTATCGGTTGGTTATGAAGTCAGGCTCGGATAACTTCAGAGCTTCGAGTATCCAAGGTGTAATGAAGCGTATTAAAGCCAAAGGTATTGAAGTTGTAGTCTATGAACCTGTATTAAAAGAAAGTGATTTTTTCCATTCAGAAGTAATGCGTGATTTGGACGAGTTTAAAGCATCTTGTGATGTGATCGTATCTAACCGTATGGTGGAAGAAATCAAAGATGTAGCAGACAAAGTTTATACCCGCGATCTTTTTGGAAGCGACTAACTCCTATTTGGTCGGAGATTACTATTTAAGGTGTCAATTGGAGACGGCCCTGAATCCTGTGCAATTGTTTAAGCTAATCATAGACAGCATGGATAAGAAAGCACTTGATGCTTTTACTAGTGAAGTTGCTAAGCTAAGTAAATCAAGACTGAATCCAATCTCAATGACTTCCATAATCCACAAGATGTTAACCAAGGTGACTGTTGAAACCGCGTTTAGTGCTAAATTAGATGAACACCTTGGTTATGAAGACCGTAAGTGCCCCATGATCCCATGGGGCGCAATATTAAAGTTTGAAGTTCCAGGGCAAGAGTGGGTCGATATCAGGTTAAGGCTTCGCCAACTCCTGCATAGCTTTGCTCATACATTGCATATGATGAGCTCATTCGCCTTAGCGGTCTCTATGATGCTGTAATGCATTGCGCTAGCATCAGCACCATTTAGAGTATTGGCGAAGAGCCAGTTTTTCCTGCCGATAACTAGCGGCTTTATTGCACGTTCAACACTATTGTTATCGATAGACAAGAAGGGCAAGATCATGAAAGCCCCTTGCCCTGCAAGGACTTTAGGCAGATAGGCGTCATTTCTATTTGCCTTTTTCTGCTTCCTTTTTATTCCTGCTTTAAAACTTGTCTCTGCCGTTAACCCGAGATTCCGCAGCCAATTTAAGAATAAACCGCTTCATATAAAACACCCAGTAATTTGAGTAGTCGGGTTTGGTGATCTTGAATACCCGTTATGAAGCTTTGGTCACCGAATTCGAGTGTGTCGATACCTTCAAATTTCAGGAATACCCAGCGTGCTGTTGGTTTCGTTGTTGTCTTGTTCTTCACCATGCTCGGGAAAAATGCTTCTGCCTTGGTTCGTTGCTCTCGGATCTTATGCTCTAAACCAGCGTAAACTAGAAGACTTAACGTCATGATCATCAGTAATGCCTCAATTCGTTGAGGCTTCTTTAGGAAGATTGATGACGTGAGGAACTCAGGGCTTTTCAAGAAGCGAAACCCACGCTCTACTTTTTGTTGAGATTTGTAATGATCGAGTAATGCAGCCATTGTTAGATCGGCACTGTCGGTGTCGTTGGTTGCGAGAATAAACCGGCGTTTTTCAAGGTAGTTGTCATCATTCGCTCATTAATTAAGCGGCTATTCTCTCTGGGTTCAGATGAACCTCTCCAACTGGCTCACAGTTCCTAATTCCGCTCGACCAACGCTCAGGGTGCTTTTGCTTGGCAGCAAGTAACACCTTCGCTCGATGCATTAAGATCTCTTCATCTTGACCATTGTGTCGCTGTGCTGGCGTTACATAATTCAGCTTACTGTGCTTATGCTCAGTATTGTACCAGCGCACGAAGGATTCTACCCAGTCACGGCTTACTTCTAGGTTTTCGAAGCCTTTTGTTGGCCAACTTGGCATGTACTTTACCGTGCGGAACAGTGATTCCACATAAGGGTTGTCATCACTAACTCTTGGGCGACTGTAAGATGAGGTAATGCCCAGCTCGTCCATCTTAGCTTTGAACGTCAGTGACTTCATTGGTGCACCATTGTCAGAGTGCAGCACCAGTGGTTGGTTAAAGCACTGTTCACGCATTAACGTGCGCTGTAATAGCTGTGAAGCTAACTCACCACATTCACACTCATAGACATCATAACCAACGACTTTGCGGCTGTAGATGTCCTCGATGACATACAGGTAATAGTGTTGCCCACGAACCTTTGACGGCAAGTAGGTAATGTCCCATGTAAAGACCTGATTAGGGCCATCTGCTCTGGTGGTGTGAGCTTGTTGGCAGGCTCTGGTCTCTCGCAAGTCGGCCTTTTATCCTCTTGCCCCTCACCTTGCTGATACCAGCGGCGATAAGTTCTTAAGTCTATCTCCACTTCACAGCATGCAGGCTCTAGACGGCAACCGTTATTCCTAGCTTCATGGATCAGAGTGACTAGGTATAGCCTTTCATCGGTAGAGGTTAATCGTCCTCTAGCTCTTCCCCGTAAAAGGCTCTCAGCTTTTTTCTCAACACAAGTAGAGCCGCTGTTTCAGCAAGTACCTTTTCCTTATGTCGGAGCTCCTTTTTGAGCTCTTTAATCTCAAGCTTATCGGCTTTGGCCTGCTTCTTGGCTTCAGCTTCACGCTCTTTACTCGACATAAAACCTTGCATGCATTCACTTCGCCAGCCTTGCACTTCTTCTGGATATAACCCTTTTTCTCGACAGTATTGACTGAGTTCATTCTCTGTCATTGAGTAGGTTTCAGCCACAATGGCTAATTTGGTTTGAGCTGACCATTGCTCTGATGAAATGTTGCTATTTGGCACTGCGGCTCCTGAGCGTCGAAGTTGTTTCCGCCAATGATACAGGGTTGCTGTACTGATGCCTTCTTCTTTTGCAACTTCCGCCACTGACATGGAATATGGGGGCAGAAGTTTCTTCAATATGGCTTCTTTTCTTTCTGCTGAGATACGAGACAAAGTTCACTCATTACCACCCAAACTGATTAAATTTTAACAGTGACAACTATCCTGCCAGAGGGGGGTAGCGTCAATTAAATAGTGATACCCAGTTGGCTTTGCACCTTTCTTGGGGCGACCACGGTTAGCATAGATTGGCTCTTTGATGATGGTGGTTTGCGCAAAGCCAAGTAAATGACACTGATGAGCAAAGTCGTTCATGGCCTGCTCAGCATCCACTGCGCAAAACTGTTTTTTCATTAGTTGGCCCAGTGCTTTCAGCTCTTTAGTGATATTTTTGTCTAAGTTTTTGTAGAGAGTTGCTTCTTCTCGTTTAGTTGCTTGTTCACTATGAACCAACAACCATTTTTGAGCTACAGAGCCATAGTTAGCATCAACCCAGCAACCTAAATAGCTACTGCCAATAGGTTGCAACTGCTTTGGTTGGAGGGCGAGTAGTGCTTCTTTAGCTGACTTGATAGTCATTGGGACACGAGTAATAAATTTCTGCTGTTGTTCATCCAGTAAGCGAATACTGTCTTCAGTATATAAAGCAGCATCAGCGATAAAGTAGCGGCTATTTTGAGCCGCCTTTAAACAATGAATGTGCTTCTTAGTGACTTCAGAAAATGCCTGAGCATCATTAGTGTTGCCACTGAGTGCCTGCATGTAAATAGGTAAGCCAGCTTGGTTTTCGCAAATCAGCTCTAGAACTACTTGGTATAGCTCTGGGCGGTGATCTCGGCTGTAACCTTTGACCAGTTTAATAGCATTGATATCTTCGTCTGGAGCATATTCACCATCGACGTGGAAGCTAGTGATATCAAGGTGGACAGAGTCCGTTTTAAGTTCAAGTTTATCAACAACATGCTCTGCAATCGCTTGGTAAAGTGCGGATACATCTGCGTCATACAACGCATCTAGCGTTCGTCCAAGTACATCCTCAGTTAAGTGGTGCGCTTCAATGTCTTTAGCAAGTAGCTTGGCAATTGGCTTCGTTTCGAAAAAGTCAGAGAACATATGCAGCGTTCTACTGTGAAAGCCAAGTCCATTTAGGATCATTGCTAAGACGGCATCACCATGTGAGACGTTGTGTTCGGAGTGCTTAGGAATGATGCGGTCGATAATGGCTGGTAAACCGACTTCATGGCAGAAAGCCGCAATTAGCCCTAGGTGATCTAAACGTTTAATGACAGGTTGAGGAGCAGACATAATAATCGACCGTTAAATAACAGTAATAGTTCAAAACTGGGGATCTTGGTCAAGGGGTCTTCGTCACCAGTATCTACAAATGTTCACCAGATCACACTATTTAAAATCTGGAATGTGGTGCGGAATGACGGGTTAACAAGTTCAAGGCTATGTGACGCACTACTGCAAAGTTCTCTCCCGCCTGATCACGGCGTATTCGGCATAAAGCCTACATCCAAACGCCAGTGCAGCTGATTCTCAATGCTCCAATGTGCTCGAGTGTTTTCTAGCAGATCTTTTGCAGACAACTTAGACGAACTAATGTAGTGCTTGATTTCCATCGTTTCCGCAGGCTTGTCACCCTCTTGCCTAATGGACACCACTACACCCAACGTCGTCAAATTTGGCCACTCTAATGCTAGGTCACCCAGTAGTTCCGTATTGTGCTTAACCAAGCTAAAGCGAGCCTCCTAAAAAAAATACAGGACACCCATATCTTTGACACAGTAACTAAGCTTTAGTTATCCAGTTAAATTTACGTCAACTTTCTGTAGCGCGGGTAAGTAACTTATTTCACCGCACTATCTTCAAGCGTTCCCCCACGCCAGCGGCGGATAGCACTCGTTATACGCCAGACATAAGACAGCAATACTGCGTAAACCACAAACACCATTATAAACGCCCAGAACATCACTGGTTCGGTAATATTCGCAATCTCGCCATAAATTCCAAACCCAGCAAACAAACTAGCAAAGCTGCAAATCACCAGCAGTGTTTGGCGAGAGCTAAGCCCTAAGCGTTGGAAGATATGGTGCAAATGCTCGCGGTCTGGTTTAAATGGTGAGTCACCTCGTTTTACTCTTCGCATCATAATTGCAGCCATGTCCATCAGCGGTATCGCAATTAGCCAAAGCGCTGTCACTGGGCGCATTAACACTTCACCAGAACCTAGGTTCTCTTGGCTGGCACTAAGCAGAACCCAAATCACGCTAAATCCAATCAGCATGCTGCCTGCATCCCCCATAAATACTTTTCGCTCCCGGCCTAGTAAACCCAAGTTCATACAGATATAAGGGATCATGGAAACCACCACAACAATACACAAGTAAGCTAAACCTGCTTGGCTATCAATTTTAAGCAATATCGCTAGTGCGCCAAAGGTTACCATTGAGAGGCCACCTAGTAGGCCATCTATCCCATCCACCATGTTGAATGCGTTAATTGCACCAATTACGGCAAGAATCGTGATTGCACCGCTCACTATTGGGCTGCTCAGGAACAGCTCACCAAACCCGAACATATCACCGAGATAGTTCAAATTCAGGTTGGCAAAGTTAATCATGACCAAAGAAAGTGCGGCTTGGATGAGTAAGCGGATTTTAAAGCTCACATCAAAGCGGTCATCTAATGCACCAAGAAAGGTCAGCAGTAGGATACAGCCTAAAAATAGTTGGCTATGTACTATGATGTCAGGTCTACCCACCACAAACTGACCCAAAGTGATACAGATTGAGATGCCACCCACAAGCGGAATTACGCCGTCGTGGTGCTTTCTTGCATTGGGTTTATCCACTAAACCTATCTGCTTGGCGACCTTGCGCATTAAGAAAAGTGTGGCAAAAGAGACGAAGAAAACTAAAGAGAGTTCTAACAACATGAAGTGGGCCTACCAACTGCGTTTATTCTGAATGTGATATTGTTTTTTTGTGGCGATATTCTAACCGAACCACATGAAATGTAGAAGTCTTGTAACTAAAATTTGGTATGCTATTGATGGCTTAGGGAAAAGGGATGCTTGATAAATGCGATACCTAATTTTGTGTGCAAATTTGATCTTTTTTACTGCGATTGTTTACTTCTCTCTTACGACGACAAAAGTCGAAGTAGTCGATCTCACGGTTCATGATAAGTATGCCCATGCGGCAGCCTATTTTTTGATGGTGGTACTTCTGTCCAAAGGCATGAATAATCAGGTGTGGGGCGCTGCTTTAATATCGTTTGTGTTTGGTGTTGGGATGGAAGTCATCCAGTCTATGGTTGGGAGAGAAGCCAGGGCAAGATCGCGAACGTTTTCTGAGCACTTAGAACGATCGATTTGACGATCATATTTAGCTGTGATCATATACTCTTTTTAAAAAAGAGAACTAGCCACAATGCATATCGATGAGTTTAAAGAGCACTTTGATGCCATCACTGACAGCCGTCAATCAGCAAAGGTAACTTATTGTTTATTTGACGTTTTGTTTGGCTCATTGTGTGCTGTTATTGCAGGTGCCAAAGGTTGGTTTGATATTCGCGAGTACATTCTCGGTCATCATGAGTGGTTCAAACGTAATGGTCTGTTTCTTAAAGACATACCTGCGGATGATACGATAGCACGCATCATATCTAGGATTGAACCTGAGCTATTTCACGCCTGTTTTATCAACTGGATGTCCGCGGTGCATTGTCTTACTGGAGGACAAGTCGTTGCCATTGATGGCAAGACTCTACGGGGTTCATACAACCGAGATGACCGAGCCAGCACAATACATATGATTAGTACTTATGCTTCATCAAATAGGCTCGTTCTAGGCCAGCTCAAAACTGACAAAAAGAGCAACGAAATTACGGCTATACCCGAGCTGATTAAACTGCTTGATATCAAAGGAGCTTTAGTCACCATTGATGCTATGGCGTGCCAAACAGAGATAGCAAAAAATATCATCGACCAAGATGCGGATTACTTGCTTGCAGTCAAAAGCAATCAAGGTAACTTACGCAAAGCAGTTGAAAAGGCTTTTGCAAAGCAACGGGCAACGAAGCTCGATGATATTGATATCGAGAAGAACCACGGTCGGGTTGAGGTTCGTCAGAGCCATGTATTAAACGCTGAAGAGCTTGAAGGCGACTTCTCTCGATGGAAGGAATTGAAGTCCATTGCGATGATAGAAAAATTCCGCTACCAAAAAGGTAAGGCTCCAGAACTTGAGTACCACTACTACATCAGCTCAAAACAACTGAGTGTGGAAAAGGCCGCAAACGCAGTCAGAGAGCATTGGGGTATAGAGTCGATGCACTGGATATTGGATGTAACTATGGCTGAGGATGCCTGCCAAATATACAAAGATCACGGGGCAGAAAACTTATCCTGTCTACGTCATATAGGGCTAAATATGCTACGTTCAGAACCAACCAAACTCAGTATTGTTGGCAAGCAAAAGCGTTGCATGATGAATACGACAATGCTGGAGGCTGTTCTGAGTGCTGGTTTAAGCCCGATGAGCAATAATTAAACACTCATGCGGTTGCCCTGGGAGAGAAGCTTTTGTTGGGGATGTCATTGCAAACAGCGTAGGTATTGTATTTGGTGCTATCAGCTTGATGGTTTTTAATCGACTTTATTCAACTTTAACAGTTGGAAGGGCGAAGCCTTGATTCTACCTATAATTGTGTCTCTAGCGAGCACTACTAATTAGCTCGCTAGAGTACCGCTCCAGCCTTATTTATGGATCGCTTGCCACATCCGTCCAATCTGCCCCTTTTGCTTTGAGTGCACGGATAAATTTTGTGATTCGCCAAATATGAGTTAACACTAAGAAATAGCTCACAAAACATGCCATGAAGAGAATGAACATGGTGCTCTCTGCGATTTGGTTTATTTCCCCGTAAATCCCAAAGCTTGCGTAGCACAAAGCGATGCCACAAATTAGGACGAGTGTTTGTCGGTTGCTAAGGCCGATGCGTTGGCAAATGTGGTGTAGGTGCTCTCTATCTGGCATGAAAGGAGATTGCCCGTGTTTCACTCGACGAATCATAATCGCCGCCATATCGGTAAGTGGCACGCCTATTAGCCAAAGTGCGGTGACTGGGCGCATCGCTTCCATTTGTCCTGGCTGGCTTAATTGAATCAAGAACCAAACTACAATGAATCCGATCACCATGCTACCTGCATCACCCATAAACACTTTGCCTTTCAACAAGCCCATATTACGAGCCATGTAAGGGATTAGTGCGCAGATAATCACGACACAAAATAGCGCCATATCAATTTGATTAGCAAGAGCGAGCAAAAAGCTCATTGAAGCGAGTGTGACGATACTCAGGCCACCAAGCAAACCGTCAATGCCATCCACCATATTGAATGCGTTAATTGAGCCAATAACCGCAATGACGGTAATAGCTACCCCAAACCAACCTAGGGATATTTCCCCAACTCCAACTATGTCGCCAAAAGAGGTTAGGCTAAGTCCGGTAAAATAGACCATAGACAAAGTCAGCGCCGCTTGAACAACTAGCCTCAACTTGGCACTTAGGTCAAATTTATCATCCATTAGCCCTAAAATGGCCAGTGACCCAATGGCGGCGACAAACCAAGTTGAGTGTTCAATCTGGTTTAAATCAAACAGCAAGATGGTGATGAGAGTGGTAGTGACAGCTAATCCGCCGATGAGTGGGATGTGCCCATCATGTAACTTACGTTCATTGGGTTTATCGACCAAACCCACTTTGAGCGCTATGTGGAACAGCACAAAGAGAAAGCCATAGGATAACCCTAAAGCTAGAAGAATATTTAAAGCCATTGTAAACCTCTGCCAAGATAGTTGTATTTATTACATTTATTATTATCTGGGCAGGGCTATGTGCTATTACACATGTCTGACGTCCCTGAAATCCATTTCCCGAGTGTTTAAATATTATACATAATGGTGAGTATCGCAAGGAGGGATCGAAAATATCTCATAAATGTAACACCATTACGGCATTTACCAATTTAAGAGTGATGCATTCACCTCAACCACCTCCTAGGATCCTGTGCCTCACTATTCCGACGAATCTCAAAGTAAAGCGACACCCGATCTTGTCCTCCAGTATCCCCAGCTAGTGCAATCGTCTCTCCTGCTGTCACCTTATCGCCTTCCTTCTTGGTGAGCGCATGGTTATATCCATACAGCGTCATATCGCCTTTACCGTGGTCGATAAGTACCATCAGACCGTAACCTCGCAAGTATTCCGCAAAAACCACCGTGCCTGAGTAAACCGCTTTTACTGGTTGTCGATGAGTAGCTGAGATCACCGTGCCTTTCCAGACCAGTTGGCCATCTTGTTTGGACCCATAGCGGTGCAGCACCTTGCCTTTCAGCGGCCAAGGCAGTTTGCCTTTTTGTTTAGCGAGACCGTTCATTGGTACTGCATTGCGTTTTTTGGCTTTTTCTATTTCTGCTTTTAAGCGAGTTTCATTACGTTGAAGCTCAGACAGATAGTTTTTGTCTTTGCGGATCGAGGCGTTGATCTTAGCTATGGTTTTTTTGCGGCCTGATTGAGATTGGGTTAGTTGGCTGCGCTGTTTTTTCTGGCTGGCAAGCAGGTTGGCAATTTGCTCTCGCTCTTGTTTGAGGGCGAGGGCAGTATCATCTAGCTGGGTCTCTGTGTCGCTCAAGGCGGCGATGGTATCGCTGCGCATTTGGGCTAGGTGCTGGATGTAGTGATTGATGCGGTCTAGTTCTGCCTTGTCAGTGCCTTGAAGTAGAGATGCTGCGTCGTATTTTTTACGAGAGACGTAGTAGCTTTTGACCAGTTCTTCTAGGGATTCCAGCTGCTTCTGTTTCACCAACTCTAGGTTGCCGTATTTGGTTTGATATTGGCTCAGTTTGTTGTTGGCTTTTTTTAAGTTGATTTCACTTTGGCGGATCTTTTGGTCAATTTCAGAGATAGATAGCTCGTGCTTTTTGAGCTGAGCTTGTAGCTTGTTCAATTCCGACTGACTGGATTTGAGTTGCTGCTGCTGGCGGGAGATCTCAGATTTAACCCCTTTAAGCTCATTGGCTTGGTTGGCATAAGCAGGCATCGCAAGTGCAGATGCAAGGCATACAAAAACGCCAGTGCAGGCAGCACTGGCGTTAAGAAATTGCTTAATCAGGTTTCTCTGAATCATCTTTCCGCCACTTAAAAGGACTAACCGCTAGCCCTTTGATTCGTGGAATGATTATTTCAGATTAACAATCACCTGACCAGACATCTCGGCTGGAATTGGCATATCTGTTAGCTGTAGCATGGTTGGTGCTAGGTCAGACAGTTTACCACCTTCAACGAAGTCTAGGTCTTTGTTACCTACGTATAGTAGAGGTACTGGTAGGTTGGTGTGCGCTGTGTGAGTGCCGCCTGTTTCTGGGTCAACCATCATTTCTGCGTTGCCGTGGTCAGCGGTGATCAGCATCTGGCCGTCCACTTCTTTGATTGCTGCTACCACTTTCTCGATGCAGCCGTCGATGGCTTCAATCGCTTGCTCAGCCGCTTCGTAAACACCTGTGTGGCCTACCATGTCTGGGTTAGGGTAGTTACAGATGATGGTGTCGTATTTGCCTGACTTGATCGCTGCAACCATTTTTTCAGTCAGCTCTTCTGAGCTCATCTCTGGCTGTAGGTCGTAAGTGGCAACTTTTGGTGAAGCAACAAGCTGACGCTCTTCGCCTTCAAACTCTTTTTCAACACCGCCGTTGAAGAAGAAAGTTACGTGAGCGTATTTCTCAGTTTCAGAGATACGTAGCTGAGTTTTGCCTTCTTTCGATAGCCACTCGCCAAATGTGTTCTCAAGCGATGCTGGTGGGAATGCGATTGAAAGCGGGATGTCTGCTGCGTATTGCGTTAGCATCACAAATTCGATTGCTGGGAATTTCGCACGCTCGAAACCATCGAATGCTGGTACAAAAGTACGAGTGATCTGGCGAGCACGGTCAGCACGGTAGTTCATGAAGATCACAGCATCGCCATCTTCGATAGCCGCAGACTCTTGGCCTTCAGCTTGTAGTGCTGTTGCTTTAACAAACTCATCGTTTTCTTCACGAGCGTAAGCTGCTTCTAGACCTTCAACAGCACTGTCGAAAGTAAACTCACCTTTGCCTTGAGTTAGTAGATCGTAAGCAACTTGAACACGGTCCCAGTTGTTGTCACGGTCCATAGCGTAGTAACGACCAACAAGAGAAGCGACACGGCCTTTACCAAGCTCTGCAAATAGCTCGTCGAAGCGTTTCAGGGAGCCTTCAGCGCTGCGTGGCGGTGTGTCACGACCGTCTAGGAAGCAGTGTAGGTAGATCTTCTCAGCGCCACGTGCAGCAGCCATTTTAACAGCAGCGTAGATGTGGTCTTCGTGGCTGTGTACGCCACCTGGAGACATTAGGCCCATTAGGTGAACAGCTTTACCTGCTGCGATTGCTTTGTCCATTGCTGCAACAAGCGCTTCAGTTTGCTCGAACTCGCCGTCTTGAATTGATTTGGTGATGCGAGTTAGGTCTTGGTATACCACGCGACCTGCGCCGATGTTGGTGTGACCCACTTCAGAGTTACCCATTTGGCCATCAGGCAGACCCACATCCATACCTGATGCAGAGATCAGTGTATTTGGGTGGTTTGCAAAAAGTTCATCCATAACCGGAGTCTTGGCATTCGCAATTGCGTTGCTTGCTTTATCTTCACGGTATCCCCAACCATCGAGAATCACTAGAGCCATTGGCTTCTTAGCTGACATATTTCCTACCTCGTCAATTCAAGTTCTGTATTCAGTTCAATTACAAGTATTTTAAAAACGTATTTTTACAAATTAATTAGCGTAACTTTACTACACTTTCACCGCAAAACTGTAGTCTAAGATCAAATAAAGTGCGTCAATGGTTGTTACAAAATTTCAAAGCAATCGGTAAGCGGTAAACGGCGAACGGTCGCTACGCTTTACGGCATAAGCCCAGTCGATAGTTAAAAGTCCGTGGGTACTAGCGTCCGGACTCGCTTTTTAGTGATCGACACCACCACTTTCGGTGTTGCTATTCCTCGCATCTCACCCCCCTGCACGCTATACTCAGCGCTTCATCGAATTTCGCAACCAGATTGCAAGAGCGTAGGACATGCAAGAGTATATCGATTTTATTTCACAGAATATGATTATGGCGGTGATTTGGATAGGTCTAGTAGTAGCCCTAATCATGAACATCGTAAAAACAAAAACAGCGGGCTACACAGAAATTGGTCCAGCTGAGCTGACACAGTTCATCAACAAAGAAGATGGTGTTGTGGTAGACGTTCGTTCGAAAGACGAGTTTAAAGCGGGTCATATTACGGGCGCAGTTCACATTTTGCCGTCTGATATCAAAAATGGTTCGGTTGCTAGCCTTGAAAAATATAAGTCGAGCCCAATTACAGTGGTATGTAAGACCGGTCAGACTGCAATTGAAAGTGCTAATGAGCTAAACAAAGCAGGTTTTGAACAAGTTTACCTACTGCGTAATGGCCTAGTTGCTTGGAACGAAGCAAACATGCCGCTTATCCGTGGTAAGAAGTAATCGAATCGTCATTGACGTCGATTAGCATCACAACAAATTACTAGCACTGAGCGTTTTCTAAGAACTCAATCGCATCTCGCCTCACAAGTTGTGAGCTGTTGCAAGAATTGGAAAAACCCTCTGGTTTATCAAGACTCTCTTCGTTAGTCTCAGTGCCAACAGAACATCTATTGAAAGGATTATTAAAATGGCTGAAGCAGCACCTCAAGAACAACAGAACTTTGCGATTCAACGTATCTTTCTAAAAGACGTTTCTTTTGAAGCGCCTAACTCTCCAGACATGTTCCAAAAAGAGTGGAACCCAGATGTAAAACTGGATCTAGATACGCAAAGCCGTGAGCTAGGCCAAGGTGTTTACGAAGTGGTTCTACGTCTTACAGTAACTGTTAAAAACGAAGAAGAAACAGCGTTCCTATGTGAAGTTCAGCAAGGCGGTATCTTCTCAGCAGACAACATGGAAGCAGGCCAGCTAGCGCATTGCCTAGGTGCATTCTGCCCGAACATCCTGTTCCCATACGCTCGTGAAACTATCTCAAGCCTAGTAGTTAAGGGTACTTTCCCTCAACTGAACCTTGCGCCAGTAAACTTTGACGCTCTGTTCATGAACTACCTACAAAACCAAGCTGAAGGTCAAGCAGAAGCTTAATCTCTCGCAGTAGGTCATGCCCTCGTTATTAGAGAGCAAACCCTAGCTTATAGAAAAATGCACATCCCCGATGTGCATTTTTTATTTATAATACACATCACTAACGAAAAGCTTCAGGCGGATAAAAATGGATACTCTCGATAAAGATGTATATGGCAAAGAAGTCGCAATGACAGTCATTGGTGCGGGTTCTTACGGCACTTCTTTGGCGATTTCTTTGGCTCGTAACGGCGCAAATGTCGTGATTTGGGGGCATGAAGAGGATCATATGCAGCGCCTTGAAGCCGATCGTGCCAACCATGAGTTTCTGCCGGGGATTGATTTTCCTCCATCGCTGATTGTTGAGTCTGATCTTGAGAAAGCCGTCAAAGCCAGCCGTGATATCTTGGTGGTGGTGCCAAGCCACGTGTTTGGCATTGTGCTTAACAGCCTAAAACCTCATTTGCGTGATGACACACGAATCTGTTGGGCGACGAAAGGACTGGAGCCTGAAACCGGTCGTTTGCTTAAAGAGGTGGCGCACGACGTTATTGGTGAAGACTTGCCTTTAGCGGTACTGTCTGGCCCGACGTTTGCCAAAGAGCTGGCGATGGGAATGCCGACTGCGATTTCAGTGGCTTCTCCGAATGCGCAGTTTGTTAAAGATCTACAAGAGAAAATTCACTGCAGCAAAACCTTCCGTGTGTATGCCAACAGTGATTTCATCGGCATGCAACTTGGTGGTGCGGTAAAGAACGTGATTGCGATTGGCGCTGGTATGTCTGACGGCATCGGCTTTGGGGCCAATGCTCGCACAGCATTGATTACTCGCGGTCTTGCTGAGATGACTCGTCTGGGCTTAGCGCTTGGTGCGCAGCAAGAGACTTTCATGGGCATGGCGGGCTTGGGCGATTTGGTGCTCACCTGTACTGACAACCAATCGCGTAACCGTCGTTTTGGCTTGGCGCTTGGTCAAGGTAAAGACGTGGATACAGCGCAAGAGGAAATTGGTCAGGTGGTAGAAGGGTATCGCAACACCAAAGAAGTTTGGATGCTTGCTCAACGCATGGGCGTTGAAATGCCAATAGTTGACCAAATCTATCAAGTACTGTATCAAGACAAAGATGCACGAGCAGCGGCGCAAGACTTGCTCGCTCGTGATAAGAAAGCAGAAGCATAAAAAGCACCGAAGGAAGTAGCAGAGGTTAAGGAAGACGATGAAAGTTTGTGAGAAGCAAGTGGTATGGAAAGCGGTCGTTGAAGAAGCGCGTAAAATGGCGGAAGAAGAGCCAATGTTGGCGAGCTTCTATCATGCAACCATCATTAACCACGACAGTTTGGCTGCAGCGCTAAGCTATATTCTCGCAAACAAGCTCAAAACCAGCTCGATGCCAGCAATGGCGGTGCGAGAAGTAATTGAGATGGCGTTTAAAGAAGATCCATCCATTTCTAGCGCCGCTGCATGCGATATCTGTGCGGTCGTGAATCGAGATCCTGCCGTTGCTATGTATTCGATGCCACTGCTTTATTTAAAAGGTTATCACGCACTGCAAGGTTATCGAGTGGCTAACTGGCTTTGGGGTCAAGGCAGAAAAGCGTTAGCGACTTACCTGCAAAACCAAATCTCAGTTGCGTGTCAGGTAGATATTCACCCAGCAGCCCAAATTGGTAAGGGCATTATGCTCGACCACGCCACTGGCATCGTTATCGGCGAAACTGCGGTGGTTGAGAATGATGTATCGATTTTGCAAGACGTAACACTGGGTGGTACTGGTAAAGAGAGTGGTGACCGTCACCCGAAAATACGTGAAGGCGTGATGATTGGGGCAGGGGCGAAGATCCTCGGTAATATCGAAGTTGGGGTTGGCGCTAAAATTGGCTCTTGCTCTGTGGTGTTGCAGCCAGTACCCGCTCACACTACTGCGGCGGGGGTTCCTGCTAAAATTGTCGGTCGACCTAAGTCAGAGATGCCAGCAATGGATATGGACCAAAACTTCAATGGTAAGTCACAGACCTTTACGGGTGGTGATGGGATTTAGCTTTAAACAGTATGATTAACACAGACTTTTATCTTAAATGCATTCAAACCCTCGAAAAAGCACATACTTTGACGGTGCAGGCGCAGCCAGACTCTATCGAGTATGAAATGTTTCGCTCAGCTTGTGTCAAAGAGTTTGAAATATTGCTAGAGCAGTCTGGTAAGCTATTAAAGCTGTGTCTACGTCCTTATCTTCATTCTCATAGCGCAGCAGATAAACTGTTTTATAAAGATATTTTTCGTAAAGCAGCTCAGTTTGGCCTGTTATCGATGGAAGAGGTTGAGCGCTGGTTAGAGTATCGCGACAATCGTAATAACACCGCTCACGACTATGGCGTTAAGTTTGCAGATACTACTTTAGCTCTGTTGCCGAGCTTTATTGAAGACTGTAAACGCCTTGAGAGTTTGTTTAGGCAGCAATCGTATGATTAATTTACGAGAAAAAGATCGTGCAAGAGTATGTCAAATTGCTCAACAGACCTTGTGTTCCGGTAGTGAGTTGTGGGCATACGGTAGCCGAGTGAAAGGAACGAATCGTCCATATAGCGACTTGGACTTGGCTCTAATAACCCCAGAAAATGGCCAAAACGATATCGCCGAGTTTAAACACGCCCTGCAACATTCGAATATTCCCATCTTTGTGCAAGTTATGCCGTGGGAGCTCATCCCCGAATCTTTTAAAGACAATATTTTGCAGCGATATGAAGTGTTGTGCACTGTCGCTTAAGTGAGCGCCATACGGCGCTCTTTTAGTGCATAGAGATACCCAAAAACACCACCAATAACATTACCCAAGGCTAAGCCGATAAACAGTCCTTCAATGCCGTGATAAAGGCTGCCAACCCAAGCGCTAGGAATGGTAAATACGAATAGACGCATCGCACTCCAACCAAAAGCCCACAATGGTTTATGCATCGCATTGAGCGCACTGACTAACATCATCGTCACTCCCAAGAACCCGTAGCTTGCTGGCACGAACAGTAAGTAATGCCAAAGCAGATCTTGTACTTGTTGCTCTTGAGAGAACAGCAGTGAGATTGGGATGCTCAGTGGCACCATCATCACGAAAATTACTAGCTGAAAGGCAATTGAAAAACGCATGCTGAGGAACAGCCCTTCAAAGCTACGCTCAGGGTTATTTGCACCTAAGTTTTGCGCCATAAATGGGGTGAGGGTGGAAGTCAGTGCCATCAACACTAGAATCAAAATGGACTCGACTCGCTGAGCTGCACCGTAAGCCGCAACTGCTGCCGTTCCGTGACTGGCCAGCATCATCATAATAATTGCGCCACTTAGAGGATTCATCGCGTTGGAGAGTGCCGCTGGTGTACCGATTTTTAGAATCTGTTTACAGTCATCGATGATTTTTGCGTTAGGCAATGAGAGCAAGCGTTCGCGTTTGATTAATATGTACAGCGAACCTATTAAAGCGCCTAACCAGCTGACTGCACTGGCTATGGCTGCCCCTTGAATACCAAGTTCGGGAAAGGGGCCAATACCAAAGATCAGCAGCGGATCGAGCACACCATTGATAAGCCCTGCCAGCATCATGATTTTTGCTGGGGTTGCGGTATCTCCAGTGGCGCGAATGGCGCTATTGCCAGCCATTGGTATCACTAGCAGTGGCACACTGAGATACCACACCCACATATATTGCTCGATAAGTGGGATGAGTGACGCTTCTGCTCCAAGCAATGAGAACAATGGCCCTGTGGTCACGATGCCGATAAAGGATGCACAAATGACCAAGGTCACCGCCAGGATTAATCCGTGGGTGGCAAATCTCGCTGCGTTGCGGTTATCGCCTTGGCCCAGCAACCGACCGATGTTAGTCGAAAGCCCAATCCCTATGCCCATCGTGATGCAGTTAACGGCGAAGGTGACCGGAAAGGTAAAGCTAATTGCCGCAAGTGCTTGAGTGCCAAGCAGTGAAATGAAGAAGGTATCCACTAAGTTAAACATCAAGATCGCTATCATGCCAAAGGTCATAGGCACCGTCATACGGCGCAAGACTTCGGCAATGGGTGCGGTTAGCAATCCATGTTTATCTGACATATAGGGAGTACAACTAATAGACGAGGTGAACGATAGGATACAGGAGATGCGAACGCTGCGCTAAGGGTTTAAGGGGCGCTATAGCTCAAGGGTAAGACCCAAAAGACCTTTCCTTCATAGCCTTGACTACAGAACCGATAACTTCAATCTGCAAAAACCCTTAAACCCTTAAACCCTTAAACCCTTAAACCCTTAAACCCTTAAACCCTTTTCCCGACACTAGTCACATTTTTTTATCTCTAGCCCTTGGGATCGGCCAAATTCAACCACATATACATCAACAATCGCCGAAAACGGCAATCTATTAACAAACATCACATCAGGAGAGATGACCGATGAACATTCGTCCTTTACATGACCGAGTTATCGTTGAACGCCAAGAAGTTGAATCTAAGTCTGCTGGCGGCATCGTTCTGACTGGTTCTGCTGCGGAAAAATCAACTCGTGGTACCGTTCTAGCTGTTGGCAAAGGCCGCATCCTAGAGAATGGCACAGTACAACCGCTGGACGTGAAAGTTGGTGATACCGTTATCTTCGCAGAAGGTTACGCAACTAAGTCTGAGAAAATCGACGGCAAAGAAGTGCTGATCATGTCTGAGAACGACATCATGGCAATCGTTGAATAAGCGCAATCATTGAGTAGTTCTTACTCTGGTTCAAAAAACGACTAACTAAAGAATTCGAAAGGGAAAATAAAGATGGCTGCTAAAGACGTTAAATTTGGTAACGACGCACGAGTTAAAATGCTAGAAGGTGTAAACGTTCTAGCTGACGCAGTAAAAGTAACACTAGGTCCTAAAGGCCGTAACGTAGTTCTAGACAAATCATTTGGCGCACCAACCATCACTAAAGATGGTGTTTCTGTTGCACGTGAGATCGAACTTGAAGACAAGTTCCAAAACATGGGCGCACAGATGGTGAAGGAAGTGGCGTCTCAAGCAAACGACGCTGCAGGTGATGGTACGACAACAGCAACCGTACTAGCACAAGCTATCGTAAACGAAGGTCTTAAGTCAGTAGCCGCTGGCATGAACCCAATGGATCTTAAGCGCGGCATCGACAAAGCAGTAGCTGCTGCCGTTGAAGAGCTTAAAGCACTTTCTGTTCCATGTGCTGATACTAAAGCTATCGCACAGGTAGGTACTATCTCTGCAAACTCTGATGAGAGTGTAGGTAACATCATCGCTGAAGCGATGGAGCGTGTAGGTCGTGATGGTGTAATCACTGTTGAAGAAGGTCAAGCACTTCAAGACGAGCTAGACGTGGTTGAAGGTATGCAGTTTGACCGCGGTTACCTATCTCCTTACTTCATCAACAACCAAGAAGCGGGCTCTGTTGATCTAGAAAACCCATTCGTTCTTCTAGTAGACAAGAAAGTTTCGAACATCCGTGAACTTCTTCCTACTCTAGAAGCTGTTGCTAAAGCGTCTCGTCCACTGCTAATCATCGCAGAAGACGTAGAAGGTGAAGCTCTAGCAACACTAGTTGTGAACAACATGCGTGGCATCGTGAAAGTGGCTGCGGTTAAAGCGCCTGGTTTCGGTGACCGTCGTAAAGCTATGCTTCAAGACATCGCTATCCTAACTGGTGGTACTGTGATCTCTGAAGAGATCGGTCTAGAGCTTGAGAAAGTAGCACTAGAAGACCTAGGTCAAGCGAAGCGCATCTCTATCACTAAAGAAAACACTACTATCATCGATGGTGTGGGTGAAGAAGCGATGATCCAAGGCCGTGTGGCTCAGATCCGTCAACAAATCGAAGACGCAACTTCAGACTACGACAAAGAGAAACTGCAAGAGCGTGTGGCTAAACTAGCTGGCGGTGTTGCAGTAATCAAAGTTGGTGCAGCCACTGAAGTTGAGATGAAAGAGAAGAAAGACCGCGTAGAAGACGCGCTTCACGCAACTCGCGCAGCGGTTGAAGAAGGTGTGGTTGCTGGTGGTGGTGTAGCGCTTATCCGTGTTGCACACAAGATTGCTGGTCTTGAAGGCAGCAACGAGGAGCAAAACGTTGGTATCCGTGTTGCACTACGTGCAATGGAAGCGCCAATCCGTCAAATCACAAGCAACGCTGGTGACGAAGAGTCAGTAGTAGCAAACAACGTGAAAGGCGGCGAAGGCTCTTACGGCTACAACGCAGCAACAGGCGAATACGGCGACATGATCGCAATGGGTATCCTAGACCCAACCAAAGTAACTCGCTCTGCACTTCAGTTCGCAGCATCTGTTGCTGGTCTTATGATCACAACCGAAGCGATGGTAACTGACCTACCACAGAAAGACGCTCCAGCAATGCCTGATATGGGCGGCATGGGTGGTATGGGCGGCATGCCAGGCATGATGTGATAAATTCACATTGTCGACTCGTTTGAGTTAGATATTATACAAAGCCTCGTCGATTGACGGGGCTTTGTTATTTTGGGATACGAACGCTTTGCTAACGGACGCTTTGCTAACGGACGCTGACGCTAGCGGTAAAAGGCGAATAGTTTTCTCTCCGCCTCCCGACAGCCCTTTCCCCTTTACCGAAATTTCATTCTCCTAACCTTTTGATATAAAACCAAACATCCCCCTCCCCACAAACCCTTTTATAAATATATAAAACCAAACACTTATAAAATCACTTAAAATTGACTTTCCCTTCTGGCCAGTTCTGCTATGGTAGCTACGCTTTTTTGCTGAGATTAAACTAGGTATAACAGTGAGTTATCAATACTCTTTTCCAATTAAGCGGGCCTTATTAGGCGTGACCGCTATATTTGGTGTCTTTCTGTTATTAATACTGATAGACGCACTGGATGAAGCTCAGGAAGAGTATCAGATTGAACAAAACCAGCTGATGATGCAGCTGAGGGATATGACACATACCCTACGTTCGGTCGAATTTGAGATGACCTCGCACAGTGAGATGCACCAAAATCACTACCCTTATCCTGTACTTAAGAAAAGTGTGGGCGATACATGCTACCTGTTTAGCGAGATGAGCCGAGGCAACAAGTTTGACTTTGTTTTCTCAGGTCCACCAAACATGTGTGGTAAACAAGATGCCATGGCAACACTGGCAGAGTCGATGCTACCTTCAGCAACGGTAATGTCTTACCTTGTTGGGCTGGTGGACAAAGTCTCCTCGATCTACTTCATTTCGCGCGATAAGTTCATCATATCCTCGCCTGCGCTGCTTGCTGAACATGTTCATGGTGGTGACTTCGATGAGATCATTGAAGAGCGACCATTTTGGGTCAACACCATTAGGCACGGGCTTGCAGAGCACCCTGGCGGTATTACTTTTACTGGGGAATATGAAGATTTGATCTTAGGCCAGCAGGTGGTCACCTTGACCGTTGGTGTGCATAAAGATGGCGAGTTTATCGGTGTGCTCGGTCTAGATTCGCTCGCAAGTAAGATCAAAGGCCGCTACCAAAGAGAATACAAAATCTCTGATTGGGAAGGCAGCAATACGATGGGGTTAACTCATTACGCCATTTCCAAACCACTGCAGGGGCAGGGGTTAGATACACGTCTTTACCTCAATGTAGAGCAGAACTGGAAACAGCACTTATCACACCTTTGGCACAGTAAACAGTATGTACTGATCACACTGTTTTTCACCTATTTGTTAGCCATTGGGTTGCTGTTGAGAAAGAGCTATTCGAGCATGCTGGCTTATGAGCGCTATTTGCTTTTTAACCATGCTCAAACCGGTCTGTTGAATTTGGCAGGGATTGAAGAATCCCTCAAAGAGATGAGTGAAAAGCCATACCTCGCCGTCACAGTCATCCAGCCTAATACTTGGAAAGACTACCAAGATGTATATGGTATTGACGTTGCTGAGCAAGTCGAGACTCATATCATTAACTTGCTCAAACAACGCCTTCGAGATATTGATGTGTTTGGTATGGGCGAGCACGGAGAGCTGATCATTTTAATGCCTGCAGAGTCTGAATATCATGCCAACTGGTTGTTTAATGCGTTTAGTGAGGAGTTGGCACTAACGCCGTGTCGCTTAGCACAAGGTGGAAAGTTAGTGGTGAAAACAGATCACGCAAGTCACTGTTTCCCAGTACATCATTACGATGGGTTTAGTCATCTGTGGCATGTCGAGCAAAGAACCGTACTGACAAAGCTGCGAGATGAACCATCGAGTCAACATGGTTTGAGTGCGATCACTAGCGAATAAGTGTCTTGTGTCTGGATGTTTTATCCCCTATATTTCGCCCGCATTTATAAATGTATTGGCAAGCAATCCCTCGTTGCTTGCCGATTTTTTAGCTTTAAAAGGACAACATAATGAAGAAAGTACTATTCACAACTTTGATGGCTGCATCTTTAGCTGCGCCAGTGGCGATGGCTGATAGCTCAGGTGCAATGTTCTCAACGCTTGAAGGCAACAACGTGCCAAGCAATGATGCAGTGGGTGGTGTTCGTTTGTCAGTGCTTCACGGTAAAGTGAGTGAGGTTAAAGGTGTGGATGTCTCTTTACTGGGTATGTCTGAAACTGACAAAACAACTGGTCTAAACTTCGGTCTTTTCTTTGGTGGCTCGAAAGTAAACCAAGAAATGAAGGGTGTATCATTGGGCCTATTCAACTGGAACGAAGGTCAGGCGAAAGGCCTGAATGCAGGTCTAGTGAACTACACCAACGATGTGAAAGGTTTAAACCTTAGTACGGTGAACTACTCTCAAGGTCACACTATGGCTGACGTTGCTTTGGTGAGCATCTCAGAAAAATCGAATTTCCAGTTTGGTTTCTTTAACAAAACTAAGCAAATCGAAGGCGTGCAAATTGGTCTGCTGAACTGTGCGGACAACGGTTTCTTCAAGTGCTTCCCAATTGTTAACTTTGCGAAGTAATTGACTTTCATACAAGGGCTTGGTTATTAATCAAGCCCTGCTGTTAGGAATGAGCTACCGCTAATACACAGCCCAACTATGGATAGCGATAATGGAAAAGAAGAGTGTTAAAAAGGCAGTTGACGAATTAGATTCTGGTGATAAAAAAGGGTTAACCAAAGATCAGTTGATTGCTACCGGAATCTCCGAGGCAAATCAAGGCAAGGTGATTTGCCATGAAGCCATGAGATTAAGAATTGAAAAAATGAAAATGGGAAAGCGGATCGAGCGAAGCTGCAAATAAATTCTCTACTCTAAATGCAAATCCAGCGGTGTCTTACTGCTACGCCCACCAATCTCACGTGTCAGCTTTGGCACTAAATACCCCGACACTTGTGTCATTACCTCACGCATAATCGTTTTGGCTTCTTGGTCAGATATAAAGTAATGCGCTGCGCCCTGAACCTTATCTAACACGTGCAGATAGTAGGGGAGAATGCCTGCGTCAAACAAAGATTCACTTAACGCTACTTGCGCTTGAACGGAATCATTCACTCCTTTTAGCATCACGCCTTGGTTGAGCAAGGTGGTCCCTGTTTGTTTTAGCTCAGCCATTTTGGCTCTGAACTCAGGGCAAATCTCATTGGCATGGTTAACGTGGGTTACCAAAACGGTGTTCAAGCGGCTCCCTGCAAGCATTTGACATAGCTCATTGGTGATTCGAGCTGGGATAACCACAGGTAAGCGAGTATGAATGCGTAGGGTACGAATATGTGAAATCTGCTCGATGCGTTCAATCAACCATTGCAGTTCGCTATCTTTGGCCATCAGTGGGTCACCGCCCGATAAGATCACCTCGTTTAATTCAGTGTGCTCAATGATGTAATCCAAACTTTGCTGCCACACAGATTTGGACCCTTTGTTGTCTTGATAAGGGAAGTGACGACGGAAACAGTAGCGGCAATTTACCGCACAGCCGCCTTTTAAGATCAGCAGCGCTCGGTTTTTGTATTTGTGCAGCAGCCCCGGTTGCTCATTGTCTTGCTCTTGCAGTGGGTCGGCGTTGTAGCCTACGGGTGTATCGAACTCTTCAATCAGAGGCAGCACCTGACGCAGCAATGGATCATTTGGGTTGCCTTTTTCCATTCTCTCAACAAAGCTTTGAGGGACTCGCATTGCGAACAGCTCTCGTGCAGCCAACCCTTTTTGCCATGGCGTGGGATCGATCTCTAGCTGTTTTAACAGCTCATTGGGATCTGTGATCGCATTCGCTAGCTGTTGAAGCCAGTTTTGCTCAACAGTTGGGGCATTTCGGGTTATGATGTGCGGCATTAAATTGAACTCGGACATAGTAAGAGGAAAAAATGGCTACTGTTAGCACTAACGAATTTAAAGGCGGCCTGAAACTAATGCTGGACAATGAGCCATGCGTTATTCTTGAAAACGAATACGTAAAGCCTGGTAAAGGCCAAGCGTTTAACCGCGTTAAAATTCGTAAACTACTGTCTGGTAAGGTACTAGAGAAAACCTTTAAGTCAGGTGAAACTGTTGAAGTTGCTGACGTAATGGATATCGACCTAGACTACCTATACAACGATGGCGAATTCTACCACTTTATGAACAACGAAACATTCGAACAAATCGCTGCAGACGTTAAAGCGGTTGGTGACAATGCTAAGTGGTTGGTAGAGAACAACACTTGTATGATCACTCTTTGGAACGGTAACCCAATTACTGTGACTCCGCCAAACTTCGTTGAGCTTGAAGTGACAGAAACAGACCCTGGTCTGAAAGGCGACACTCAAGGCACAGGTGGTAAACCTGCAACACTAACGACAGGTGCGGTAGTACGTGTTCCACTATTCATCCAGATCGGTGAAGTAGTGAAAGTAGACACTCGTACTGGTGAATACGTAGGTCGAGTAAAATAAATACTATCTAAAAGCATTGCTGATGGAACGTTAGGCCATTAGGCTCTGTGTTTACGATATAAGAAAAAGCCGAAGAGTTTCAAACTCTCCGGCTTTTTTTATTTCCGCCATTTATTTGAGCCACCTCTAAAAGTAACGCATTGTCATTCATTATTTGTATGTTTCGTAAAAACCATATCAAATTAATGAATCTTTCGATTATTCCTTAGTGTAACAATTTGATACATTAGTCCTCGTTGTCAACGAGTTGCACATCACCTTGATCTATTCGGTTTACTCAATGACAACCCAAACAAGGAGAATAATATGGAAAATAAAGGCTTAGGAGAGGGCTTGAAAGTGGCAGAAAGACGTCAGTTACTAACCAAAGGGATAAAAACCGCCATTATAGGCGTGCCACTACTGGCATTAGGCTTAACGATTAACAGTTCTGTATTGATGACTGATGCTGGTTACAGCTACGTGCATCAGAACAATATTACGGGTGAGTTAGATGTGTTCACCGAGCCGGGTATTCACTTCAGAATGCCGTTTTTATCTAAGATCACCAAATACGACCAAGTGATCACCGTGTCATTTGGCAACAGTCAGGGCGAGGATTTCTTCCAACGACTTGACCCAGTACAGGTGCGTTTTGCCGATACCTATATTGGTCAGATCCCTGTTACCTTTCGCTTCAAGCTGAGCAATAACCCTGAAGCGGTGGAAAAAATGCACAAGGAGTTTCGCAATAACAGCAACTTGATTGATGCATTGCTGGTAAAAAATGCCCGCAACGTAACAGTGATTACCGCCACCCAGTATACTGGCGAAGAGTTCTTTCAGGGGGGACTTAACCAGTTTAAATCTAAGCTTGGCGATCAACTTCGAGAGGGGATATACCTCACCGAAAGGCGACAGGTCGAAGTGGAAGAGTTAGATCTTGCCCCTGTGGGTGCGAATCAGTCTAATGCTAACCAGCTTCAGCGCACGCAGCAGTTAGTGTGGAAAACCGTGCCAGTGCTCGATGACAGTGGCCAGCCGATTCGTCAGGACAACCCACTTCAGCAGTATGGGATTCAGGTGACGCAGGTAACCATTGGTGACCCTCAACCAGAGCAGCAGCTTGATCAACTGCTAGCTGATAAAAAGCGTTTGGTTGCTGACCGTATTCGAGCGATTCAAGAGCAAGAGACCTCGAAAGCCCAAGCGGAAACCGAGCAACTGCGTAAAGAGATACAGCGTACTCGCGAAGTACAAGATGCTCAGCGCCAGAAAGAGTTGGCAATCATTTCTCAGCAAAAAGAGGTTGAGGTAGCTCGCCAAATCGCAGAGCGAGAAATTGTAGAGGTTGAGAAAACCAAACGTCTTGCTGAAGTTGAGAAAGAAAAAGAGCTAGCCATTGCAGAGGCGAACCTAGCCATCCAAAAAGCCAATGCGTTATCTGCCGAGTTTGAAGCGCAGGCTATCTTGGAGAAAGGGCGAGCAGAAGCTGAGGTATTGAAAGCGAAATATGCAGCGCTGGGTGCAAACAAAGAGGTGTACCTTGCTGAGCTTAATCGCGAAGTGTCGAACGTGATGTACAGCAACTTGCAAAACTTCCAAGTGCAAATGCCGCAAAACTATATTGGTGGTGGTAACGAAGGCGGCTTGAAAACTAACTTGGATGTGATTACTGGCTTCGGCGCACTAGGGTTGATGGACCAAACACAGAAAGTGGTGCAGAAGTAGAACTTCGGACGTAAAGCTATCGGACGTAAAGCTAAGGGAAAGCGGTAAACGGACGCTTTGCTAACGGCTAAGAAAAAAGCTGGAAGAGCATTACTCTTCCAGCTTTTTGTTTTTAGCTATTGCCGTTTCCCGCTAGCAACGCGTCCGTGAACCGTTAGCGCAGCGTCCGATTTTCTATATCATAATCACAAACACAACAGCCAGCGCCGACAAAAAACCAGCAATCGCATAACAAGCGATCTTACCAACCACGCCCGTATGGATTTTAAGATCATGCATACCATGATGAACACGGTGCATGGCGTGCCACATTGGCAGGGCGATGGTGGCGATGATAAACAGTGCGCCGATGATGCTAGTAACAAAACCAGACACTCTTTCATAGCTCATGGCTTCAGCATCAATCACACCCATTGGTACTAGGATACCGAGTACCAAAACAGTGACAGGGGTGATCATGGCAAACCAGCTGCCTCCTGTACCAAATAGGCCCCACCATACAGGTTCATCAGAGCGTTTTGGATGACGATTAATCATTATTTTTCTCCTTAAACCACAATCAGTACGATGAGTGAAATGGCAGCAACTGCCGCCCATTGGCCCATCACCAGTGTTTTAGTATCAACAAGTTTGCCTTTGATACGAATAGGCATCACCTGCGGGAACATGGTGAAGAAGGTATGAGCGTGGAACAAGCTACCCAGGAGTGCCACGATGTTGATCGCCACCACAATAGGGTTAGCCATGAACTCAAGCCACCCAGCCCATGCTTCAGGTCCCTTGACTAAGCTGCCTAGACCTATGGTTAGGAAGAGGGTAAACAGTATAAGCGGAAGTACCGTTGCTTCACGAACCATGTAAAAGCGATAAAACGGATTGTCCTTCCACCACGTGCGTTTTACTTCACGAACATAAGGTTTACGGTTACTCATGCCTTACGCCTCCTCTTTAACTGGTTTGCCATCAGGCTTTAGCATCGCAATCACAAAGTCCATTGAAGACTCAATCTTGCCTTGGTTTACTGCCGCCGCAGGATCAACATTCTTAGGACACACTTCAGAGCAGTAACCGACAAAGGTACAGCCCCAAGCACCATTTTCACCGTTGATGATGTCCATGCGCTCAGCTTGGCCATTATCACGGCTATCTAGGTTGTAGCGATGCGCCAGTGTCAGTGCTGCAGGACCAATGAACTCAGGGTTTAAACCAAACTGAGGACAAGCCGCATAACAAAGCCCACAGTTGATACAGCCAGCGAACTGTTTGTATTTCGCCATCTGCTCTGGGGTTTGCAGGTTAGTACCATCTTCTGGTTTACGGTCGTTGCCAATGATGTATGGCTTAATCGCCTCAAGACGTTCGATGAATGGTGTCATGTCCACGATCAGATCTTTTTCGATCGGGAAGTTGGCCAGTGGTTCGATCTTTACGCCATTCGGGTAGTCACGCAGGAAGCTCTTACACGCCAGCTTAGGTACTCCATTTACCATCAGACCACACGAGCCACAAATCGCCATACGACAAGACCAGCGATAGGATAGGTTTTTATCTAGGTTATCTTTGATGTAACCAATCGCATCTAAGATCGACATGGTTTCGTCGAACGGTACTTCGAAGGTGTCAATGTATGGTTTGTCATCATGAGCCGGGTCATAGCGCATGATTTCTACTTTCTGAACTCGATTGTTCATTACGCTTTCTCCTCTGTTGGCTCCGCATCATCAGCTTTTGCAGCCTTGGCGGCTTCCTCAGCAGCAGCTTTTTCTGCGGCTTCACCGTAGAGGCGAGCTTTTGGCTGTGATTTAGTAATGGTGACTTTGCTGTAGTCAATCGATGGCGCTGCGTCTGGTTGGTAGAAGGCTAATGAGTGCTTTAGGAAGTTCTCATCATCACGCTCTGTGCAACCATCATCGAGGCGTTGGTGAGCACCGCGAGATTCAGTACGCAAGATGGCTGAGTGAACCATAGCTTCTGCAACTTCAAGGCCATAACCGACTTCGATAGCGTAGAGTAGGTCAGTGTTGAACACTTTGCCTTTATCTTTGATCCCGATACGCTTGTATCGCTCTTTAAGCTCGGTGATCTTATCGATGGTCGCTTGCATTAAGTCTTGTTGGCGATAGATGCCACAGCCTGCTTCCATGGTATGGCCCATCTCGGTGCGGATGTCCGCCCAGTTCTCGTCACCTTCTTGGTTAAGAAGTGCTGCAATTCGCTCTTCTACTGCTTTGACTTGAGCATCGATAGACTCATCGTTCCAACCCTTGAACTCTTTGGCACGTTCAGCGGCTTTCTCACCAGCCACACGGCCAAATACCACAAACTCAGCCAGTGAGTTAGAACCAAGGCGGTTTGCACCGTGAAGACCTACAGAGGCACACTCACCTACCGCAAACAGACCCTTGATGCGAGTTTCACAGGTTTGGTTGGTTTCAATGCCACCCATGGTGTAGTGAACCGTTGGACGGATAGGGATTGGTTCTTTCGCTGGGTCAACGTTAACGTACGCTTTCGCCAGCTCACAGATAAATGGCAGACGCTCTTGCAAGTACTCTTCACCCAAGTGGCGAAGGTCAAGATGCACCACATCACCTAATGGGTGTTTGATGGTGTTGCCTTTTTGCTGCTCATGCCAGAACGCTTGCGAAACCTTATCGCGAGGCCCTAGCTCCATGTATTTGTTTTTTGGCTGACCCACAGGGGTTTCTGGGCCCATGCCATAATCTTGTAAGTAACGGTAGCCATCTTTGTTTACGATGATCCCGCCTTCACCACGACACCCTTCGGTCATCAAAATACCGGTCCCAGGTAAGCCAGTCGGGTGGTATTGCACAAACTCCATATCACGCAGTGGAACACCATGACGATAAGCCATTGCCATCCCATCACCGGTAACAATGCCGCCATTGGTATTACAGTGGTAAACACGACCAGCGCCACCCGTCGCAAGTACAACGGATTTCGCTTTGATGGTGACCAGTTCGCCTTCCGCCATATGAATAGCAATCAAGCCTTGCACTTCGTTGTCTTCAACCAGTAGGTCGACAACGAAATACTCATCGAAACGCACGATATTGTCGTATTTCATTGAGGTCTGGAACAAGGTGTGCAACATGTGGAAGCCGGTTTTGTCTGCGGCAAACCATGTGCGCTCTACCTTCATGCCGCCGAAACGACGCACGTTTACCTCACCATTTTCCTTACGGCTCCATGGGCAACCCCACTGTTCCATTTGGATCATTTCACGAGTAGCGTTTTCAACAAAGAACTCAACGACGTCTTGTTCACAAAGCCAGTCACCACCACCAACGGTATCGTTGAAGTGGTTATCTAAGCTGTCTTCATCTTTCACTACAGCAGCAGAGCCGCCCTCTGCTGCAACCGTGTGGGAGCGCATTGGGTAGACTTTGGAAATCAGAGCGATCTCCATGTCTGGGTTTGCTTCAGCTGCGGCAATAGCAGTACGAAGACCAGCGCCGCCAGCGCCGATGACTGCGATATCTGTGGTAATTGTTTGCACAGTTATCCTCCAGTGTGTTGGGGCATAAAAAAACGGCAACACATATTGACGAAAATTCGCTTTATGTGGCCGCTCCTTGTGCCTAGTTTTAATAATATTTTTGTTTTTGGTCCTTTCATCAGTCTAGAGAAGCGCTTGGGCAAAAAAATTGATGTAATCAGGTTTTTGGCTCGGAAACAGTGCGATACGAGTAAATTTTTGGCCATGTGTGAGGAAAGTCACGTCTTAATTTGGCATACTTTGCTTCGCTACACATCGCTTAAAGTTATTGGCTAAATACTCACTAAGTAATTGAATTGAAAAGTTCATCTTGTGAGTGGCATTAAGTGACTATACGGCGGTGTTATTGCTTGTTTTTACTCAACTTGTTGGAGTCCATCCCATGTCATTATCCTGGCAACCCAATGCACAGATTTCAGTATTACGTCAGCGAGCTGAGTTAATTGCACAGATACGAACCTTTTTCGCCGAGCGCAATGTGATTGAGGTGGATACACCAGCGATGAGTCACGCTACGGTAACCGACATTCATCTTCATACTTTTGAAACTCATTTTGTTGGCCCTGGCTTTGCCGATGGTCAAGCACTGCACCTAATGACCAGCCCAGAATTTCACATGAAGCGACTATTAGCCGCAGGCAGTGGCTGCATTTATCAGATCAACAAAGCGTTTCGTAACGAGGAAAATGGTCGCTATCACAACCCTGAATTCACCATGCTAGAGTGGTATCGAGTGGGATTTGATCATCATGACTTGATGGATGAGATGGACCAGCTGTTACAACAGGTGCTGGACTGTGGCAACGCTGAGCGCATGACCTACCAACAGGCTTTTGTGTCAGTGTTGGCAGTATGTCCACTTGAAGCCAGCATGGAAGCGCTTAAAGCTTCAGCAGCAACACTGGGCCTGAGTGATATCGCAGAACCTGAGCAAGACAGAGACACTTTGTTGCAACTGCTGTTCAGCGTCGGTGTGGAGCCAAAGATTGGTCAGCAAGCACCTGCCTTTGTTTACGATTTTCCTGCATCGCAAGCGGCGCTCGCCAAGATCAATGCCCAAGACCCACGAGTGGCCGATCGTTTTGAGGTCTATTTTAAAGGTATTGAGTTAGCCAACGGATTTCATGAGCTGGACAATGCCCAAGAACAACTGGCACGCTTCGAACAAGATAATCGTCAACGAGAAGAGATGGGGCTGGCTCAGATGCCTATTGATCACCACCTGATTAAGGCGCTAGAGCATGGCCTTCCTGCTTGCGCCGGGGTAGCACTTGGGGTTGATCGGCTGATCATGTTGGCGTTGGGGAAAGCGCATATTGATGAGGTGACAGCGTTTACGTTTCCTAGGGCTTAGCAAACGGTAAAGCGGACGCTTCGCTAACGGCTAACGGCTAACGGCTAACGGCTTTCGAGCTCCCCGTGTTCCGTTAAGCGTTAGCGTCCGATAGCCCTTTACCGAGCTTAGTTACTCACCAACAACCCAGTCCCCACAACCGCCAATACCGCCCCAGCCCAAGAATAACGATTTGGCCTCTGCTTGGTGTATAGCCAAAGCAGAGGGAGAACCATAATCGGTGTGGTGGAAGAGAGCAGTGCGACCATACCTACGTTGCCATCTCGCAGTGCATATAAGATCAGCGTCATACCCACCGCCATTGCGAGAAATCCATTAACCGCACATATTCCCAATACACGCCAATTAATCGGGTTGATGGCTTTGGATAGCTTGGCACCTGTCATTCGAAATGCGCAGTGGGCTAGAAATGCAGTGGTCATACGGATGGCGGAGGCGGATACGGCGTCAATATCGGTTTGCATCACAGGTTTGGCAATGATCCCACCTAGCGCCTGACAGATGGCCGCTAGGAGACCAAGGGCCACTCCAATATAAATCTTGCCTTGCACCGTATCCCATTCATGGGAGCCTTTACGCCCAAAAAAGATCGCCATGACCACACCAGCAAACACCAGTGTCGAGCCTGCCATTTCAAGTTCAGTAAAGGTTTCACTAAAAAGGAAGTAACCTAAAATGGCAGAAAACACCGCATGGCAAGAGAACAGCAGCCCAGCTTGACGAGGGCCCATACGGTTCATGCAAGCAAACAGCGCAGTATCACCGATAAATATGCCGATAAGTCCCGACAGTGCCATCGGCAATACCGCATCAGAAGTGATGCTTGTCCAACCGCCACTCACCAATGACATGGCAATCAACATGGTGGCAGTACACCCCATGCGCCAACGGCTATAAGCAAACGACCCCAAATGGCGAGCTGGAGTCACAGAAATAAGGCTAGAAACAGCCCAAAGAAACGCAGCCGCAAGGGCAAACCATTCGTAGTTCATGAGGTCGGTAAACGGTTATTAGATATAGGAAAGTGCAGAATAGCACATTCTGCACTTCGATTCGGTAAACGGACGCTGGCGCTTCCGGTCATAGTCTTTCCCGTTAACCGTAAGCGCCAGCGTCCGTTAGCCGATTACCGATCTCTACGTCAATACCAACATCGCTGCATAAACGATCGCAAGTCCGACCAACCCTATGATAATGCCGGTTTTTGCCATGTCCTTGCTTTCAATTAGGCCGGTCGAGTAGGCGAGGGAGTTTGGTGGTGTGGATACCGGCAGGATCATACCGAGTGAAGCTGAGAAAGCGACCACAACCAGTAAGCCTTGGATACCGCCAACTGACACTAGCGATGGCATTGAGGTACCAATCGCCGCAGCAATTGGCATCAGTAAGTTGGCTGTCGCAGTGTTGGACATAAAGTTTGCCATTAACCAGCAGACGATGGATAGGGTTATCACCACAGCAACAGGTGATAGCGCCTCGTAATCGATAGCATGAGCTAGTGCTTTAGCCAGCCCCGTTTTATCAAGCGCAATACCAATGGCGATACCACCTGCAACGAGCCACAACACGTCCCAGTTGATCTGCTTTAACTCTTCTTTACCCATGATGCCCGTGAGAGTAAAAACGGCGAGTGGGATAATTGAAACCACATAGGTATTCATGCCGTGTAAGCTGGTGGTCATCCACAACAAAATGGTAGCAGCAAAAGTGACGTACACCACTATCGCTCGCCAGCTCTTCTTGAATTTTCCGTCGAGCTTAAGAGTCATTTGTGTCTGAGAAGATGGGAACAGCTTTTGTAGCAGTAACCAAGCGATACTAAGCTGGATGATGACAAAAGGCAGACCCATCATCATCCAAGACAGAAAGTCGATGCTGTTTTCACCGGTTAAGTATTGCAGTGCAATAGCGTTGGGCGGTGTACCAATTGGGGTGGCGATACCCCCAGTGTTTGCGGCAATAGGAATACACAACACTAGTGCTTTGATGCCAAGATCGCCCTTTGGTGCAGAGGCCACGATAGGACCAAGCAAGGCTAGCATCATCACCGTGGTGGCGGTGTTAGACATAAACATTGAAAACACCGCAGTGATCAGCATTAAGCCCAGCATGATGAACTTAGGCTGATGACCAAATGGTTTGAGCAGTACTCGGGCAAGGTTGTTGTCTAGTTGGTATTTGGATGCGGCAATGGCCAGTGCAAATCCGCCCATGAACAGAATGATGATAGGGGAAGAGAAGGCAGCAAAGATGTCGGTATAATTGATAAAGGTGCCAAAATCATGACCATCAGGCACGTCTCTAAATACCAATAGCCCTTTGTTCGAAATCATGATCAGTTCAAGTGCGATGATCAATATTGAAGTCGCAAACACAGGTACAGGCTCTAATACCCAGAGTAGTGCGGCGAGCAAGAAAATCGCCAGCAAGCGATGCTGTATCACGGTCAGATCATCGATAGGGATTAGGTCAATCGGCATGACCAATACGAGCAAAGGCAGACCAAAACAGATCAGCAGTCGGATCAGTGTACCAAGATTCTGCTTTGCCATAATTTACCTATCCCTCAACTGCTTAACGAAAAATCAGCATAATTGAGAGCAGCGACTAGGTCGTCGATCGAAACGATATTTTGAGCAGGAAGAGAAAAGTATCGAAAGGGAGTTTGTTTTTAGTCAAATTATGACAGGAAAGATAAGTTTTTGCTCCTCCCCTTTCTAAGGGGAGGCTGGGAGGGGTTCTGATTGAACTAACCGTCTGTGCTTTAGGTTAGGGAGTCAGATCCCCCTTCAACTCCCCCGGAACGCCGACCGTTTAGAAAGGGGCAGAGCGAAACCTATGCTTTTTTGTGAGCGTATGCCGTGCCCATCACCGTTGGTTTGGTCAGCGCCATGCTCTCATCAAAGTTGATAGCGTCTTTAGCGAACAGGTTTATTACTGTGGAGCCTAGCTTGAAGCGTCCCATTTCTTCGCCTTTTTTCAGTACGACAGATTTTTCACCTTCCGCTGGGTAGTCCCAAGTGTAAACCGTGTTGCCACGAGGTGGGGTTACCGTACCTGCCCAGACAAGCTCAATACTACCAACGATGGTCGCACCAACAAGGACTTGTGCCATCGGGCCAAACTCAGTGTCGAAGATACATACCACACGTTCATTACGTGCAAATAGGTTTGGTACATTTTCAGCTGTTAAAGGGTTTACTGAGAAAAGGTCACCCGGTACGTAGATCATCTGACGCAGCGTGCCGTCACACGGCATGTGCACACGGTGGTAATCACGCGGTGATAGGTAAAGTGTTGCAAACTCACCGCCAGCAAACTCTTGTGCCAATGCAGCGCTGCCACCTAGTAGCGCTTGAGCCGAGTAGGTATGGCCTTTAGCTTGGATCAATTGACCATCTTCAATCGGGCCAAACTGGCTCACACAGGCATCCGCTGGGTGAGAGATAACCTCTACGCCTTCAGTGATAGGACGTGCGCCTTCTTTTAGCTCACGTACGAAAAATTCGTTAAATGTTTTGAAGTGTGCAGGATCGCTATGCAAAGCCTCGTCCATGTTTACCTTGTATTGCTTAATAAACATGCGAATGATGGCCGTAGTTAGGCTTCCTGCCTTTGCACTTGCCAGCTTACCCACAAGGCGAGTCAGTGCGTGTTGTGGCAGCCAGTATTGCAGGCCGACTTTAATCTTATCTAACACTTTGTTTTCCAACTTGTTCAACAATTCGGCGCAGAATGGTACTCAATCTCAATTCGCTTGTCAGCTTTTTGAGGTCATTATGCGACTTGGTTATTTTTTACTTGAGAAGTGGCGGTTAGCCTTGTTCTCCGACATGCTCTCGATAATACGGTGGTAATTATCAAAACGCACTTGAGTGATTTTTCCATCTTCAACCGCTTCACGTAGGATACAACCTGGATCATCTTGGTGTTTACAGTCGCGGAATTTACAACCGCCTAAGAATGGACGGAATTCAACAAAGGCCTTAGTGACCTCATCCGCTTCTAGGTGCCAAAGACCAAACTCACGAACCCCAGGAGAGTCAATCAAGTCCCCCCCTTTCGGGAAGTGGTATAAACGCGCCGCCGTGGTAGTGTGCTGACCAAGACCTGAGTTTTCGGATACAGCGCCTTCTTCAGCATCTACCTCAGGCATTAGAGCGTTAACCAGGCTTGATTTACCAACACCAGACTGACCAACAAAAATATTAATGCGATCTTTTAGCTCTTCCTGTAGGGCTTCAATACCTTCGCCTGATTCTTTACTGACCAAGAGGACCTTATAGCCAATTTTCTCGTAAGTGCTTAGCTGTTGCTGATAATCTGCAACTTCTTCTGGCTTAAGCAGGTCTACCTTGTTCAACACAATCAGAGGGGCAATTTCCAGCGTCTCTGAAGCGACCAAGTAGCGGTCGATGATATTAAGCGAAAGCTCTGGAAGCACTGAGGAGACGATGACCATTTGATCGATATTTGCACCAACAGGCTTAAGACCATCATAGTAATCTGGGCGAGTCAGTACGGATTTGCGTGGCTCAACAGCTTCCACAATGCCAGAGATACCAGCCATGGATTCTAGACCTTTACGCCAGATCACGCGATCGCCAGAGACTAAGCTTTCGATGCTGCGTCGTAGGTTACAACGCTCGATTTCGCCTGTTTCTAGATCTTCAATATCTGCGTGTTGACCAAAGCGAGTGATTACTAAGCCTTGCTTAGCTTCACCCAGCATGGTTTCGTCCCACTGGACGCTGGTCTCTTTTTGCAGACGTTTGTTTTGATTGCTACGAACGCGTCGTACCTGACCTTTGGTCAGCTTTTTCTTTTTAGCCACAATTTTTTCTTTAATTACGCTGAGAACTGCACGAAATGCAGTTGGAATTCCGCTATAGCAGGGTATGATACCTCTTTTAGCGACAAAATAGGCAACTCATCTATGTCATTCAGCGACAAAAACCTAATCTGGATTGATTTGGAAATGACAGGTCTTAACCCTGAAACCAATAAGATCATTGAAATTGCTACCATTGTTACCGATAGCGAGCTTAATGTTCTGGCGGAAGGACCAGTACTTGCGATTCATCAACCAGAGACAGAGCTGGAAAAAATGGATGAGTGGTGTACCACGACCCACACCGGCAGTGGTCTGGTCGATCGTGTTCGTGCCAGTAACATTACTGAACAAGAAGCGATTAAGCAGACGATTGAGTTTTTACAGCAGTGGGTACCAAAAGGTGTATCACCAATCTGTGGTAATAGCGTTGGCCAAGATCGCCGCTTCCTGTACCAATACATGCCTGAGCTGGAACAATACTTCCATTACCGATACATCGACGTTAGCACCATCAAAGAGTTGGTGCGTCGCTGGCAGCCAGAGACGTTAAAAAACTTTTCAAAACAAGGCACTCACCTGGCACTAGATGACATTCGTGAATCTATTGCTGAGCTGCAATTCTATCGAAATTCGGTTTTTAGCATCTAGTTTGGTCAAATATCGTGCTGAAATGATTTATTTTTAGCCGAATGGAAAAAAAATTGGATTTTTAGGGCTGAAGGACTTGCATCACAAAAAAATGCTCTTATAATTCGCAGCCCTAAACGACGAAACGTTGTTGATGCGACACTAGCTCAGCTGGTAGAGCGCAACCTTGCCAAGGTTGAGGTCACGAGTTCGAACCTCGTGTGTCGCTCCAAATTTTAGGCTTTCATCATGCCTTGAATGGTGAATACAATACGGACGCGGGGTGGAGCAGCTTGGTAGCTCGTCGGGCTCATAACCCGAAGGTCGTCGGTTCAAATCCGGCCCCCGCAACCAAAATTTAAAGGTGTTGTGATTCGCTAGCTCGTCGGGCTCAGCTATTCATAAAACCTAGCGAAGGTCATCGGTTCAAATCCGACCCCCGCAACCAAAGCGACACTAGCTCAGCTGGTAGAGCGCAACCTTGCCAAGGTTGAGGTCACGAGTTCGAACCTCGTGTGTCGCTCCAAATTAAAGGTTTTCATCGTACCTAACGGTGACACAATACGGACGCGGGGTGGAGCAGCTTGGTAGCTCGTCGGGCTCATAACCCGAAGGTCGTCGGTTCAAATCCGGCCCCCGCAACCAAAGCGACACTAGCTCAGCTGGTAGAGCGCAACCTTGCCAAGGTTGAGGTCACGAGTTCGAACCTCGTGTGTCGCTCCAATTTGATAGCTGTCATCGTGCTTAACGGTGAGACAATACGGACGCGGGGTGGAGCAGCTTGGTAGCTCGTCGGGCTCATAACCCGAAGGTCGTCGGTTCAAATCCGGCCCCCGCAACCAATTTCTCTCTAAGAGAATATGCGACACTAGCTCAGCTGGTAGAGCGCAACCTTGCCAAGGTTGAGGTCACGAGTTCGAACCTCGTGTGTCGCTCCAATTTAAAAAGTCTTCATCGTACTTTAAACGGTGACACAATACGGACGCGGGGTGGAGCAGCTTGGTAGCTCGTCGGGCTCATAACCCGAAGGTCGTCGGTTCAAATCCGGCCCCCGCAACCAAAGCGACACTAGCTCAGCTGGTAGAGCGCAACCTTGCCAAGGTTGAGGTCACGAGTTCGAACCTCGTGTGTCGCTCCAATTTGACGGTTTTCATCGTACCTAACGATGACAATGATGCGACACTAGCTCAGTTGGTAGAGCGCAACCTTGCCAAGGTTGAGGTCACGAGTTCGAACCTCGTGTGTCGCTCCATTTCTCTTGTAAAAAGAGGTGGTCAACGCATCTAAGGCGCTAATCAACCTCAAAGCCCTCATCGTGCTAAACGATGACAGCCAGTTACTGGCACCGCTCTTTTTTTAATGCTGTGAAGCATAATCCCCAAAACAAAAAATGATACGCACCCACACAGGGTGATTTTTTTTGTTTCAATTCAATCTAACTTTTATGACCATTGACGGTCGAACTCTACACTTGTCGATATAGGCACAGTGCGGCTTTGCGCACCTATTTACACTTTAACTAACAGAGTTATCCACATAAATCACTCTGTGGATAAGTTGGTTGATAAATAGTTTTTTGTTAGAGTTTTAAAGGGCTAGAAGAAGATCTTTGGCTTTTATTTAAAATACATAGACTTAGCAAAAGCCATGTAAGTTATTGATTTTAAATAGCCGCTCTTTATGTGGCTGTTAAATTGCAAGATGGATCAAAGATCAAAAACTTACTCTTTTTTGATCCTTGTCATAAATAGGTTCTGTGTTTAACTTTTTTTAAATTAGAGAATCCTACTGATGAAAGGGATTTTTTCCACATACAACTATTTTTGCGAATTAGGTCAAAGAATGTGTCAGTTAGATGAAACATTTATCACGCGTCGCGTGGCAAGCCCTTTTCAATAATCCGAATCAATCGTTCTTTCTTACGGTCTTTAATTGGCAACTGGTTCTGTTGCTGCTCAATCGCCCAATTAAGATGAATGTCGAGAGTGTCATCTAGACCTAAGCGAGACTCTAACGCTTCTATGTAACCAGAGTTAAACGGTGCGTTCCCCATGGCAACAGCAAGGTTACGTAGCCACTGGTGGTAGCCAATTCGTCGGATAGCTGAGCCTTCCATCTTCTTTAAGAACTCATCTTCTTGCCAATTAAATAGAGAGAGCAAGGATACTTCTTCAAGGCTCGGTCGACGTTGGAAGTCCTCACGCTCAGTGAGTGGTGCTTCTTTACTCCACGGGCAAACCAGTTGGCAATCATCACAACCGTAAATACGATTGCCAATAAGCGGTCGCATTGGTTCAGGGATAACACCATCGAATTCAATGGTAAGGTAGGAGATACACTTACGTGAGTCCACGACACCCTCTTCGACAATGGCTCCGGTTGGGCAAGAGGTAATACACGCCGTGCATTTACCGCATTGGTCTTCGCTTGGCGAATCGACAGGTAGTGGAATGTCTATCAGTAGTTCACCAAGGAAAAACCACGAACCTGCGCTTGGATTGATGATTAGTGAGTGTTTACCGCTCCAACCAAGGCCTGCTTTTTGCGCTAAAGGGCGCTCTAAGATGGGGGCTGAATCGACAAATGGTCGGTAGCCTAGCTGCTCACCGAGCTGCTGTTCGATTTTTTGTCCGAGCTTTTTTAGCTGGTTTCTGACCAACTTATGATAATCACGCCCCAGTGCATATCGACTAACGTAGCCAAGTGAAGGGTCTTTCAAGTTGGAGGCGAACAGTGCTTGTGATGGAAGGTAGTTCATACGAGCGCTTATGACTCGTACGGTTCCAGGTAACAGTTCATCTGGACGAGCACGCATCATGCCGTGTCGTGCCATCCAATCCATTTCACCGTGATATCCAGCATCTAGCCACGCTTGCAAACTTTGCTCATGTTCGCTGAGGTCGACATCACATATGCCCACTTGATCAAAGCCGAGCTCTTTTCCCCATAGTTTGATTTGGTTAGCGAGATCTTGGTAGTTCATAATGGACACTGGATGAAAATTGGGCGGTGATTCTAACTGATCTTAGTGGAATTACAATCAGGATCTAGGGTAGAGATACATCTAGATACCGATTAACTGATGACAATAACCCATTTTTGACATCTAAGATCTTGTCTCAAAGATCCATCACAGTTTACTATTCCTGTTCTTTTGTTTTTTATTTCGTTGAAGTGATTATGCAGCCTGTTAGCTCAAACCCTATTGCCTTAAAAGATGAACAAGCCACCGTTGAATTTGGAACAGCGATTGCTGGCGCTTGTCATCAGCAAACGACCATTTATCTGCATGGTGATTTGGGCGCAGGAAAAACCACCTTTAGTCGCGGCTTTATTCGCTCACTGGGTCATCAAGGAAATGTAAAGAGCCCAACATATACTCTGGTAGAACCGTATGCGTTAGACAAATGGCAGGTGTACCATTTTGATTTGTACCGTCTGGCAGATCCCGAAGAGCTGGAGTTCATGGGGATCCGTGATTACTTTACCCCTGATGCTATCTGTCTGGTTGAGTGGCCAGAAAAGGGTGAAGGTCTACTGCCTGAGCCAGATCTGGATATTGAAATGCGTTACCAAGGGGAGCAGCGCACAGCAGTGATCACTGCGAATACGAAATATGGTATCGATTTATTAGAAAGTTTGGAGTTGTGTTGATAAATAAGCGAGCAGTTCTCCTTCCGATTGTTTGGTTGATGGCGTCTTGGCTATTACTTCTATCTTTCCAAACAAGTGCAAATACATTGAAGGGGATTCGAGTATGGCCATCACCTGAGGAAACTCGAGTGGTGATCGACCTTCAGTCAGAGGTGGATTATAGCTATTTCACCTTGTCGGGCCCGCAGCGTTTGGTGGTAGATCTTAGTGACACCAGTTTAAGCACCAAGCTTCCGATTAACGTGACCGATTCCCCGGTATTGAAGCGAGTTCGTAAGAGTTCACCGCCAAAGAAGTCGACCTACCGATTGGTGTTCGAACTGAGCAAGAGCGTTAAGCCGAAACTGTTTAAATTGGCACCGACACCGGGTGGTCAGTATGGACATCGATTGGTGATCGACTTGCCACATGGCGTTGTTGCGACAACACCAGAACCTGCTCCAAAAGCGAAGCCTGCAACCAGCTCAAGTGCTCAGGCAACCACAGTGACCTATGCAACTGGCGGCAACGCTGACATCGTGGTAGCGATTGACCCTGGTCACGGTGGTGAGGACCCAGGTTCTATCGGTCCGACCAAAAAGTACGAAAAACACCATACCTTGATCATGTCGCAAAAACTGGCGGCTGAGCTTAATAAAGTGCCGGGTATGAAAGCGGTGTTGACACGTCGTGGGGATTACTTTGTTAACCTCAACAAACGCTCTGAAATTGCGCGTAAGAATAAAGCCCACTTGCTGGTTTCTATCCATGCCGATAGCTTCCGTTCTCCGCAACCAAGGGGGGGGTCGGTGTTTGTACTCAATACCCGCCGCGCTAACAGTGAGATCGCTCGCTGGGTAGAAAAGCACGAAGAGCAGTCAGAGCTGCTTGGTGGTGCTGGTGAAGTACTTTCTAAGCACAACAGTGACCGCAACCTCAGCCAAACGCTGTTAGATCTGAAGTTTAATCATTCTCAGAAAGAGGGTTACAAAGTTGCGACCAATATCTTGGCCGAGATGGGTAAGGTGACAAGGCTGCATAAAGCCAAACCAGTACACGCTAGTCTGGCGGTACTGAAATCACCTGATATTCCATCGGTGTTGGTAGAGACAGGCTTTATGTCGAATCCAACCGAAGAGAAACTTTTGTTCCAACGCTCTCATCAGCAGAAGTTGGCTCGGGCGCTAAGCAAAGCGATTGTTGATTACTTCAATGACAATGCGCCTCCGGGCACCATGTTTGCTAATCGTAATCAGCAAATTAAGCACACTGTTCAGCGTGGTGAATACTTAGGAAAAATCGCCAAGAAATATGGGGTAACCGTTCAGTCCATTCGTACTTTGAACAAGCTTAAGAGTGATAGCTTAGCAGTTGGGCAGGTGCTTACCATTACCGGAGCCGCCGCCCCTCCTTCAAGTTCAGCTGCAAGTACATCTGCGAAGACTAAGTTGATTACTCATAAAGTGGCTTCTGGAGATTACCTAGGCAAAATTGCTTCTAAATACAAGGTAACGATCGCCAGTATTCGTAAAGAAAACAACCTTAAGTCGGATACGGTAAGACTTGGGCAAAAACTCAAGATCCGTGTGCCAGATAACGCCAAGCCAGACGTTAAGCATAAGGTTCAACGTGGTGAGTATTTGGGTAAGATCGCCAATCGCTACAATGTCTCTATGGCGGCGATCCGTAAAGCTAATAACTTAAAATCTGATCAACTAGCGATTGGTCAGGTGTTGATAATTCCAGGTAACTGATGACGATTAAAATTCTTCCGGCTCGTTTAGCCAACCAAATCGCTGCTGGTGAGGTGGTAGAACGCCCAGCATCGGTGGTGAAAGAGCTGGTAGAAAACAGTCTAGATGCTGGTGCCACCCGAATCGATATTGATATCGAGAAAGGGGGAAGCAAGCTTATCCGTGTGCGCGACAACGGAAAAGGCATCGTAAAAGATGAGCTCGGGTTAGCACTAAGCCGCCATGCGACGTCGAAGATCCACACTTTGGATGACTTGGAAGCGATATGCAGCTTGGGCTTTCGTGGCGAGGCACTGGCCAGTGTCAGTTCTGTCGCCCGCTTGACCTTGACCTCACGTACCGCTGCGCAAGACCAAGCTTGGTCTGCTTATGCGGAAGGTCGTGAGATGGAAGTTAAGCTCCAGCCAGCAGCGCATCCGATAGGCACTACGGTGGAAGTGCTGGATTTGTTTTTCAACACGCCAGCACGTCGAAAGTTTCTTCGTACAGAAAAAACAGAATTTTCTCATATTGATGAGCTGCTCAAGCGGATCGCCCTGAGCCGCTTCGATGTGACGATAAACCTACGTCATAACGGCAAGATGATCCGTCAGTATCGAGCGGCGAAGACGGATAAACAGCGTGAAACACGTATTGCGGCGGTGTGTGGCAGCGGTTTTGTCCGCCATATGTTGCACGTCGAGTTAGAGCACAATGATTTAAAGTTGAGTGGCTGGATCACTACACCAGAAGGTGCTCGCCAACAAAGTGATCTGCAGTATTGCTATGTCAATGGTCGCATGATGCGTGACAAACTGATCAATCACGCTATTCGTCAAAGCTATGAAACCAGCTTAAGACCAGATCAGTTTGCAACTTTCGTCCTGTTTATCGAGATCGATCCGCATCAAGTCGATGTGAATGTTCACCCTGCTAAACACGAAGTGCGTTTCCATCAAGCAAGACTGGTGCATGATTTTATCTATCAGGCGCTAAGCAGTGCATTGGCCCAGTCAGATCATGTCGAGGCGCAGCAAACCCGAGAGAGCGCATTTCATACCACTTCAGATAGCACTCCAGCGGCAGAAACCTCTGCTCCTGCGCAAGAGCGTGCGGCTAAGGTGATTGCGAGTAATCCGGTCTATCCAAATAAAGCGGATAGCGCTTTAGCCACTGAGCAGCATTACTCTGCACCTTCGACGAGTCGTGATACTTCTAAGCAGCAAGTAAGAGAAGCATCCATTGCACCTTCTCAGCAGTGGCGTGACAGCGCCCCCTTGAGTAAGCCTGCACAAAAAGAGCTCCCTAAAGCACCGAGCCTGCGTGAAGTGAAGGTCTACCAAGAGCTATTGCAAACTCCTGATGCCACTAAAGAGGTGGCAGCACCTACCCAAGCCATAGCAACCCATAGTGAGCAAGCAGTCGTTGATTTAGGGAAAGCCGTGGGCGTCGTGCAAGAGCAATACTTGCTGCTTCAGTCTCAAGCGGGATGTTCTTTGCTTAACTTACCTCGAGCACAATGGTATCGAAGTCTTGGGCAACTAAGTACTGAGCAAGGTGCGTTAACGGCGCAGCCCTTATTGGTGCCTTTATCGATTAAATTAGAGCCGGAACTGTTGGCGATGCTGGATGTCTATCAACAACAGTGGCGAGATTTGGCTTTGGTATTGCGTCCTAAAGGGCAAGATGCGGTGATGATTATGGCGGTGCCAGCACCGTTAAGGCAGCAAAACCTACAAAAGTTGCTGCCAGATCTGTTATCTTACCTCGCTTCTCAGCCTGAAGCGGTAACGATCCAAGAGATCAGTCAGTGGCTTGCCACTCAGGTGTTTGAGACAAAAAGCCACTATACTCAGTCAGAGGCACTTCAACTGCTGGCTGAAATAGAGCAGCTTTGGCACGATAAGTTGCCACTCGATGACAGACAATTGGTTCAGTCTGTTGATTTTTCTGCCACGATCGCAAGCTTTAATTAATGAATAAACAATTACCTTTAGCTCTGTTTTTAATGGGGCCAACCGCATCGGGCAAAACGGATTTAGCCATTCGACTTCGTCAAAAATATCCTGTTGAAATCATCAGTGTCGATTCTGCATTGATCTACAAAGACATGGATATTGGCACGGCAAAACCCGATGCTGACGAATTGGCACTTGCACCGCATCGATTGATCGATATTTTAGATCCGAGCGAAGCTTACTCGGCGGCAGACTTTCGTCGTGATGCGCTATTGGCGATGGATGAGATTACAAGTCAGGGCAAAATCCCTCTGCTTGTCGGTGGAACCATGCTGTATTACAAGGCTTTGCTGCAAGGTTTATCCCCATTACCTGCCGCAGATCCCAAAATTCGTCAAGAGATTGAACAAGAGGCATTGACCAAAGGTTGGGCAATGATGCACGATCAGCTCAAAGCAATTGATCCTGTCTCAGCACAAAGAATTCACCCGAATGATCCACAAAGATTATCTCGGGCATTGGAAGTTTTCCGAATTTCAGGTAAAACTTTAACTGAGTTGACAGAAGATAAGGGTGAGCCAATCCCTTATCGCGTCAAACAATTTGCAATAGCACCCAAGGAAAGGGCTGAACTCCATCGTCGTATAGAGTTACGTTTTGATAAAATGATCGATGCTGGATTTGAAGAAGAAGTGAAGGCGTTATACGCTAGAGATGATCTTCATCCGGATCTGCCGTCGATTCGATGCGTGGGCTATCGACAGATGTGGGACTATTTGGATGGGAACTGCACGCTTGATGAAGCAATTTATCGTGGTATTTGTGCAACCCGTCAATTGGCCAAGCGACAAATTACCTGGCTGCGCAGCTGGGATGATTTAACTTGGTTGGATAGCGAGAACGTTGAACAGTCGGTACAACTGATGTCAGATGCAATCGCAACTGATTGATGGAATTACTGTTTATCTGTGTATAATGTGATCGTTTTTTGCGCACGATTCATTTAGCTTGGATGCAAAAACAGCTCCCAATACTGTAGCTAAATAAATATACCAATCGGGGTAAATATGTGCTCAATAGTTGAGCTGATATTTGCGCTGATTGGTATGAATAAAACAACAATCAAATAAGGAAAATAAAATGGCTAAGGGGCAGTCTCTTCAAGACCCATTTCTAAACGCATTGCGCCGTGAGCGTGTGCCAGTTTCAATCTACCTTGTGAACGGTATCAAACTTCAAGGTCAGATCGAGTCTTTCGATCAGTTCGTGATCTTGCTGAAAAATACAGTAAATCAAATGGTTTACAAGCATGCGATCTCTACTGTGGTTCCAGCGCGTGCTGTGACTCACCACAGCAGCAACGATCGTCCATCTGAACGTCCACAAGAGAAATCTGAAGATTAATACACACAGGAGTCTAATGCTTGTTTGACCGTTATGAAGCCGGTGAGCAGGCTGTACTTGTTCATATTAACTTCACGCAAGAAGGTGAGTGGGAAGATCTAGCAGAGTTTGAAATGCTGGTTTCTTCTTCTGGGGTTGAATCACTGCAAGTGATCACTGGCAGCCGCCAGTCCCCGCACCCGAAATACTATGTCGGAGAGGGTAAGGCACAAGAAATTGCACAAGCTGTGCAGATGACGGGTGCTGATATTGTGATTTTCAATCACGCCCTCTCTCCTGCCCAGGAACGTAACCTAGAACAACTGGTGAAGTGTCGAGTGATCGACCGAACTGGCTTGATCTTAGATATCTTTGCCCAACGTGCCCGAACCCATGAAGGTAAATTGCAAGTAGAGCTTGCGCAATTGCGCCATATTTCTACTCGTTTGATCCGTGGTTGGACTCACCTTGAGCGTCAAAAAGGTGGTATCGGTTTACGTGGTCCTGGTGAAACTCAGTTGGAAACGGACCGCCGACTGCTGCGTGATCGAATTAAAGCCATCCTGCGCCGATTGGAAAGAGTGGCGAAGCAGCGAGAACAAGGTCGCCGAGCTCGTAACAGAGCTGAGATCCCGACTATCTCATTGGTGGGTTACACCAACGCAGGTAAGTCGACACTGTTTAACCGAATCACTGAAGCGGGTGTTTACGCCGCTGATCAGTTGTTCGCAACCCTAGACCCGACCTTACGTAAGTTAGAGTTGGAAGATGTAGGCACAACAATTCTTGCCGACACAGTAGGTTTTATTCGCCATTTGCCTCACGATTTGGTGGCAGCGTTTAAAGCAACACTGCAAGAAACGCAAGAAGCTGACATTTTGTTACATGTTGTTGATGCCAGTGACGAACGTTTTCGTGAGAACATTCAGGCTGTTGATATCGTGCTCGAAGAGATCGAAGCGCACGAAATCCCAAGTTTGATCGTCATGAACAAAATCGACAATCTTGAAGGGCAAAAACCTCGTATTGAATATGATGACGAAGGTGTGCCGCAACGAGTTTGGGTATCTGCCATGGCCGGTGAGGGCATGGAGCTGCTGTTTGAGGCGCTGACAAAACGTTTAGCAAGTCAGATGGTGGAGCATAAGTTACAGATCCCACCTCAATATCAAGGTCGCTTGCGCAGTTTGTTTTTCCAAATGAACTGTATTCAACAGGAAGAATATGATCAGGATGGCAATCTACTGATCGATATTCGAATGCAGCAGGTTGATTGGTCTAGACTTGAAAAAAGAGAAGGGGCAGTTTTAGGAGACTTTATAGTCACTTAAATGGCTGCTACAGTATAACGTCATATAAAATGATGGAGCTTTCTAATGGCGTGGAATGAGCCTGGTAATAATAACGGCAATAATGGCCGCGATAATGACCCTTGGGGCAATAACGATCGCGGGAATGGCCAACGACCAAATAATGGTCGTGATCAAGGACCGCCAGACCTAGACGAAGTTTTTAATAAACTGAGTCAAAAGCTGGGTGGAAAGTTTGGCAAAGGTGGAAGCGGTGGTTCAACACCTTCTATCGGTGGCGGTGGTGCGATCGGTATTGGTTTGATCGCAGTGATTGCCATTGCTATTTGGGTTTTCTCCGGTTTCTACACCGTAGGTGAAGCCGAGCGTGGCGTAGTGCTGCGCCTAGGTAAGTTTGATCGTGTTGAAGAGCCGGGTCTGAATTGGCACCCTCGTTTCATCGATACCTACGAAACAGTTAACGTCCAAGCGATTCGCTCGCTACGTGCGTCTGGTCTAATGCTGACTAAAGATGAAAACGTAGTGACGGTTGAAATGGGTGTTCAGTACCGTGTATCTGATCCATACAAATACCTATACCGCGTAACTAACGCTGATGACAGTTTGCGCCAAGCAACCGATTCTGCACTACGTGCGGTAATTGGTGACTCACTGATGGATAGCATCCTAACCAGTGGTCGTCAGCAAATTCGTCAAAGCACACAAGAGACGCTAAACCGTATCATCGATAACTACGATATGGGTATTGCGATTGTTGACGTGAACTTCCAGTCTGCGCGTCCGCCAGAGCAAGTTAAAGATGCGTTCGATGACGCAATCGCAGCTCGAGAGGATGAAGAGCGTTTCATTCGTGAAGCGGAAGCTTACAAAAACGAAATCTTGCCGAAAGCGACCGGTCGTGCAGAACGTTTGAAGAAAGAAGCATTGGGTTACTCAGAGCGTACGATTAACGAAGCACTGGGTCAGGTAGCACAGTTTGAAAAACTACTACCAGAATACCAAGCGGCACCAGAAGTTACCCGTAACCGTCTGTACCTAGACACGATGGAAGAAGTTTACTCGGCGTCGTCGAAAGTACTGATTGATTCAGAGTCTAGCGGTAACCTACTGTATCTACCAATCGATAAGCTAGGTAAAGGTAGCTCAGAAACTGAGACTAAGCGTAAAGCGAAATCAACCTCAGCGTATGATCATATCGAGTTGGAGTCGGAGCGCACAGAAACACCAGCGTCTACTTCTCGTTCAACTAGCTCACGTCAAGGGAGATACTAATTATGTTGCGTAAAATTGCAGTCCCTGTGGTAGTGGTACTGATAGCGCTACTACTGATGTCACTGTTTGTTATCCCTGAAGGTGAACGCGGCATCGTGATCCGTTTCGGTCGTGTATTGAAAGATACTAACGAGATGTCTCGCATCTACGAACCAGGCCTACACTTCAAACTGCCAATGTTTGACCGTGTTAAGCGCCTAGATGCGCGTATCCAAACCATGGATGGCCGAGCTGACCGTTTCGTAACGTCTGAGAAAAAAGACGTAATCATCGATTCGTACGTGAAGTGGCGTATCGAAGATTTCGGTCAATACTACCTAGCAACTGGTGGTGGTGATGTGCTTACGGCGCAAACCCTACTTGAGCGTAAAGTAACAGACGTGCTTCGTTCTGAAATCGGTTCTCGAGAAATCAAGCAGATCGTATCAGGCCCTCGTACGGATATCGTATTGCCTGCCGAAGGTGAAGAAGAGCTGACCACTGAAGCGGCGCGTGAAGCACTGAAAATTGATGGTGAGCGTGACAAGATCATGGAAGAAGTCCTTGCTGATACTCGCGTATCTGCATTGACTGACCTTGGTGTTCGCGTTGTTGACTTCCGTATTAAGAAGATCAACCTACCGGATGAAATCAGTGAATCAATCTACCGTCGTATGCGTGCAGAGCGTGAGTCGGTAGCGCGTAAGCACCGTTCTCAAGGTCGTGAGAAAGCGGAGGTTATCCGTGCTCAAGCGGAGCTAGAAGTTGCCACTGTACTTGCAGAAGCTGACAAAACCGCTCGTGTAACACGAGGTGAAGCAGACGCAAAAGCAGCGAGTATCTACTCTGGAGCGTTTAACAAAGACCCTGAGTTTTACGGCTTCCTACGTTCATTGACCGCTTATGAAAAATCATTCAACAGCAAAGATGATATTCTGGTTCTAGACCCGAATAGTGAATTCTTTAAGTATATGAATGATGCTAAGGGCGCTAAATAAGTTTTTTGACTTGGATTCAGTGTGAAAATTGACCCCGCAGCTTGGTTTGAGTTGTGGGGTTATTTGTATTCGGGGAAAGGGTAAACGGACGCTTCGCTAAAGGTAAAAGGGTAAGAGCAAGAGAAAGAGCTTACAGCGAGTGATACACAGTCCTCCCCCTTTTCAAGGGGGAGCTAGAGGGGGTTAACCCTAAACTATCAGAGTGTTGTGAGGTTGAAAGGACTTGGCTAGGTATCACTGTAGAGATTAAGAGCTTAGCTCTCTTGTTAGTGAAACTCTCTCCTTAAGTTCTTTTAACTCCCTCCAACTCCCCCGGATCGCCGGCCCCTTGAAAAGGGGGAGGGCTTAAAGAAAATACAAAGGAGAAGCAAATGTCCCAAACATTACTAACCGCTCTCGGCTTAGTCCTACTCATCGAAGGCCTCGGTCCATTCTTAGCCCCTAACGGTTGGCGGGCGATGGTGGTTGAATTAAGCAAGCAACCAGATAACCAGCTGCGTCGTATTGGTGGCTGTTTGGTGGTCTCTGGGGCGGTGATTTTATATATGTCGCTGTAAGTTCTTATATAGAAATTAACCGCTTAAACAAAATGCAGCATAAAACCGCTACCACATTGCTTAATTATGAACAAAAAATGACTGCACGAAATGTGATTCGGTGCTAGAATCCATTTTTAACTAGCAATCAGAACTGGAAAGATGAGTAATAACGTAGTCGTTCTTGGCACCCAATGGGGTGACGAAGGTAAAGGTAAAATCGTAGACCTTCTAACTGAAGATGCAAAATACGTGGTTCGCTACCAAGGCGGTCACAACGCAGGTCACACCCTAGTCATTGACGGTGAGAAAACCGTTCTTCACTTAATCCCATCAGGCATCCTACGTGATAACGTTAAATGTGTTATAGGTAACGGCGTAGTACTATCTCCTGAAGCACTTCTTAAAGAAATGAAGCCTCTTGAAGAGCGCGGTATCCCTGTAAAAGAGCGTCTTTTCATTTCTGAAGCTTGTCCTCTAATTCTTCCTTACCACATCGCTATCGACAACGCGCGTGAAATCGCTCGTGGTGCGAAAGCTATTGGTACAACGGGTCGTGGTATCGGTCCAGCTTACGAAGATAAAGTGGCTCGTCGCGGTCTACGCGTTGGCGATCTTTTCGATAAAGAAGTTTTCGCTGAAAAACTAAAAGAAGTAATGGAATTCCATAACTTCCAACTAGAGCACTTCTACAAAGCTGACACAGTAAGCTACGAAGAAGTACTAGAGCAATGCCTAGGTTACGCTGATCTACTTACTTCAATGGTTATCGACGTAACTGACGAACTAGACGCAGCACGTAAGCGCGGCGATAAGATCATGTTCGAAGGTGCTCAAGGTACTCTACTTGATATCGACCACGGTACTTACCCGTACGTAACTTCTTCAAACACGACCGCTGGTGGTGTTGCTGCAGGTTCTGGTTTCGGTCCTCGCTACATCGGTTACATCCTAGGTATCGCTAAAGCGTACTGTACTCGTGTAGGTTCAGGCCCATTCCCAACAGAACTTTACGACGGTCTAGACAAGCAAGACCCTGTTGGTAAGCACCTTGGTGATGTTGGCCACGAGTTTGGTGCAACCACTGGTCGTCTGCGCCGTACAGGTTGGTTCGATGCTGTTGCTATGCGTCGTGCAATCCAAATCAACTCTATCTCTGGTTTCTGTCTAACTAAGCTAGACGTGCTAGACGGACTTAAAGAAATTAAGATCTGTACTGGTTACCAGATGGAAGATGGTTCTATCCTAGAAGTTTCTCCAATGGCTGCTGAAGCATTCGAAAAAGCAACGCCAATCTACGAAACTATGCCTGGTTGGGACGACAAGACTTTCGGTGCAACTTCTCTTGAGCAACTGCCTCAAGCGGCACTTGATTACATCAAGCGCATCGAAGAGCTAACAGGTGTTCCTGTAGACATTATCTCAACCGGTCCTGACCGTAACGAGACAATGATTAAGGTTCACCCATTCAACTCATAATACGTTGAATTGCTGAAATAGAATATGAAAGCCGACTGTTATGCAGTCGGCTTTTTTATTATTTGGCTGACAGCGAATGAAAAACTACTCTCCCCCTTTCCAAGGGGGAGTGGGAGCTGTCTCTTATACACAAGTCCAAAAGAGTTCGAAAAATAGCTCTCCCCCTTGTTCGATGGGGCTAATTGATCGAAGAAGTCGATAAAAGGGGGAGTTGGAGGGGCACGCCTAGTGGGGGTTCTGCTCAAACCAACCAAATGTACTTGCTTTAAGTCTACTCAGAACCCCTCTCAACCTCCCCCGGATCGCCGGTCGCTTGAAAGGGGAGGAGCTAAAATACTGAATCAAAACAACTTTCAAAACCCTTCTATAAACCTGTTCAGTTCCCCTTAAAACTTGGCTACAATTTAATCTTACGTGGCAAAATGTTGCCGCAAAAAGGTGGATTTTGGCTAAAGAATTATCAGCCACTGCCGATAAGTAAAGCACGGTATGATCAAAGAGTACGACCATGAAACTACGAGCTGTTGCAGCTGCGTTGGTGTTGGTCCTTAGTTCCCGTGTCAGTTTGGTGCAGGCTGATGATGGGATTGGGGACCCAGTGCCAGTATACAGCGAAGCTGAACTGATAAACTTAATAGAGCAGAACAAGCACCTAGAACGAGTCAAAGCTGACGGTTGTCAGCTGGTAGAAGATATCGTTGCGCGTGCGACTCGGATTAACTTGCCATCGTATGAATTTCTCTACGGTGACATGCTTGCTTGGGGGGTATGTGTTGATCGAGACGTAGAGCTTGGGCTTTACTACATCGAAAATGCTGCCCACCAAGGTATGCCTGCTGCGCTTGAGCAACTGGGGCGTTACTACTCACGTGGCACCTTTGTGCAACAAGATAAAGAGCGCGCAATTCCTTATCTAAGGGAAGCTGCGTCTATGGGTAACATTAGTGCTCGTATTCAGCTCGCTGAGCTTTTGCTTCGTGACTATGGTAGCCCTTTGGATTATGAAGATGCCTACCGCTGGTTATATAATTCGGTGACACCCGATCAGCGTCAACACAAACGCATCACCATGCTGCGCCAAGGTTTGGAGCAGCGAATGCCAGATAATATTATTGCGAGAGCGAAGCGCCGTAACACCTTCTGGTAAGCCGTAAGCCGTAAGCCGTAAGCCGTAAGCCGTAAGCCGTAAGCCGTACTCAAAGAAATGCCCCGAATCTATCGGGGCATTTTTGTTGGCTCTAACGATTAAAGTACTTTATGTGGGCCAAAGCACTCGTAGTGAATTTGATCTTGCGTTGCGCCAAGCTCGACAAGCTGCTTCGCTACTGACTGCATAAATGCAACCGGGCCACAGAAGTAGAAATCGGTTGCTGCCCAATCAATGTTTTCCTTCATTGCAGCAAGCTCCATCAAGCCTTCTTGATCACGATACCAAGTGCGTTCGGCAACATTCTGGTTTGTCGCAACAATGTCATTTACACGCTGTTTAAAGCTATGGCGGTCCGAATTGTCAGCAGCATGCAGCCAAGTGATTGGGGCGTTGTGCTCGCTCTTGATGGTTTCAAGCATAGATAGCATTGGAGTAATACCTACGCCAGCAGAGATAAGAGCCACAGGCTTATCTTGTTCAGACGTAAAGAAGAAATCCCCAGCAGGAGCGGCTAGTTCAACTTCATCTCCAATCGTTAATGAATCATGCATGTACTGAGAGACAACACCTTGTTCTTCACGCTTCACTGAGATGCGGTAAGTCTTGCCATTTGGTGCATCAGATAAGCTGTATTGGCGGATCTCTCGGTTCTCAAATTGCTCTGGTTGTAGGTAGATACCAAGATATTGGCCCGGCTTGTAATCCACCACAGGTTCACCATCGACAGGCTCGAAAGTGAAGCTAGTAATTACCGAGCTTTCTTGAGTCTTTTCAATCAGTTTAAAGCGACGAGTGCCACGCCAGCCACCCTGTTTGGCTTCAGTTTCAGTATAAATGGCCTCTTCACGATCAATGAATACTGTTGCAAGCAAGCCATATGCTTCTGCCCACGCATCTAGCACTTCTTGGCCTGGAGAAAATAGTTCATCGATAGTGGCTAGCAGGTGCGTACCCACGATGTCATACATCTCTGGAGTGATATTGAAGCTGGCGTGTTTTTGGGCAATTTTCTCAACCACTGGCAGTAGCACTTCGATGTTGTCGATGTTTGCCGCATATCCATATACCGCATTAAATAACGCTTCACGTTGTCGACCCGTATCCTGATGGGTCAAGTTAAAGATGTCTTTCAGCTCTGGGTGAGCGGCGAACATACGATCATAAAAGTGCGCCGTTAGGGCAGGGCCCTTTTCGGCGATCAATGGTGCGGTAGATTTTACGATATCAATAGTAGTTGAGCTGAGCATAACGCTTCCTTATTTAAAGTTGTATCTGGAATGCATGTTTTAAGTTGTATCTAAAATATATCTTTTGGTCAATAGAAGTTTTACACTGTGTGCATGAAAAAGAGGGTGTTATGCAACTGACTAACTTTACTGATTTTGGCCTACGCGCCTTGATTTATCTAGCGGCCCTACCTGATGGAGAGCTCACCAGTATCCAAAAAGTGAGTGATAACTTCTCGGTATCTAAAAACCACATGATCAAAATTATCAATAAGCTGGGACAACTTGGTTATGTGAAAACGGTGCGCGGTAAAAATGGCGGGATCTGTTTAGGTAAACCTGCTAATCAGATTGTGATTGGTGATGTTGTGCGCCAAATCGAGCCGTTACAAGTGGTGAACTGTTCCCCTGAGTTTTGCCATATTACGCCAGCATGCCGCCTTAAAGACCGTCTTGCTAAAGCGAAACTGGCATTTTTGGCAGAACTGGATACTTGCACCATCGCTGACATGATCGACGACAATCCGCAGCTAATTGCGCTTCTTAGTGTTGCTAACTGACAGATTTAGATATACTTAGAGCAACTCCTTTCCTTAGCAGGTCTTGCTTATGTCTGATAAACACTCCGCTGATCCCTTTGCGGATCGCGAAGCACAAAACTATTCCAACCCAATTCCAAGTCGAGAGTTTATTCTTAACTTTCTGACCCAAGCCAACGTTCCAATGAATCGAAATGATCTGTTTGAAGCACTAGAGCTGTCTGGTGAAGAACAGTACGAGGGCTTGCGCCGTCGTCTTCGCGCCATGGAGCGAGATGGTCAATTGGTGTTTACACGTCGTCAGTGCTACGCACTGCCAGAAAAGCTTGAGTTGATTAAAGGCTATGTCATTGGTCATAAAGACGGCCATGGTTGGGTGCGCCCAGAAGGCAGCAAAGGAAAGGATGATGATATTGTGCTGCCTCACCACCAGATGCGAACTATTTTGCATGGTGATCTGGTGTTGGTGCAACCGACAGACAACAGCAAGCGTGGCCGCCGAGAAGGGCGTTTAGTTCGTGTACTTGAAGAGCGAAACTCCCAGATTGTTGGGCGTTTCTTCCTAGAGCAAGGGTATGCCTACGTTGTGGCAGACGACTCTCGCATTAGCCAAGACATCTTGATCCCAAATGAGCATCGTAATGGCGCTCGTATGGGTAATGTAGTGGTGATTGAAGTTACTGACCGTGGTAGTCGCTCACGTGGCATGGCGGGCAAAGTGGTGGAGGTTCTTGGTGAAAATATGGCACCGGGGATGGAGACTCAGATCGCTATCCGTACTCACCAGATCCCTTGTGAGTGGCCTGAAGAGGTTGAAAAACAGATCCAATCTTTTGGCGAAGAAGTGCCAGAAGAGGCAAAGAAAGGGCGGGTTGACCTACGTGACTTACCATTGGTGACCATCGATGGTGAAGATGCTCGTGACTTCGATGATGCTGTCTTCTGTGAGCGCAAAAAGAGCGGTGGTTGGCGCTTATGGGTCGCTATCGCTGATGTCAGCTACTATGTTCGCCCAGACAGCGCGCTAGACAAAGAAGCGATCAAGCGTGGCAACTCTGTCTACTTCCCATCTCAAGTTGTGCCAATGCTACCTGAGGTTCTATCCAACGGTCTGTGTTCTTTGAACCCACAGGTTGATCGTCTGTGTATGGTGTGTGAGATGACCATTTCTGAGGCGGGCAAGCTTTCCGGTTACAAACACTATGAAGCAGTCATGAACTCCCACGCTCGTCTTACGTACACCAAAGTTGGTGAGATCCTAGATGGCAATGAAGAGCTACGTGAACGCTACGAGCCGCTAGTGCCGCATCTAGAAGAGCTGCACAGCATGTACAAAGTGCTGAAGAAAGCGCGTGAAAACCGCGGCGCAATCGAATTCGAAACCATCGAAACCAAGTTTATCTTCAATGCCGAGCGTAAGATTGACCGCATTGAACCTGTGATCCGTAATGATGCGCACAAGTTGATTGAAGAGTGCATGATCTTGGCAAATATTGCCTCGGCATCATTGGTTGAGAAGTTAAAAGAGCCCGCACTATACCGAGTGCATGAAACTCCGGGTGAAGAGCGCCTGCAAGGTTTCCGCGATTTCTTAGGAGAGCTGGGACTGAACCTCAATGGTGGCTTGGAGCCATCACCAACAGATTATGCAGACTTGGTGAAAGCTATTGCTGAGCGTCAAGACAAAGAGCTGATCCAAACCATGTTGCTGCGCTCAATGAAGCAAGCGGTATATAACGCAGATAATGCAGGTCACTTTGGTCTAGCGCTACAGCGTTATGCGCACTTCACCTCACCAATTCGTCGTTACCCTGACTTATTGCTGCACCGTGCTATCAAGTATTTGATCGCCAAAAAAGAAGGCCGTAACCAAGACCGCTGGACACCAACCGGTGGTTACCACTACTCATTCGATGATATGGACGTGTTTGGTGAGCAGTGCTCGATGACCGAGCGCCGTGCGGATGATGCCACACGTGAAGTCTCGGACTGGCTGAAATGTGAATACATGCAAGACCATGTGGGTGAAGAGCTTGATGGCGTGATTGCTAACGTGACTGGGTTTGGCTTCTTTGTACGCCTGACCGAGCTGCATATCGATGGTCTGGTGCATATATCTAATCTAGCTAACGATTACTACCAGTTTGACCCTATTGGTCAACGACTTATCGGCGAGAGTTTTGGTGCCATTTATCGATTAGGTGATGCGGTCAAAGTTAAAGTGCTAGCGGTGAATTTAAACGATCGTCAAATTGACTTTGAATTAGTCGAAACAAGCCGTAAGCTACGCGGCAAAGGTAAGACTGCGAAGAAGCGAGCCGCTCAAGCTGAGAAGAAGGCTGCTAGTAAGAAAAAAGCAGCAGTGAAATCTCGCAAGCCGGGTGCTAAAGCCAAAGCTATGGTTGAGCCAACTAAACGTCCGGATGGTAGTACTGAGGAGGAGAAAAAGTCGACTCGGAACAAAACCAAGGCAGAGAAAGCTCGCAAGAAAAAATCTCGCAGCAAGAAAAAGCCAAGCGCTAAGAAACCAAGTGCTAAGAAATAGCGGAATCTGAAATGAGTAACGAATTTATCTACGGCATCCACGCCGTAAAAGCCGTGCTGGAGCGCGAGCCTGAGCGTTTTATTGAAGCGTTTGTACTAAAAGGTCGTCAGGATGAGCGCCTACTGCCAATCCTAAACGAGATGCAGATGCTAGGCGTCACTATTCAGCAAGCGGGTCGTAAAGCGCTAGATGACAAAGCGGCTGGTGCCAACCACCAAGGAGTTATTGTACGAGTGAAGCCTGCTCGTCAGCTTAACGAGCATGACCTTGATGCGATTATCGCTCAGCACGAAGCTCCACTGCTGTTGGTATTGGATGGTGTTACTGACCCGCACAATTTAGGTGCTTGTCTACGTAACGCAGACGCAGCTGGCGTGGCAGCGGTGATCGTACCGAAAGATCGCTCAGCACCACTAAGTGCAACCGCAAGCAAGGTGGCTTGTGGTGCTGCTGAAATTGTGCCGCTAGTACGAGTGACTAACCTAGCTCGCACCATGCGTGCGCTACAAGAGCAGGGCGTATGGTTTGTTGGCACTGCAGGTGAAGCAACACACGATATCTACGCAGCTAAAATGACTGGCCCACTAGCCATCGTTATGGGCGCAGAAGGCGACGGCATGCGCCGCCTAACTCGTGAAACCTGTGATGACTTAATCAAGATCCCTATGGCAGGTACGGTTTCAAGCCTGAATGTATCGGTAGCCGCAGGTATCTGCCTGTTCGAAGCAGTACGTCAGCGTCAAGCGAAGTAATTTTCTCACCAAGTGTGGGATGTAGTTCCTCCCCTTTTCAAGCGGCCGGAGTCCCGGGGGAGGTTAGGAGGGGTTAAAGCTGCGGGCTTACGTTAAGTCTTGTACTTAAATTGTAGTGCGGTGTTTTAACCCCCTCTAGCTCCCCCTTGAAAAGGGGGAGGACTGTTCAGTGTGCACAATTAGCAATATCATCTACAAATTAACCACTTACCCCATAACCTAGCTCTTCCCCTTCCTCCCTTAAACCCTTTTCCCCTTAAACCCAAATTTCCCCTTGCCCCAACTGCCGTTTTTCTGTACCATTTGCCGTCCTTAATTCTCGGTCAATTATCTTTAGTTCCTTGCTTCCTCAGGATGACCGAGCCAATCGTGGAAGCTAATAATCCGTAAGGAGCAACCAAATGCGTCATTACGAAATCGTATTCATGGTTCACCCTGATCAAAGCGAGCAAGTTGCTGGCATGATCGAGCGTTACACTGGTTCTATCACTGAAGCTGGCGGTACTGTACACCGTCTAGAAGACTGGGGTCGTCGTCAACTGGCTTACCCAATCAACAAGCTTCACAAAGCTCATTACGTTCTAATGAACGTTGAAGCTGGTCAAGAAGTGATCGACGAGCTAGAAACTGCTTTCCGTTTCAACGATGCAGTTCTACGTAACATGATCATGCGCACTAAAGCTGCTGTGACTGAGCAATCTATCATGCTTAAGCAAAAAGAAGAGCGCTCTGAGCGTGCTCCTCGTCGCGAAGAGCGTGCAGAAGCTAAGCCAGAAGCATCTGCTGAGTAATTCTTTGTTGGTGTAAGCCGCAAAATTTCTCAACTTGTTTAGGCTTTAACAATTTGATTGTGAAAGCCGCATTATTAAAATTTAAGATCAGGAGATAGCCCATGGCTCGTTTCTTCCGTCGTCGTAAATTCTGCCGTTTCACTGCAGAAGGCGTACAAGAGATTGATTACAAAGACGTAGCAACTCTTAAAAACTACATCACTGAAGCTGGTAAAATCGTACCTAGCCGTATCACTGGTACAAGTGCTAAGTACCAGCGTCAGCTAGCGCGCGCTATCAAGCGTTCACGCTACCTAGCTCTTCTGCCATACACTGACAAGCATCAGTAATCAAAGAGGATTAAACAATGCAAGTTATTCTACTTGATAAAATCGGCAACCTAGGTGGTCTAGGCGATACTGTTAACGTTAAAGCTGGTTACGCTCGTAACTTCCTTATCCCACAAGCTAAGGCAGTAATGGCAACTAAAGCTAACGTTGAGATGTTCGAAGCACGTCGTTCTGAGCTAGAAGCTAAAGTTGCTGAGCAACTAGCTGCTGCTGAAGCACGCGCTGAGAAAGTTAACGCTCTAGAAGCAGTAACTATCGAATCTAAAGCTGGTGACGAAGGTAAACTATTCGGTTCTATCGGTACTCGCGACATCGCTGATGCAATCACTGCAGCAGGCGTTGAAGTAGCTAAAAGCGAAGTTCGTCTTCCTGAAGGCGCTCTACGTAACGTTGGTGAGTTCGAGATCAGTGTTCAACTTCACTCTGAAGTTTTCGCTACTGTGAACCTAGTAGTTGCTGCTGCTGAGTAATTCAGTAACAAGCGATTTTAAAACCGGAGCCTAGTGCTCCGGTTTTTTTATGTGTGCTCGAAGAGCAGAGGGGAAAGGGACGCTGCGCTAACGGACGCCTGCGGCTAAGGGCTAACGGAAAAGTCTGTTGCGTGGTTGACTTTACGTGTGGTGATTACACGCTGAGTTCCCGTTTCCCGTTTCCCGTTTCCCGTTTCCCGTTTCCTGTTTCCCGTTAACCAATCACATAATGATCCACCAACAACGCCACAAATAACCCCATCAACATATAAATCGAATACTTAAAGGTCTCCATTGCCTGTTTTGGGGTATCTCGATAGGCGAGCTTCCATGCGTGATAGGTAAAGCCACCGCATAACCCCATTGCTGCTGCCCCGTAAAGCAGTCCACTCATTCCAGTCAGTACTGGAAATAGGCAAGCGATCGTTAGCAGTACGGTATAAAGCAGAATACTGGTCTTGGTGTATTCGACCCCGTGTGTGACGGGAAGCATCGGGATATCGGCTTTGGCGTAGTCATCTTTGCGGTGAATGGCTAATGCCCAGAAATGGGGTGGGGTCCAAATGAAGATGATCATCACCAGCAGCCAGCCATTGGCATGCATCTCTCCTGTAATGGCTGTCCAGCCGAGTAGAGGTGGCATAGCACCCGCAATACCAGCAATGACAATGTTTTGTGGCGTGGCTCGTTTGAGGTACATGGTGTACACCAGCGCATAACCAACCAAGCTTGCTAGTGTTAACCAAGCCGTGAGCGGATTGACTTCACGATAGAGCAAAGCAAAGCCCAAGGCTCCAATGACAATCGCAAATGTCAGTGCTTGGCTCGCTTTTAGCTGCCCAGTAGGCAGTGGACGACGATAGGTTCTTGCCATGATAGCGTCGATGCGACGGTCAATTAGGTGATTAAACGCAGCAGCACTGCCTGCCATCAAACCAATACCAATCAGGCCAAAGAGAGTGTTGTTCCATGGTAGTGGACCTTGGGTAGATAAACACATACCAACCAATGCGGTCAAAAGCATCAGTGCCACAACTTTAGGTTTAGTGAGCTGTAAGAAGTCTCGCCAGTGAAGGCTTTGCTGCGGTTCGAGTAGCGTCTTATCCATAATCTTGCTCCTTGAATTGCGGTTTATCCAGCATCTGTCTAATGGTTCTATTTTCGCTCTGCACACTTAGGTTGATTCTTACAGTCCAAATCAGAAGCAGCGCAGCGCCAAGGTTATGCGCTGTTGCTACCAGTAACGGTAATTGGTAAAGCACATTGGTGACCCCAAGGCCAATTTGTATTGTAAGCAGTACCAACAGACCAAAGGAAAGCCTTTTGGCTTGAGGGTGTTCACTTCGAAGCATCAAGATTGAAAGTGTGGTGAGTACCAGTGTCGTGAGTATCGCTCCGATTCTGTGGGTGACATGGATTGTGGTGCGAGCATCACCACCAAGTACGCCAAACTCATAGTTGTCATGACCCTGTTGCAGTAGGTCAAATGCCGCCACAAAGTTGAGCTGGCTTACCCAGTCCCCTTGGCAGATAGGTAAGCTTGTACACATCAAGGCGGCGTAATTAGACGAGGTCCAGCCCCCTAGAAAAATCTGAGCAATTAAGATGATAAGCCCCACTCGTGCCCAGCGAGTGATGCTGGTGGAGACAAAGGGTACGGTTGGATGGGGGCGGGCTCTTAGATAGAGTACCCACAGCAAGCAAAACAGACTAAAACCGCCAGCTAAATGCAGCATGACAATGGTCGGCATGAGTTTGAGCGTCACGGTCCACATACCAAGCGCAGCTTGAAAGACGATTAACCCGACTAACCCAGTGCAAAAAGCTTTTGAGGCGATTCCTGTTCTGGCGCAAGTGAAAGCGATGGCTACCACAGCAAGACCAAGGATACCCGCTACGTAGCGGTGAATCATCTCAAGCCAAGCTTTGTAAGGCTCAACAGGGGTTTCTGGAAACAGTGCCTGTGCTTTACTTAATTGCTCTGACTGAGTTGGAACCGTGATATGTCCATAGCATCCCGGCCAATCAGGACAACCAAGCCCTGCGTTGGAGAGGCGAGTATAAGCGCCCAAAGCGATGACGGTAATGGTCAAGACCAGTGAAAAAGCGAGCAGTATCCGAACTTTCAACATTCTAGCCCCTTAGCCAACTCTAGACAGTTTGAGTAACTTACGAAGGTCTGCCAGCATAGCTTTGGTTTGAGCAACTTGAGATGCATTGGCCACATAGGGGTAAGTCATCACGATTTGCCCTCTCGGGTCGACGATGACATAGCTCAACGCATCTATTCTATCGATAAAAGCTTGGTTGACGGGAAGGGTCTGCAACTCAAAATGGGCTTTTGAATCGACCGTTGTCAACAGGGTTGGAGAGACGCGAGCTTGATATTTTCCGAGCGCCTGATGACTTTGCCCAAGCAGGTGTACCTGCTGCTGACAGTCAGAGTCACACTGTTCAGGCAGCACCAAGGCTAGCTGCCATAAGTTTGATTGATTGGCTTCTAGACCGAAATCTTTCCAATAGGTGGCAGGCTCGACCAAAACGCCCTTGTTCGTCACACCAGTTTGGTACCAGTTCATTGACAGAAATAGCTTGGCAATGCCTGCAGGCAAAGCAAACAGTGCGATCAAACTTAAAAGGATCAGGCGTCCTCTCCATTGCTTAGTGATGTTTTTCATCTTGCCTCCTTGCTCGCCAAATGAAGGCGATGACTAGCGCTAGCAATACCGCTGCCATAGAGAACCATTGCAGCGAATACCCAAAGTGCTTTTGTGAGCTCATGTTGATTGGAGCCCATGGGTGGGGGTAGTTTGGTTGAGTAAGATTAAGTGGTTGGATTAACCAAGGCTGTATCGTCAGCCCTAACTGCTCAGACAATTGAGGGATATTGAGGTTTTGGATTCGAGAGATATCCCCAGACTCTGCATTGAGATCATGACTCAATGGGTTGGTTGAACGTTGATACAAACGCCCTTTAACCTCAATCATCTCTCCAACCAGATCCAGTTTGGGCAATTGGTCACGGCTATTTGGCGCAGGTACAAACCCTAGCTCGAACAGCCACAAGTTTTGTTGTTGATCCTGCATCAATTGATAAGCCATATATCCCACTTTGCTGTCCCAAATTTGGTTGTCGAGTAACCAAGCTTGTTGTTTTAACGGAGTGAGCCGAGCTTGGATTTGTGTTCCAGTTAAGTTGCTGGCCTTGTTGTTGATAGCCTGCTCAAGCGAGATAGGTGCATGAGAGGCTCTATCTTGCAGAGCACTCTCCATCGCTAACTTCTCATTGCCTCGTTGCCACTGCCAAAGCCCTAACTTGATTAATAAGATGAACACAGCCAGAGTTAAACCAAGAGCAATCCAAACTTTTCCCTGCGTTACCCAAGGAGCTTTTATGTCCCTGTTTCTGTTCAAGCTATTGTTAGTGGTCGCTTTATTCTTGGTGATCATAAATATGGCTAAGGCCCTCGTCGTCGTTGTACGGGGAAGTTCAGACAAGCCAGCGAGCCATTTTTTAGGTAAGAGGCTTATCTTTTCTGCCGCTGTGGTACTGGTATTGCTCGTTGCTCTTTCTTCTGGGTGGGTAGTGCCAAATCCAAGACCTTATTGATTTGTTAACTAAGTGCTCGGAATCGCTCTTCCCCTTCAAGCGGCCGGAGTCTCGGGGGAGGACAAAAGCCCTAAAGCACATAAACAAATACAAACAAGCACAACCAAACCACGTCCACAAAGTGCCAGTACCAACTCCCTGCTAGGAAAGCGAAGTGGTTGTATTGGCTAAAGTGGTCATGAGCGATACGAGCCAGCAGCACAATGAGGAAAATGGTCCCTATCAACACGTGCATGCCATGAAAGCCCGTCAGTAAGAAGAAGGTATTACCATAAATCCCAGATTGCAGTGTTAGCCCCATCTCCTGATACGCATGGGCGTATTCCACCCCTTGGTAGTAAAGGAACACCACTGCCAGAATAATGGTGATTTCTAACCAGACGATCAGCGCTGTTCTGTGGTTTTTCTCTAAACTGGTATGTGCTAAGTGCAAAGTGATAGAAGAGGTAAGTAGGATTAGGGTGTTTATCAGTGGCAATCCTTGCCACCCCATGCCTTCGGTGGTGGTGCCATCTGGCGTTTTGGTCAGTGGCCAGATCGCTTCAAACTCAGGCCATAGCACTTCATGAGTCATCAGATTGTTGTCTGCCCCAGCTAGCCAAGGCACAGCAAACATCCTTGCGTACAACAGTGCTCCAAAAAAAGCACCAAAAAACATTACTTCAGAGAAGATGAACCAACCCATGCCTTGACGATAAGATTGGTCCACTTGCGCTGAGTTGAGTCCGGCCAGTGATTCTTGAACTAGATGGCGCATCCAGCCTGCGAACATCACCACCAACATGGCAAATCCAGCAAACAGCATCAGCTTGCCGAAAAAGGACCCCGTTTCAATGTTTTGAACCGTGACTCCTGCGCCAACCGCCGTAAAAAATAACGCAACTGCGCCGACGATAGGCCAGACACTTTGGCTTGGTACATAATAGGTTGGTTTCATTGTTCACCTCCTTGTGCCATGGCGAGCGTTGGCTCGTTGGCCTCGGTGATGTTAAAGAGAGTGTAAGAAAGAGTAAGGGTATGGATTGAGTCAGGAATGTCTGGCTCGATATAAAAAATGACCGGCAATTGCGCACTTTCTTGAGAGGCTAGTGGCTGGCGGTTAAAGCAAAAGCATTCAATTTTATTGAAATAGTTAGCACCAAGCCCCGGTGCGACAGACGGTACGGCTTGGCCAGTAATCGCTGATTGTCCGAGGTTTTGAGCGACAAAATGCGTTTCAATCACTTCGCCTGGATGGACACTGATTTCCGTCACCGCAGGTGCAAAGGACCAAGGCATGTTAGGTGGAATATGGGCCATAAGCTGGACTTTTACACTGCGACTGGTATCGATCGACATTGCGCTGGGCGCTGCGACAGATTCTGAATTGGTTTTACCGTTGATCCCCAATACATCACACATAATGTCGTAGAGAGGAACCAGAGCAAAACCAAAACCAAACATGCCAACGACAGCCGCAAGCAGTCCTAGGGTCAGTTTTCGATGGGAGTTCTGAGCCATCGCCATAAGTCACCTCAGTCCACCTTAGGTGGGTGAGTAAAGGTATGATGAGGCGCTGGACTTGCTACGCTCCATTCCAGTCCTTCAGCGCCTTCCCAAACTTGTGACGTTGCTTTTTCGCCCCCACGAATACATTTGATCACCAGCCATAAGAAGATGAGTTGAGACAGGCCAAAGGCAAAGCCACCGATGGAGACGATTTGGTTAATGTCGGCAAACTGAATTGCATAGTCAGGAATACGCCTTGGCATGCCTGCCAATCCTAAGAAATGCATTGGGAAGAACAGCACGTTAACTGAGATAACAGAGCACCAGAAGTGCCACAGACTTAGCTTATGGTCATACATGTGCCCAGTCCATTTTGGTAGCCAATAGTAGGCGGCTGCCATAATGGAGAATACCGCACCTGATACAAGGACATAATGGAAATGCGCCACCACGAAGTAGGTATCATGGTACTGAAAATCAGCCGGCACAATGGCGAGCATTAAGCCTGAGAACCCACCAATGGTAAACAGCACAATAAAGGCAATAGCAAATAGCATCGGGGTTTCAAAGGTCATTGCTCCTCGCCACATGGTCGCCACCCAGTTAAACACTTTTACCCCGGTGGGCACCGCAATCAACATGGTGCAATACATGAAAAACAGTTCAGCAAATACGGGCATGCCAGTGGTGAACATGTGGTGCGCCCAAACTAAGAAAGAGAGTAGGGCGATACTGCAGGTAGCATAAACCATCGAGTGGTAGCCAAACAGTTTCTTACCACTAAAAGCGGGTACGATTGCAGAGACAATGCCAAAAGATGGCAAGATCATGATGTATACCTCTGGGTGACCGAAGAACCAGAAGATGTGCTGGAACATCACTGGATCGCCGCCGCCTGCCGCATCAAAGAAGCTGGTGCCAAAGTACTTATCGGTTAGCACCATGGTTACCGCCCCTGCCAAAACGGGCATTACGGCAATTAACAGGAAAGCGGTGATGAGCCAAGTCCAAACGAACATTGGTAGCTTAAACCAAGTCATGCCCGGTGCTCGCATATTTACTATGGTGACGATCACGTTGATCGCTCCCATGATTGAGCTGATCCCCATGATATGCACCGAGAAAACAAACAGCGCCGTGCTGTCAGGGCCATAAGTAGTGGATAGCGGAGCGTAGAAAGTCCACCCAAAGTCCGGACCACCACCGGGCATAAATAGTGAGCTCAGCAAAATCAAAAAGGCGAACGGTAAGATCCAGAAACTGAGGTTGTTCATTCTTGGCAGTGCCATATCCGGCGCACCGATCATCATTGGGATCATCCAGTTTGCGAGGCCAGTAAACGCTGGCATTACCGCACCAAACACCATGATCAGCCCGTGCACTGTGGTCATTTGGTTAAAGAATTGAGGGTCGACCAACTGCAACCCTGGCTGGAACAGCTCGGCGCGAATGATCATCGCCATAAAGCCGCCAGTGAGGAACATAATAAAACTAAACCACAGGTAGAGAGTGCCTATATCTTTGTGGTTGGTTGAGTAAATCCAGCGAGCGATCCCTTTCGCTGGGCCATGATCATCGTGGCTATCATGTGACTCATGAAGATCGGTCTTTGGGCTAGAAGGGTCCATTAGTTAGCCTCCTTGCTTCTAAATTCATTGACATCGGAAGCCTGAACTTGGTCTCCGGTATTGTTTTCCCATGCATTTCGTTCGTAGGTCACGACGGCGGCAATTTCCTTATCGGTCAGCTGAGATCCAAAGGCTTGCATCGCGGTACCGGGTACACCGTTGACCACCATATCGATATGAACTCCTATGTCGCCAAGCGCGACTTCACTGCCTTTCAATGCAGGGAACACAGTGCCGACGCCTAGGCCATTGGCTTGATGACAAACAGCGCATCGGCCAAGGTAAACTTCTTCACCTAAGGTCATCAGTTCGTCCATCGATAGATCTTGGCTAAGCGCGGCTTTGGCTTCTTGAGCTTTGGCGATAGCGACTTGTTTCTCATTAGCGAGCCAAGCATCAAACTTAGCCTCTTCCATAGCGTGTACTACGATAGGCATAAAGCCGTGATTGCGGCCGCAGAGCTCTGCACATTGGCCTCTATAGACGCCAGGTTTATCGATTTTGGTCCAAGCCTCATTGATAAAGCCGGGAATGGTATCTTTCTTGACGGCAAAGTCTGGCACCCACCAAGAGTGGATGACGTCATCCGAAGTCAGCAGGAAACGCACTTTGCGATTAATTGGAAGCACCAAGGGTTTATCAACTTCTAGCAGGTAATGAGCGCCTTTGGCTTCTTCACCTTCAATCTGTTTTTCTGTGGTCGACATGAAGCTATAGAATTCGACCTCTTCACCAAAATAGCTGTAGTGCCATTTCCATTGAGAGCCTGTCACCTTGACCGTCAACTCTGATTCCGAGGTATCTTCCATAGCAATCAAAGTCTTGGTGGCTGGAATTGCCATACCAATCAGAATAAGGATAGGGACGAGTGTCCAGATAACCTCAACTTTGGTGCTTTCATGAAAGTTAGCAGGCACCGCACCTTTGGATTTGCGGTGTTTGAAGATGGCGTAGAACATCACCCCAAACACGACTAGGGCGATGGCGCAGCAGATGTAGAATATCAACATGTGCAGTTGATAGACTTCTTCACTGATTTGAGTGACCCCTTGGGTCAAGTTGTACTGGCTATTCGCGAACACCAAGGTAGGACTTAGCGCAAATCCCAATCCCCAAAAAAGGTATTTCTTCACGGAGTGTCTCCCTGCGGTTGCGATTGGCGTATGCCAATTGGCGCAAACTTAAGGCGGGCACAAATCCCTATCAACAAATAGCCCGCTGTGCGTTTTATCAGCTTTGAATAAAAACTGAATCAAACAGTCAAAACTGCAACTGTTGCAATCTTGTTAATAAACCTAGATTCTTAAATCCGATTGTTCAAGAAATTTATAATTTGCGTATGGAATGGAATAATGCTTAGAAATGTACTAAGAGGTTTACCGAGGTCACACTGTCGGTTTTTTCTAGATTACTTGGTACTTTATCGTGATAAGTACGGTTGTGAATAACCTTTAGTTTGACTTGGTCGGTGATGTTATTAGTTAGGCTGAGCTCACTGTCCCAGCGGGCATTCGAGCGTCCCGCCACGACAGAAACGTCGGCGCTGAAAGCGAGGTTATCGAGAATTTGCCAGACACTGTTGATGTTGCCACGAAAGATAGCTTCATCCACATTATGTGGGAAGATCAGGTCATCATCGTCAAGCTCATCTAGGTTGGGTTGCTGGTGGCGGTAACCCGGACCTAATTCGGCTTCTAGAGTAAAATCATCGGTATGTGAGAACTGATAACCCACACCACCTGAAAAGGTATAATCCTTGAAGTAAGCACTGTATTTGGAGTCTACTCCATTGAAGTTACCGTACAGGTAGGTTCTAGGGCCTAATTTGTAGTCTGACTGAATCTTGTAGTTGGACTGGTTTTTATCCTCAACGCCATCTTTATCCAGTTTGTAGTATTTAAACTCACCCGTGGTACGGTATCGACCTTCGATATAGCTGGCCGCTAAACGACCATTGATCGACTCATTATTGGTGTTTCCAGTATGTGCTTGATAACCAAATTCCACTTCCATATCGAGTGGGGAAGGCAAAGGCTCAACAGTGTCCGTACTCTCCTCTGCATACACCGCAGTAGTGCCCAATAGGCATATTGCTAGCAAAGAAATTCTAAACACTAAAAACCTCATCATGAAATTATACGGATGGCAATTGTAGAGACGGTACGTAAAGCCTGCGTCAGGCATGCGTTAAATTACTCACAACAGATTACAAACGACTTATCTTGGTTATAATGGGCGGTCAATAACCGTTTTCTGAGATAACCATGGCAGACAATCGCAACCAAAAACCAGTAGATAGCCAAGTGGATGCTATCAAAGTTCCTCCACACTCACTAGAGGCTGAGCAGTCAGTTATCGGTGGCTTATTGTTGGACAATGAACGCTGGGATACCGTTGCTGAGCGAGTCATTGCTTCTGACTTTTACAGTCGACCTCATCGTTTGATCTTCGAAGGGGTGAAAGCTCTATTGGAAGATAGCCAACCACTTGATTTAATTACCCTATCAGAGTTTCTCGAACAGCGCGAGCAACTGGATGAAGTGGGAGGTTTTGCTTACCTTGCTGATTTGGCCAAAAACACACCAAGTGCAGCAAATATTAACGCATATGCGGATATTGTTGCCGAGCGTGCCATGGTTCGTGGTCTGATCGGTGTCGCCAATGAAATTGCCGATGCAGGTTACGACCCTCAAGGTCGCTCTTCGGAAGAGCTGGTGGATATGGCGGAGAGTAAAGTCTTTGCTATTGCAGAGTCTCGTACCAGTGAAAACGAAGGCCCACAAAATGTCGATAACATTCTAGAAAAGACCCTAGAACGAATCGAAATTCTGTACAAAACGCCACAAGATGGTGTTACGGGCGTTAACACTGGCTTTAGCGATCTCAACAAGAAAACAGCAGGCCTTCAAGGTTCTGATTTGATCATTGTGGCGGCGCGTCCATCAATGGGTAAGTGCATTGTATCTGGCTCTTTGATCGCTGACCCTGCCACTGGTGAGTTGAATACTATTGACGAGTTGGTCGCTCGTAAGCAAGCAAATTTGCTATCGGTGAACAATGACTACCACCTAGTTGAGGCACAAGCATCTGATTTTGTCGATGACGGTCTCAAACCCGTTTTTCGAGTGACAACGGCCTTAGGGCGTGTGATCGAGACAACTCTCACACACCCGTTTTTAACAGGCAACGGCTGGCAGCCGTTGGAGAACGTAGCTGTTGGTGACCGTGTTGCAGTGCCACGAGAGCTTGCGGTATTTGGTCAACAAGCGATGCCAGAGCATGAGGTGAAAGCCCTAGCCTATTTCTTGGGCGATGGTGGCACGACCCAAAGCAGCCCAATCTTTACCAACAGTAATCAAGAAATTGTTGATGACTTTACTCAGGCAATGTCTGGCTTTGACGCTGTTGATGTTATCGCTATCGAGTGTGAGCACAGAACACCATCATTTCGTGTGAGTCGCGATTTGCCTGAAACACAGCAATATCGCCAACGGTTTGCCGAGCATCTGACTCAAGCAATGAAAGCCCAAGCCATGACTGGTCAAGATCTAGCAACCCAGCTCAATGTGGCGAAATCGACCGTTTCACAATGGCGTAAGGGTATCTGTGTACCAAGTCAGCCTGTGTTGGAGTCAGTGATTGACTTGCTGCAACTTGATCTATCGGAGATGGGTATTCCTACTCTTTCGGCGTTGACGAAAAACAGTGCCAACGCCGTATCTGAGTTTTTAGCTAAGCATGGTGTATGGAATAAACTGGCGATTGAAAAACAGTTACCCAAGGCCGTTTTCACTCTGCCTAAAGAGCAGCTGGCACTGTTTATCAACCGTCTTTACTCTTGTGACGGTAGTGCGTTTGTCCAAGCCAACCAGCAATCTCGTATTAGCTATGCCTCTTCGAGCGAGTCATTAATTCGTTCATTGCAGCACCTTCTGTTGCGTTTTGGAGTGATTGCGAAATTACGCCATAAAGCCAATCAAGCTTTCGAGCTTGAGATCATGGACCAAAGCAGCCAATTACGCTTTATTGAGCAGATTGGCATCTTTGGTAAAGCCGCAGCTACGCAAGAAGTCTCTGTTTTGTTGCAGTCAAAAGCTGAACATAGCAACCTTGATGCTCTGCCGGATTCAGTCAACGAGTATGTACTGGAGCAGAAAAAAGATCGTAGCTGGAAAGAACTATATCAAGCGGCGGGTCTGAACTATCCAGAAGGGTACAATCCACATCTTCAAGGTGAGAGTAAACGTAATATCTCCCGTCAGCGAGCGGCGCTATTTGCCAAACTGCTAAACGATGAATATCTAGACAAGCTAAGCCGTTCTGATCTCTATTGGGATAGCGTAGTCTCAATCGAATCTCTGGGTGAGAAGCAGGTGTACGATCTCACCGTGCCTGAGACGCACAACTTTATCGCTCAAGATATCTGTGTCCACAACACTACCTTTGCGATGAATTTATGTGAAAACGCCGCAATGTCGCAAGACAAACCCGTACTTATCTTCTCTCTAGAGATGCCATCAGAACAGTTGATGATGCGTATGTTGGCATCCCTTTCTCGTGTTGACCAAACCAAGATCCGTACTGGTCAGTTAGATGATGAGGATTGGGCGCGTATTTCGTCAACTATGGGCATGTTGATGGAGAAAAAGAACATCTACATCGATGATGCCTCAGGTCTGACTCCAACTGAAGTGCGCTCTCGTGCGCGCCGTATTGCTCGTGAGCATGGTGGTCTTAGCATGATCATGGTCGACTACCTTCAGTTGATGCGTGTGCCGTCACTTACGGAAAACCGTACTTTGGAAATTGCTGAGATCTCTCGCTCGCTTAAAGCGCTGGCAAAAGAGCTGAACGTTCCTGTAGTAGCGCTGTCTCAGCTTAACCGTTCCCTAGAGCAGCGTGCGGATAAACGCCCGGTGAACTCGGATCTTCGTGAATCGGGCTCTATTGAGCAGGATGCCGACTTGATCATGTTTATTTACCGTGATGAGGTCTACAACCCAGATAGTTCGATGAAGGGAACCGCAGAAATTATCCTAGGTAAGCAGCGTAACGGTCCAATCGGTTCAGTGCGTTTGACCTTCCAAGGTCAGTTCTCTCGATTTGATAACTACGCAGGTCCTGCGTTTGATGTGGACGAAGAGTAATAGGTGTTTGAGTGAGTTACATGAAAGCGGCGTGTGCGCACATTGATTTAGGTGCGCTGAAACACAACCTACGCCAAGTAAAAAAACAAGCACCCAAGAGTAAGGTGATGGCCGTGGTAAAAGCTAACGGCTATGGGCATGGATTAACCCACATCGCAGAACACGCTGAAGATGCTGATGCTTTTGGTGTGGCTCGTATTGAAGAGGCACTGCAACTAAGAGCAAGTGGCATCGTGAAGCCCATTTTATTGTTGGAAGGCTTCTATTCGCCGACCGATCTGCCGATCCTAGTGACCAACAATATCCAAACTGCAGTGCACTGCTATGAACAACTTGAGGCACTTGAGCAAGCCAAGCTTGAAACACCTGTTAAGGTGTGGCTCAAAGTTGACTCTGGAATGCACCGTTTAGGCGTGCACCCTGAGCAGTACGGTGACTTTGTTGCCAGACTGAAAGCGTGTAACAACGTCGCTAAACCCCTTCGCTATGTGAGTCACTTTGGCTGCGCTGATGAGATAGATAAATCCATCACATCAGAGCAAATTAGCCTGTTCACTCAATTGACGGAAGGTTGTAAAGGCGAGCGCTCATTGGCGGCATCCGCCGGAATTTTAGCCTGGCCAGATAGCCATTTAGAGTGGGTAAGACCAGGGATCATCATGTATGGTGTGTCACCTTTTGCCGACAAGAGTGCACAGTCAATGGGCTTTAAACCGGCCATGACACTCTCTTCTCACTTGATTGCTGTACGTAATGTTAAGCAAGGCGAGTGCGTTGGCTATGGCGCAACTTGGTGTGCTGAGCAAGATACCAAAGTTGGCGTGATAGCGATTGGTTACGGTGATGGCTATCCGCGCATGGCACCTAATGGTACACCAGTTCTAGTTAATGGCCGACGAGCTCCGATTTGTGGGCGTGTGTCAATGGACATGATCACGATTGATCTTGGCCCTGACGCTGATGACAAAGTGGGTGACGAAGTGATTATGTGGGGAGGTGAGCTGCCTGTGGAAGAAGTCGCTGCCCATGTTGGAACCATCGGCTATGAGTTAGTGACTAAGCTGACGTCTCGTGTCGAGATGTCTTACAGTGAAGATTAAACCATGGTGAGTCATTTCAATCGATGGGCCGCTATATCACTGTGCTGTGTAGCGACAACAACGCAGGCCGCTCGTAACAATTGGTACGACTGGTTTGAAGACTCTGCGGCGGTTCCGTTTGCCTTTTCTACTGACACTTTAGGAACCACTGTAGGTGCTGCTGGCCTCATTAAAGGGCTAATACAAGAGACAGATGGCTTTGTTATATCGGGCCTGAGCTCCAGCAAAGGCACAACCATCACCTACGTTAACTACAATAACTTTCGTATTGGTGACTCGATCCTTCTGAGTATGGATGCCTACAACGCCAAATACGCAGGTTACGACTACTTTATTGGCGATAGCGGCAGCAATGACTCGAGCTTTGACCAAGCCATTACCACCGATGGCGAAGAAGATCGTTATCGTTTAACCATGGAATACGTACTGCCTTTTGGTGCAGTGGCGAAAAATGGTATTCAACAGGCGAAAAGACCAACGAGAGAAATTACCGGTTCTGATCCGAGCGAAAGTGGTGTTAGCTCAGTGATCGTAGAGCCGTTTTATCATCGACGTATATTAGACGTGCCTGAGGCTGCTGATATCCCCGAATCAACTTGGGGCGTAAAGCTTGGTTATGAGTGGGATAATCGTAATGATGTGCGAAATCCTTCACAAGGCAGTAAAACCAACTTCGATTTGACTTACTCGCCTTCAACTTCAGACGGTAGCCAGTGGGTGGTAGTTGAAGCTGACCATAGCCGTCACTATGACTTAGGCGCATGGGAAGGAGTGTTTAGTAGTCAAGTGCTCTCATTAGACGCTTATCTGGCAGACACCCCTACTTGGAACCAATGCGATCAAGAGATATGCCATCGTCCACCTGAATACGCTGGCGTAACGCTAGGTGGTTTATATCGTTTACGTGGTTATAGCGGTGAGCGTTATCATGGTCGCTCAGCGGTGCACTACAGTGTTGAGTATCGAGTTATGCCTGAGTGGCAACCGCTAGGGTCTTGGCCAGTATTCAATTGGTATGACGTGCCTTGGTGGCAGTTTGTCGCCTTTATTGATGCAGGTCGAGTTGCCGACGAGCTTAATCTAAAAACGCTTCATACTGACATGAAATGGAACGCCGGTGGAGGCATTCGTTTCCAAGTGGAAGGCATTGTGGTTCGCACCGAAATTGCTGCGGGCAGTGAGGAAGGACTCTTTAGAGTGATGGTTAACCAACCGTTTTGAACAGGGCCCAGCGTAATGCTGGGCTTTTTTATGCACCTTTCACTCGCCTTGGATCGTAGCAATTATGGTGCGAGCACCACCATGGTCTCGATGCTCACCAAGGTAGATGCCTTGCCATGTTCCCAAGGCTAAGCGGCCATGACTGATTGGGATGGTCACGCTCGTGCCCAACGTTGAGGCTTTGATGTGCGCAGGCATGTCATCGTCCCCTTCGTAAGTATGGCGGTAGTAAGGCGCTCTTTCTGGCACAAACTTGTTAAAGTGTGCTTCCATATCACAGCGCACAGTGGGATCGGCATTTTCATTAATGGTTAAACTTGCCGAGGTATGCTGAATAAACAGATGTAACAGACCAACGCGTATTTGATTGATCTGCGTTATTTGTTGTTCAATTTCATCAGTGATAAGGTGGAACCCTCGGGATTTGGGTGCCACTTTGAGGCTAACTTGTGACCACATGCTTGGTTCCTCAATGTACAGGGTGTGCACATAATACTAGTCTAACCAAGAGTTGGGCATTAGGAATTGGTTATCGTGACCCACCTCATGGTTGGTGTACGGTCATTACGCCATAATCCAAATCCTGAAATATTATTACAACAACTCTACTTTGGGGGCCCGGCCTTTTCTTCGCTAGCACTAGAAGAGGGTGGATTAAGTAGGGTTGCGGCGTACGCCAATTTATTTGCTTAAAACTGGAAAAGTTATTCTGGCATGAGGCTGGAAGACGACACCAAAGGATCATTGGGATTTATCACCATGCTAAAAAATATCAATCCAACCCAAACGCAAGCTTGGAAAGCTCTAACTGCTCATTTCGAATCAGCACAAGATATGGATTTGAAAGCACTGTTTGCTGCAAACCCACAGCGCTTCAATGAGTTCTCTGCAAAGTTCGGTAGCGACATCCTTGTTGACTACTCTAAAAACTTAGTTGACCAAGAGACAATGAAGCACCTATTTGCTTTGGCTCAAGAGACCGAGCTAAAAGGCGCAATCGATGCGATGTTTGGTGGTGATTTCATTAACCAAACTGAAGGTCGTGCAGTGCTTCACACGGCGCTTCGCAACCGTAGCAACACAGCTGTGAATGTAAACGGTGAAGATGTTATGCCAGCGGTGAATGCTGTGCTGGAGAAGATCAAAGGTTTCACTGAGCGTGTGATCTCTGGTGAGTGGAAAGGCTACACGGGCAAAGCGATCACTGACGTAGTGAATATTGGTATCGGTGGCTCTGACTTGGGTCCTTACATGGTGACAGAGGCGCTTAAGCCGTACCAAAACCACCTCAAGCTGCACTTTGTATCTAACGTAGATGGCACTCACGTCGTTGAAACACTGAAGAATGTTGACCCTGAAACAACACTATTCCTAGTGGCATCTAAGACCTTCACTACTCAAGAAACCATGACCAACGCTCACACTGCGCGTGATTGGTTCCTAGAAGCAGCAGGCGACCAAGCGCACGTGGCTAAGCATTTCGCAGCGCTTTCGACCAATGGTCAGGCTGTGGCTGAGTTTGGTATTGATACTGACAACATGTTTGAGTTCTGGGACTGGGTTGGTGGTCGTTACTCTCTATGGTCTGCAATCGGTATGTCTATCGCTCTTGCTGTTGGTTACGATAACTTCATCGAGCTGCTATCTGGTGCTCACGAGATGGATAAGCACTTTGCTGAGACAGATTTCGAGCAAAACGTACCTGTGATCCTTGCGCTAATTGGCCTATGGTACAACAACTTCCATGGCGCTGAGTCTGAAGCTATCTTGCCGTACGACCAATACATGCATCGCTTCGCAGCATACTTCCAGCAAGGTAACATGGAGTCTAACGGTAAGTGTGTAGATCGTGGTGGTAATGAAGTCGATTACCAGACGGGTCCAATTATCTGGGGTGAGCCGGGTACTAACGGTCAACACGCTTTTTACCAGTTGGTACACCAAGGCACTAAATTGATCCCTTGTGACTTTATTGCTCCGGCGATCAGCCACAATCCAGCAGGCGATCACCACCAGAAACTGATGTCTAACTTCTTTGCTCAAACGGAAGCTCTTGCGTTTGGTAAGACACAAGAGACAGTACGTGAAGAGTTCGCTAAAGCGGGTAAAACGGCAGAAGAAGTCGCAGACCTAGTACCGTTTAAAGTATTTGAAGGTAACCGCCCAACCAACTCTATCTTGGTTAAGCAAATCACACCTAAGACACTAGGTAACCTGATCGCAATGTACGAGCACAAGATTTTCGTACAAGGTGTTATCTGGAACATCTTCAGCTTTGACCAGTGGGGTGTAGAGCTTGGTAAGCAACTAGCCAACCAAATCCTACCTGAGCTTGCGGACGAGTCTGAAATTAGCTCTCATGATAGTTCGACCAACGGTTTGATTAATGCGTTTAAGGCGTTTAAGGCTTAAATCGTCGGTAAACGGTTAATGGACGCTATCGCTAAGGGATAAAGGGCTGGCTTACTTTTAGTCAGCACTTCTTAGTAGATTGCTAGATAAACCTCACTATTAGCAGTGAGGTTTTTTTATGGGCATTAAAAAAGCTGGCCAGTGGCCAGCTTTTCAAAATTAATTTTGAATGACGCTTATTCGAAACAGATCTCGATGAAAGCGTTACCCCACTCAGAGCTGAATGGCATGATGATGATAGCACCTTCACATTTGTGACGAATGGTGTGGCCTTTACCAGAAACTACCACAGGTGTTGCCATATCAAAGTCGAAACCACTTTCCGCAAGAATACGCTTTGCACCGCCCGTTACCATGTTGGTGATTTCACCGACCATGTCAGTCACTTCTTCATTAAGACCGTTTGGACGCTCACCTAGCATGTTTTGCATGATTTCTAGGGCTAGACCCTCATCAAAAGTAATCGACATAGAGCCTTTCGTTTGCGTACCGACCATACCAATTAGGCCAGACACGTCACCGCGGGCAATTTCATCTTTTTTGATTCGAGGCTTTTGTGGTTTTAGTTCCAAAGAAGCCATAGTTTTCAGCACGTTCATTAGTGATGCTAAAAACGGGTTTACAAACTCAGCGCGCATATCGTTCTTTCTTATTTGTTATCTGTTTCGGAAGAGATGCAATTTTGGCAAGTACCATGGGTCTCAATGACATGATGTGTCAGTTTGAATCCTTGCTTCTCCACATTTTTCGCTAGTAGTGCAACCAAATCATCGTCCTGCAGTTCGATGACGTCTCCGCAATTATCGCAGATCATCAAATGCGAGAAATGCTTATTACCACCGCATGAGCAGCATGAAATATAGCTATTGGTTGATTCCACACGATGGATAAAGCCTTGGCCGAGAAGAAAATCCAACGCACGATATACCGTTGGTGGTTTCGCTTGTGGCTCTGTCAACTTGAGTTCATCAAGCAGCTCGTAGGCTGTTGAGGCTCTTTTATTCTGACAAATTAGCTCAAAGACTCGTTTACGCTGTGGTGTTAACCGCACGCCTCGACTTTGGCAAATTTCTTCTACTTGTGTAATCAACGCTTGCTTCAAGTTGCTCACCTTTTGGTGCACATGTCTAATAATATACCATTTATGCTACCAATTCGGCAGCAGAAGGTACTTTTTTCACTACCGTAAGCAAATTTGATGCTGGAATCAATGTTTGGTTTAGGTGTAAAGCTCAATCAAACTCAATCGTTTATGGTTATCTTGGTCAAATCACACCTTTGGCTTAGGTGGAATATGGGCTGATCTCAAGGCGATGCATGTGTATAATCCTGCGTCTAATTTTTGGCTATCGAGCCAGTTTGTCTGTATTGAACCAGTGATGTGAGGTATTTCGTGTCTAACCCTGAACAAAATAGCAATTTTTCAATGCAGCGTTTATCAGTTGCTCCAATGCTTGATTGGACAGATCGCCACTGCCGTTATTTCCATCGCCTTCTTTCCCAGCAAACTCTGCTTTATACCGAGATGGTGACCACTGGCGCTATCATTCATGGTAAGGGTGACTTTCTTGCTTATAGCGAGCAAGAACATCCACTTGCGCTGCAACTAGGTGGCTCTAACCCGCAAGACCTAGCAACTTGCGCTAAGTTGGCAGCAGAGCGTGGATATGATGAGATCAACCTTAACGTTGGCTGTCCATCCGATCGCGTTCAAAACGGCCGTTTCGGGGCTTGCTTAATGGCTGAGCCTGAGCTTGTAGCAGAGTGTGTTGCGGCAATGCGTGATGTGGTTGATGTACCAGTGACGGTGAAAACTCGAATCGGGATTGACGATCAAGACTCGTACGAGTTCCTGACTCGCTTTGTACAAATTGTTCATGAGCAAGGTGGTGTTGATCAGTTTACCATCCATGCACGCAAAGCTTGGTTAAGTGGTTTAAGCCCGAAAGAAAACCGTGAAATTCCACCATTGGATTACCCACGTGCTTACCAGATTAAAAAAGACTTCCCACAGCTGACCATTGCCGTTAACGGCGGTGTAAAAACGCTAGAAGAAACCAAAGAGCATTTAGCCCACCTAGATGGGGTGATGATTGGTCGAGAAGCGTATCAAAATCCTTATATTCTCGCAGAGGTCGATCAGCAAATATTTGGTCTAGACAAACCAGTGATTAAGCGCAGTGACGTGGTGAAAGCCATGTACCCATATATCGAGCAAGAGCTGTCGAAGGGTGCTTATTTGGGCCATATCACTCGCCACATGCTGGGGCTGTTCCAAAATATGCCTGGGGCACGTCAATGGCGTCGCTACATTAGTGAAAATGCTCATAAACCAGGTTCTGGTATTGAGGTGGTGGAAGCCGCACTAGCAAAAATTCCAGCTGAGTTAGATGTGTAATATTTACCACATTAACTGGTGAAATTTACCAGATCACTACCTATGCCAAGCCATCGATTATTTCGATGGCTTTTTATTTTCATTTAAATCAAATGCTTATTGAAATTGTTTATCTTGGCGCAGTTTGTGCAAACTCTATTGGTAGTACATAGAGAACAAGACGCTAGGAGAAAGGTATGTTTGAACTACTGTTCGTGCTGATGTTTTTGGGAATTTTGGTATTTACTGGTGTGACTATGATGACAGTGTTTGCTGCGGGGGCGATTACCTTTGTCGTTATGCTGTTGCTCGGCATGGTCGGTTTTGTCTTTAAGATCTTACCTTGGATCATAGTGATTGCCTTGGGCTGGTGGTTCTTCAAGAATTACGTCTACTGCCCTCGATAGATTTTTCCTACCTATCATTTCCCTATACGGTATTTGTGCTAGTATCCACTTCAAATCATACGTTTGAGGTGGATATTTTTTATGCGAGCTCACTTGACTAGCTGTTTGGCATTTGTAGGTTTGGCTGCGACATCAACAGGATTGGCAGCACAAGAGTCCGAGCTAAACTTTCGTTTTGGCATTGATTACTGGGGTGCTCGAACGCAAGTGGAACAGAGTAAAGAAACTATCCACCAAGATTCGGTTGAAGCACGAGTGCCGTTCTATCTGGCGATAGAGCATAACTATCCTTATGTGCCTAACTTTCGCGTACGATATACCCCTGTTGAAGGAGAGTATATTGAGTACAACAAATATGATTACACGCTATATTACGACATTATCGAGCATGATCTCATGCATTTCGATATCGGTGCAACTTGGTCGACCTATGCCGATGGAGATTATCGTAATCCAGCCCAAACCGAGCGCACATTTACCAAGCGCATTTTCAGTTGGCATGCGAATGCAGAAATTAATGTCCCTAACTCAGACTTCTCTATTATCGGAGAATTTGATTTTGCCAATCGTAGTGGGAATAAAACCGCAGATCTGACCGCAGGTGTTCGCTACGATTTTGATATTGAGAAATTTGATGCTGCAATTCGAGGAGGTTATCGCGCCACAGAATACAAATTCGACTTTATGGCCGATAACGACTTTTATCTGACCCATGGTTTCTTTATTGGTGTCGAGCTAGGTTTATAACTCTCTTTTTTGAGAACAAGGTTGTTTGTAGTTAACATAAATTTTACAACCTTTCGCTTTTGAACCATTCTTAGTGGACGGAAATCTGTGCTTGGAGGCTATGATGACCATTTCTGAACTAAGAAACTTGTACCAAAAGCAGCAATTAATTGAAGCCATTGTTGAACCATCAATCCAGGAAGGAAGCTGGATCGTTGAGTTTCGTCATTCTCGCGGTGGCTTTATTCTTCTTACTGATACCCATGGTGAAGAGTGTCATTACGTCGATATCGATACGGCGTCTAAGTCCGCTTTAGCGGTAGGCTTTCGCCAAGTTCGAGTGGAAGAGCGATAGAAAACACCCCACTACAATTCTTCTCTTAATCCAAAAAGTAATAAAACATGTATTTCTATTCTTTTTTATTATTAAAAGGAGTGGTTAATCTATCGTCACGCAATGAATAGGGATGTCGTGACATGTTACTTAAGCAACTTTCCGCACTCGCAAGTCCACTAAACGACCAACAAATAGGTCAATTACAACAAGCGATTGCCGAGCTATCACCTCAACAGCTTGCCTGGGTAAGCGGGTATTTTTGGGGCATTAGCCAAACTGAAACCGCAGGTGCAGCAGCACCGATCACTCAAGCTGCAGCCGCTGTCGCTGCAAAACCTGCAGGCAAGCTGACTATTATCTACGCTTCGCAAACAGGTAATGCCAAAGGCGTTGCAGAATCTTTGCTTGATGAAGCTAAAGCGTCGGGTATTGAAGCTCAACTATTTGATGCAAGCGACTACAAAGGTAAGAACTTAGCGAAAGAGACGCACGTCATCATCGTTGCATCGACAAATGGTGAAGGTGAAGCACCTGATAATGCTATGGAGCTGCATGAATTCCTTCAATCGAAAAAAGCGCCAAAGTTGGGCAATCTCCAATATGGTGTGATTGGTTTGGGCGACTCAAGCTATGAGTTCTTCTGCCAAACCGGTAAAGACTTTGATGCTTACTTATCTAAGTTGGGTGCAACTTCCTTTATTGATCGTATTGATTGTGACGTTGATTACGACGCACCTGCAGCGCAGTGGCGTCAGCAAGCACTAGAGCAAGTCAAAGAAGCTCTTGCAGGGGACACAGAAGCTGAAGTGGTTCAACTTCCGGTTGGGCAGCAGGCAACTCACAGTGCTTACACTAAACAAAGTCCATACACTGCCACGCTTCTAACCAGTCAAAAGATCACTGGCCGTGATTCAGGTAAAGACGTTCGCCATGTTGAAATTGATTTAGATGAATCAGGAATTACTTACCAGCCGGGCGATGCATTAGGTGTTTGGTTTGAAAATAGCTCAGATCTTGCTAATGCAATATTGGACAAAGTCGGTCTATCTGGTGTTGAAAGCGTTGAAGTCGATGGTGAGAGTCTATCTATTCACAGCGCTTTAGTGAGTAAGTATGAAATCACCGCAGCCAATCCACAGTTGGTCACTAAGTTTAGTGAACTATCCGGAAGCAAGAAGCTTGAAAAGTTGGTAGCAGATAAAGACAAATTACGTGAGTACGCAGGTAACACCCAAATTGTGGATGTCCTAGCAGAGAAGAAAACTAAATTAAGTGCAGAGCAGTTGGTTGGTCTACTGCGTCGTCTGACACCTCGTCTATATTCTATCGCTTCTGCGCAAAGTGAAGTCGATGAAGAAGTACATTTAACAGTTGGTTTGGTTGAGTATGACAAGGGCGATGAAAAACGCTTTGGTGGTGCATCAAGCTTCCTTGCTCAGCGCTTAGAGGAAGGGGGAGAAGTTAAAGTCTTTGTTGAAAACAACAATAACTTCAAACTGCCACAAGATGACTCAACGCCTATCATCATGATCGGTCCGGGGACAGGTATCGCACCATTCCGTAGCTTTGTACAAGAGCGTGATAACCGTGATGCTGAGGGTAAGAACTGGTTACTGTTTGGCGATCGCACCTTCACTCAAGACTTCCTGTACCAGGTGGAATGGCAAAAGTACCTTAAGTCTGGTTTGCTGACTCGTTTAGACGTGGCATTTAGCCGTGACCAAGCTGAAAAAGTTTATGTTCAGCACCGCATTTTAGAGAACAGCGCCGAGGTATGGCAGTGGATTCAAGAGGGGGCGTACATTTACGTATGTGGTGATGCGACTCGTATGGCTAAAGACGTTAACGACGCACTTGTGACTGTTGCAGTTAACGAAGGCAAATTATCACAGCAAGATGCAGAGCAATTCATTAACGACTTACGTAAACAAAAACGCTATCAAAGGGATGTGTACTAATGACAGAGCAAACAGTATTAGGTCAGACGCTTGGGCCTCTCTCTGATAATGAGCGTCTAAAACGTGAAAGTAACTTTCTACGCGGGACAATTGAAGCGGACCTGAAAGATCAAATCACTGGTGGTTTCACCGCAGATAACTTTCAGTTGATCCGTTTCCATGGGATGTACCAGCAAGATGACCGTGATATCCGCAATGAGCGTGCTAAGCAAAAGCTAGAGCCTTTGCATAATGTGATGCTTCGTGCACGTATGCCTGGTGGTGTCATCACCCCTAAACAATGGTTGGCAATCGACAAGTTTGCGACTGACCATACGTTATATGGCAGCTTACGTCTTACCACTCGCCAGACGTTCCAGTTCCACGGTGTGCTCAAGCCAAACATCAAGCTAATGCACCAGACTCTGAATAGTATTGGTATCGATTCAATTGCTACTGCTGGGGATGTAAACCGTAACGTACTGTGTACGACCAACCCAGTAGAGTCTGAGTTGCACCAAGAAGCCTACGAGTGGGCGATAAAAATCAGTGAACACCTGTTGCCAAAGACCAAAGCGTATGCCGAGATCTGGCTCAATGGTGAAAAAGTTGAAGGGACGGACGAGGAGCCGATCCTCGGCAGTAATTACCTACCACGTAAGTTCAAGACAACAGTGGTGATCCCGCCTAGAAACGATGTGGATGTTCACGCTAATGACTTAAACTTTGTCGCTATTGCCGAAAATGGCAAACTGGTGGGTTTCAATGTATTGGTTGGTGGTGGGTTGGCCATGACTCATGGCGATACCTCTACTTATGCCCGTAAAGCAGATGATTTTGGTTTCATTCCACTAGAGAAAACATTAGAAGTTGCTGCCGCAGTAGTGACAACTCAGCGTGACTGGGGTAATCGCTCAAACCGTAAAAATGCTAAGACAAAGTACACATTAGACCGTGTTGGTATTGATGTATTTAGGGCTGAAGTTGAAAAGCGTGCAGGAGTGAGTTTCGAACAAAGCCGTCCGTATGAATTCACCGAGCGTGGTGACAACATTGGCTGGGTTGAAGGCATTGATGGTAAATCGCACCTAACTCTGTTTATTGAAAATGGCCGTTTACTAGATTACCCAAACAAACCGCTCAAGACAGGTGTTGCAGAGATAGCCAAGATCCACAAAGGTGATTTCCGCATGACTGCTAACCAGAACCTAATCATTGCAGGCGTAAGTAAAAGCCAGAAAGCAAAAATCGAAAAGATTGCCCTCGAGCATGGGCTGATTGATTCATCGGTTTCTGAGCAGCGTAAAAATTCAATGGCGTGTGTTGCTTTCCCAACCTGTCCTCTTGCAATGGCGGAAGCAGAGCGCTTCTTACCTGAGTTTGTCACTCAAGTTGAAAGCGTATTGGAGAAACATGGGTTAGATAAAGAAGACAACATCATTTTGCGTGTGACTGGCTGTCCAAACGGCTGTGGTCGAGCGATGTTGGCTGAAATTGGTCTGGTAGGTAAAGCCCCTGGACGTTACAACCTGCACCTAGGGGGTAATCGTGCAGGTACTCGAATCCCTAAGATGTATAAAGAAAACATCACTGATAAGCAGATCCTTGAAGAAATTGACGCTTTAGTTGAGCGTTGGGCGAAAGAGCGCAATGCAGGAGAGGCATTTGGTGATTTTGTGATTCGAGTAGGCGTTATTGCAGAAGTAAAAGTGTCGAAGAGGGATCTGTATGCCTGATAAAGTAATTAGTCGACCTGAACTGAAACAGTTACTGTCGATGACGAAGGTGGAGCAAAGTCTTCACCTAGCTGAGCTTAATGGATATCTGGAAAAGCTGAGTGCACAAGATCGTATTGCTTGGGCATTTGAAAACTTAGAAGGCACTCATGTGGTTTCTTCAAGCTTCGGTATTCAGGCTGCTGTCATGTTGCATTTAGTTTCGCAAGTAAAAGCTGATGTTCCGGTAATATTAACCGATACAGGTTATCTGTTTGCTGAGACCTATCAGTTCATTGATCAGTTGACTGAGCAGCTAGGACTCAACTTACAAATCTTTAGAGCGGAAGCAGGACCTGCTTGGCAAGAAGCTCGTTACGGTAAGTTATGGGAGCAAGGTGTCGAAGGTATTGAGAAATACAATCGTCTTAATAAAGTGGAGCCGATGCGAAGAGCGCTAGATACGCTTCAGGCGGGCACTTGGTTCTCTGGTTTACGTCGTGAGCAGTCGAGTTCTCGAGCGAACCTACCAATACTTGCAATACAAAATGGTGTGTTCAAGTTCCTTCCAGTCATCGACTGGAGCAACAAAGATGTTCACTACTATTTAGAAAAGCATGGTCTACCGTATCACCCACTGCGTGATGAAGGTTACTTATCAGTAGGTGACACGCACACCACAGTGAAGTGGGAGCCAGGCATGAAAGAAGAAGAAACTCGATTTTTTGGATTAAAAAGAGAGTGTGGTCTTCATGAAGATGATGGCAGTGAGCAAGACGGTTCTGGTATTTAAGCCATTATTACCTCTATATGCATAACAAAAGGGCCCATTGAGGCCTTTTTTTGTGTCAGCTCAACTCAACAGAGATTTATAGGCAATGTAGCGAGCATAAAAGTGAACATTTAGCGGACAGTAAATAATAACTCTGTGGATAAGTTGTGGTATACCTGGGTTAAAATATAGATAAATAGCCATTTGAGGAATAAATGAGCGCTTAAGGTGATTTTTTCAAATTTTTCTTAAAAAGCCCTTGCCAACGTGACGGCAATCTCTATAATGCGCTTCCACTGACACGGCAGAGCCCACAAGGGTTCAGAGCTAAGTCAGTAAGACGTAAGCAACAATTTGGCATTGAGTTTCAATTTAAAACGAAATTCAAAAAAAAACTTCAAAAAAGTGTTTGACACTGAGGTTTGATTCGCTAGAATGCACGTCCGCTTTGAGAGGTAACTCAAAAAGCAACGCTCTTTAAAAATTAGAACCTATCAATCTGTGTGGGCACTCGTTGATGATAATCAAAACTGATTCTTCGGAATCAAAAATGGTTTTCAATGAACTGAGTGACCAATCAAGACTTCTTTTGGAAACATTAGGGGGCTTGGCACAGTCAATTCAACATTACTATGTAATGTAATCAGTATTCATTGAGCCGACAAAATCTTAAATTGAAGAGTTTGATCATGGCTCAGATTGAACGCTGGCGGCAGGCCTAACACATGCAAGTCGAGCGGAAACGAGTTATCTGAACCTTCGGGGAACGATAACGGCGTCGAGCGGCGGACGGGTGAGTAATGCCTGGGAATATGCCTTGATGTGGGGGATAACTATTGGAAACGATAGCTAATACCGCATAATAGCTTCGGCTCAAAGAGGGGGACCTTCGGGCCTCTTGCGTCAAGATTAGCCCAGGTGGGATTAGCTAGTTGGTGAGGTAATGGCTCACCAAGGCGACGATCCCTAGCTGGTCTGAGAGGATGATCAGCCACACTGGAACTGAGACACGGTCCAGACTCCTACGGGAGGCAGCAGTGGGGAATATTGCACAATGGGCGCAAGCCTGATGCAGCCATGCCGCGTGTATGAAGAAGGCCTTCGGGTTGTAAAGTACTTTCAGCAGTGAGGAAGGCATTAACGTTAATAGCGTTAGTGTTTGACGTTAGCTGCAGAAGAAGCACCGGCTAACTCCGTGCCAGCAGCCGCGGTAATACGGAGGGTGCGAGCGTTAATCGGAATTACTGGGCGTAAAGCGCATGCAGGTGGTTTGTTAAGTCAGATGTGAAAGCCCGAGGCTCAACCTCGGAACTGCATTTGAAACTGGCAGGCTAGAGTACTGTAGAGGGGGGTAGAATTTCAGGTGTAGCGGTGAAATGCGTAGAGATCTGAAGGAATACCGGTGGCGAAGGCGGCCCCCTGGACAGATACTGACACTCAGATGCGAAAGCGTGGGGAGCAAACAGGATTAGATACCCTGGTAGTCCACGCCGTAAACGATGTCTACTTGGAGGTTGTGGCCTTGAGCCGTGGCTTTCGGAGCTAACGCGTTAAGTAGACCGCCTGGGGAGTACGGTCGCAAGATTAAAACTCAAATGAATTGACGGGGGCCCGCACAAGCGGTGGAGCATGTGGTTTAATTCGATGCAACGCGAAGAACCTTACCTACTCTTGACATCCAGAGAAGCCAGCGGAGACGCAGGTGTGCCTTCGGGAACTCTGAGACAGGTGCTGCATGGCTGTCGTCAGCTCGTGTTGTGAAATGTTGGGTTAAGTCCCGCAACGAGCGCAACCCTTATCCTTGTTTGCCAGCGAGTAATGTCGGGAACTCCAGGGAGACTGCCGGTGATAAACCGGAGGAAGGTGGGGACGACGTCAAGTCATCATGGCCCTTACGAGTAGGGCTACACACGTGCTACAATGGCGCATACAGAGGGTTGCCAACCAGCGATGGTGAGCGGATCCCAAAAAGTGCGTCGTAGTCCGGATTGGAGTCTGCAACTCGACTCCATGAAGTCGGAATCGCTAGTAATCGTGGATCAGAATGCCACGGTGAATACGTTCCCGGGCCTTGTACACACCGCCCGTCACACCATGGGAGTGGGCTGCAAAAGAAGCAGGTAGTTTAACCTTCGGGAGGACGCTTGCCACTTTGTGGTTCATGACTGGGGTGAAGTCGTAACAAGGTAGCCCTAGGGGAACCTGGGGCTGGATCACCTCCTTATACGAAAGTTTATCTTTGACTAGTGTCCACACAGATTGATGGTTTTGAAGCGAAAGCTTCGGGCTATTATGCTCTTTAACAATTTGGAAAGCTGACGAATAACAACAATCCCCATATCTTCGGATATGCGTTGTTATTCAAATTAAAAGTTCTCAAATCCTAGTGCTTCTTTTTAAGTAAAGAGTCATTAGGTACCAACACACATTCAAGTGTTCTTGGAAGTAACGAAAGTTACTTATATTTGAGTCCGGCAAAATCGAATGTTATCTCGCTCATTCAATAATGAGATAACGAACCTTGGTTGTTTGCCATACGCAAAGACCCCTTCGGGTTGTATGGTTAAGTGACTAAGCGTACACGGTGGATGCCTTGGCAGTCAGAGGCGATGAAAGACGTATTAACTTGCGATAAGCCCAGATTAGGTAGTAAAAACCATTTGAGTCTGGGATTTCTGAATGGGGAAACCCGGCCGCATAAGCGGTCATCATTAACTGAATACATAGGTTAATGAGGCGAACTCGGGGAACTGAAACATCTAAGTACCCGAAGGAAGAGAAATCAACCGAGATTCCGAAAGTAGCGGCGAGCGAAATTGGATTAGCCCTTAAGCTTTTAATGCGTTAGACGAATGTTCTGGAAAGTTCAACGATACAGGGTGATAGTCCCGTAGTTGTCGACGCATCATCAGTGAAATCGAGTAGGGCGGGACACGTGATATCCTGTCTGAATATGGGGGGACCATCCTCCAAGGCTAAATACTACTGACTGACCGATAGTGAACCAGTACCGTGAGGGAAAGGCGAAAAGAACCCCTGTGAGGGGAGTGAAATAGAACCTGAAACCGTGTACGTACAAGCAGTAGGAGCCTCCTTGTGGGGTGACTGCGTACCTTTTGTATAATGGGTCAGCGACTTATATTCAGTGGCAAGGTTAACCATCTAGGGGAGCCGTAGGGAAACCGAGTCTTAACTGGGCGATGTAGTCTCTGGATATAGACCCGAAACCAGGTGATCTAGCCATGGGCAGGTTGAAGGTTGAGTAACATCAACTGGAGGACCGAACCGACTAATGTTGAAAAATTAGCGGATGACTTGTGGCTAGGGGTGAAAGGCCAATCAAACCTGGAGATAGCTGGTTCTCCCCGAAAGCTATTTAGGTAGCGCCTCGGACGAATACTACTGGGGGTAGAGCACTGTTAAGGCTAGGGGGTCATCCCGACTTACCAACCCTTTGCAAACTCCGAATACCAGTAAGTACTATCCGGGAGACACACGGCGGGTGCTAACGTCCGTCGTGGAGAGGGAAACAACCCAGACCGCCAGCTAAGGTCCCAAATTACTACTAAGTGGGAAACGATGTGGGAAGGCTCAGACAGCCAGGATGTTGGCTTAGAAGCAGCCATCATTTAAAGAAAGCGTAATAGCTCACTGGTCGAGTCGGCCTGCGCGGAAGATGTAACGGGGCTAAGTAGTAAACCGAAGCTGCGGCTGCAACTATGTTGCGGGGTAGGGGAGCGTTCTGTAAGCGGTTGAAGGTGGTCTGTAAGGGCTGCTGGACGTATCAGAAGTGCGAATGCTGACATGAGTAACGATAAAGGGGGTGAAAAACCTCCTCGCCGGAAGACCAAGGGTTCCTGTCCAACGTTAATCGGGGCAGGGTAAGTCGACCCCTAAGGCGAGGCCGAAAGGCGTAGTCGATGGGAAACGGGTTAATATTCCCGTACTTCTTACAATTGCGATGGGGGGACGGAGAAGGCTAGGTGGGCCTGGCGACGGTTGTCCAGGTTCAAGTACGTAGGCGGAAGAATTAGGTAAATCCGGTTCTTCTTAACGCTGAGATACGATGTCGAGCATCTACGGATGTGAAGTCATTGATGCCATGCTTCCAGGAAAAGCCTCTAAGCTTCAGATTGTAAGGAATCGTACCCCAAACCGACACAGGTGGTCGGGTAGAGAATACCAAGGCGCTTGAGAGAACTCGGGTGAAGGAACTAGGCAAAATGGTACCGTAACTTCGGGAGAAGGTACGCTCTTGTGGGTGAAGTCCCTTGCGGATGGAGCTAACGAGAGTCGCAGATACCAGGTGGCTGCAACTGTTTATTAAAAACACAGCACTGTGCAAAATCGTAAGATGACGTATACGGTGTGACGCCTGCCCGGTGCCGGAAGGTTAATTGATGGGGTTAGACGTAAGTCGAAGCTCTTGATCGAAGCCCCGGTAAACGGCGGCCGTAACTATAACGGTCCTAAGGTAGCGAAATTCCTTGTCGGGTAAGTTCCGACCTGCACGAATGGCGTAATGATGGCCACGCTGTCTCCACCCGAGACTCAGTGAAATTGAAATCGCTGTGAAGATGCAGTGTACCCGCGGCTAGACGGAAAGACCCCGTGAACCTTTACTACAGCTTGGCACTGAACATTGACCCTACATGTGTAGGATAGGTGGGAGGCTTTGAAACTTGGGCGCCAGTTCAAGTGGAGCCGTCCTTGAAATACCACCCTTGTAGTGTTGATGTTCTAACTTGACCCCTAATCGGGGTTGAGGACAGTGCCTGGTGGGTAGTTTGACTGGGGCGGTCTCCTCCCAAAGAGTAACGGAGGAGCACGAAGGTGGGCTAAACACGGTTGGACATCGTGTGGTTAGTGCAATGGCATAAGCCCGCTTGACTGCGAGAATGACAATTCGAGCAGGTGCGAAAGCAGGTCATAGTGATCCGGTGGTTCTGTATGGAAGGGCCATCGCTCAACGGATAAAAGGTACTCCGGGGATAACAGGCTGATACCGCCCAAGAGTTCATATCGACGGCGGTGTTTGGCACCTCGATGTCGGCTCATCACATCCTGGGGCTGAAGTCGGTCCCAAGGGTATGGCTGTTCGCCATTTAAAGTGGTACGCGAGCTGGGTTTAGAACGTCGTGAGACAGTTCGGTCCCTATCTGCCGTGGGCGTTGGAAGATTGAAGGGGGCTGCTCCTAGTACGAGAGGACCGGAGTGGACGAACCTCTGGTGTTCGGGTTGTCATGCCAATGGCATTGCCCGGTAGCTAAGTTCGGAATCGATAACCGCTGAAAGCATCTAAGCGGGAAGCGAGCCCTGAGATGAGTCTTCCCTGGCACTTTAAGTGTCCTAAAGGGTTGTTCGAGACTAGAACGTTGATAGGCAGGGTGTGTAAGCGTTGTGAGGCGTTGAGCTAACCTGTACTAATTGCCCGTGAGGCTTAACCATACAACACCCAAGGGGTTTTGATGGACTCAAAGCAAGAAAACTTGAATAGTGGGTTGAAGGGTCTAAGGACTTAAGGGTCTAAGGGCAGAGAACAAACAGCTTTCCGAATTCATATCGACCAAAGGTCGCAGGCTCTAACCCTTAAACCGTTAGGCCCTTTAATCCTTTAGCCGATATAACAGAATTTGCTTGGCGACCATAGCATTGTGGACCCACCTGATTTCCATGCCGAACTCAGAAGTGAAACGCAATAGCGCCGATGGTAGTGTGGGGCTTCCCCATGTGAGAGTAGGACATCGCCAGGCTTTGATTTCGATTTGCTTACAAAGTAAGCGAGTCACCATAGAGCTCTAAAAAAACTTAGAGTTTTATGTTGACTTTCGAAGTGAGAAGTGTATCATACGCACCTCGCTGACGCACTAAGGTGCTGAAAGCAAAGCTCTTTAACAATTTAAACCTATCAATCTGTGTGGGCACTCGTTGATGATAATCAAAAAATGATACTTCGGTATCAACAATGATTTCAATGAACAGAGTGACCAATTCGAATCGAAAGATTCGGCACAGTCAATTCAAACATTACTATGTAATGTTCAGTATTCATTGAGTCGACAAAATCTTAAATTGAAGAGTTTGATCATGGCTCAGATTGAACGCTGGCGGCAGGCCTAACACATGCAAGTCGAGCGGAAACGAGTTGTCTGAACCTTCGGGGAACGATAACGGCGTCGAGCGGCGGACGGGTGAGTAATGCCTGGGAATATGCCTTGATGTGGGGGATAACTATTGGAAACGATAGCTAATACCGCATAATGCCTTCGGGCCAAAGAGGGGGACCTTCGGGCCTCTCGCGTCAGATTAGCCCAGGGGGATTAGCTAGTTGGTGAGGTAATGGCTCACCAAGGCGACGATCCCTAGCTGGTCTGAGAGGATGATCAGCCACACTGGAACTGAGACACGGTCCAGACTCCTACGGGAGGCAGCAGTGGGGAATATTGCACAATGGGCGCAAGCCTGATGCAGCCATGCCGCGTGTATGAAGAAGGCCTTCGGGTTTGTAAAGTACTTTCAGCAGTGAGGAAGGCATTAACGTTAATAGCGTTAGTGTTTGACGTTAGCTGCAGAAGAAGCACCGGCTAACTCCGTGCCAGCAGCCGCGGTAATACGGAGGTGCGAGCGTTAATCGGAATTACTGGGCGTAAAGCGCATGCAGGTGGTTTGTTAAGTCAGATGTGAAAGCCCGAGGCTCAACCTCGAACTGCATTTGAAACTGGCAGGCTAGAGTACTGTAGAGGGGGGTAGAATTTCAGGTGTAGCGGTGAAATGCGTAGAGATCTGAAGGAATACCGGTGGCGAAGGCGGCCCCCTGGACAGATACTGACACTCAGATGCGAAAGCGTGGGGAGCAAACAGGATTAGATACCCTGGTAGTCCACGCCGTAAACGATGTCTACTTGGAGGTTGTGGCCTTGAGCCGTGGCTTTCGGAGCTAACGCGTTAAGTAGACCGCCTGGGAGTACGGTCGCAAGATTAAAACTCAAATGAATTGACGGGGGCCCGCACAAGCGGTGGAGCATGTGGTTTAATTCGATGCAACGCGAAGAACCTTACCTACTCTTGACATCCAGAGAAGCCAGCGGAGACGCAGGTGTGCCTTCGGGAACTCTGAGACAGGTGCTGCATGGCTGTCGTCAGCTCGTGTTGTGAAATGTTGGGTTAAGTCCCGCAACGAGCGCAACCCTTATCCTTGTTTGCCAGCGAGTAATGTCGGGAACTCCAGGGAGACTGCCGTGATAAACCGGAGGAAGGTGGGGACGACGTCAAGTCATCATGGCCCTTACGAGTAGGGCTACACACGTGCTACAATGGCGCATACAGAGGGTTGCCAACCAGCGATGGTGAGCGGATCCCAAAAAGTGCGTCGTAGTCCGGATTGGAGTCTGCAACTCGACTCCATGAAGTCGGAATCGCTAGTAATCGTGGATCAGAATGCCACGGTGAATACGTTCCCGGGCCTTGTACACACCGCCCGTCACACCATGGGAGTGGGCTGCAAAAGAAGCAGGTAGTTTAACCTTCGGGAGGACGCTTGCCACTTTGTGGTTCATGACTGGGGTGAAGTCGTAACAAGGTAGCCCTAGGGGAACCTGGGGCTGGATCACCTCCTTATACGAAAGATTAACTTCGATTAGTGTCCACACAGATTGATACGGTTTATATAGAGCGTAGTACGGAAACTACATTTCTCAGATGGGGCTATAGCTCAGCTGGGAGAGCGCTTCGCTGGCAGCGAAGAGGTCATCGGTTCGATCCCGATTAGCTCCACCATCTTTAAGTGTTTTTTCTTTTAAGAATATTTAAAAATGGTTCGTTTCATCTGAAACAAACTTGCTCTTTAACAATTTGGAAAGCTGACGAATAACAACAATCCCCATATCTTTTAGATATGCGTTGTTATTCAAATTAAAAGTTCTCAAATCCTATATCTCATAGAGATGTAGGTACCAACACACATTCAAGTGTTCTTGGAAGTAACGAAAGTTACTTATATTTGAGTCCGGCAAAATCGAATGTCTCTCGCTCATTCAATAATGAGAGACAAACCTTGGTTGCTAGTTTGTCTTCACTTTAAAAAGTGAAAGCAAATGGTTCCATACGTAAAGACCCCTTCGGGTTGTATGGTTAAGTGACTAAGCGTACACGGTGGATGCCTTGGCAGTCAGAGGCGATGAAAGACGTATTAACTTGCGATAAGCCCAGATTAGGTAGTAAAAACCATTTGAGTCTGGGATTTCTGAATGGGGAAACCCGGCCGCAGAAGCGGTCATCACTAACTGAATACATAGGTTAGTGAGGCGAACTCGGGGAACTGAAACATCTAAGTACCCGAAGGAAGAGAAATCAACCGAGATTCCGAAAGTAGCGGCGAGCGAAATTGGATTAGCCCTTAAGCTTTTAATGCGTTAGACGAATGTTCTGGAAAGTTCAACGATACAGGGTGATAGTCCCGTAGTTGTCGACGCATCATCAGTGAAATCGAGTAGGGCGGGACACGTGATATCCTGTCTGAATATGGGGGGACCATCCTCCAAGGCTAAATACTACTGACTGACCGATAGTGAACCAGTACCGTGAGGGAAAGGCGAAAAGAACCCCTGTGAGGGGAGTGAAATAGAACCTGAAACCGTGTACGTACAAGCAGTAGGAGCCTCCTTGTGGGGTGACTGCGTACCTTTTGTATAATGGGTCAGCGACTTATATTCAGTGGCAAGGTTAACCATCTAGGGGAGCCGTAGGGAAACCGAGTCTTAACTGGGCGATGTAGTCTCTGGATATAGACCCGAAACCAGGTGATCTAGCCATGGGCAGGTTGAAGGTTGAGTAACATCAACTGGAGGACCGAACCGACTAATGTTGAAAAATTAGCGGATGACTTGTGGCTAGGGGTGAAAGGCCAATCAAACCTGGAGATAGCTGGTTCTCCCCGAAAGCTATTTAGGTAGCGCCTCGGACGAATACTACTGGGGGTAGAGCACTGTTAAGGCTAGGGGGTCATCCCGACTTACCAACCCTTTGCAAACTCCGAATACCAGTAAGTACTATCCGGGAGACACACGGCGGGTGCTAACGTCCGTCGTGGAGAGGGAAACAACCCAGACCGCCAGCTAAGGTCCCAAATTACTACTAAGTGGGAAACGATGTGGGAAGGCTCAGACAGCCAGGATGTTGGCTTAGAAGCAGCCATCATTTAAAGAAAGCGTAATAGCTCACTGGTCGAGTCGGCCTGCGCGGAAGATGTAACGGGGCTAAGTAGTAAACCGAAGCTGCGGCTGCAACTTTGTATGTTGCGGGGTAGGGGAGCGTTCTGTAAGCGGTTGAAGGTGGTCTGTAAGGGCTGCTGGACGTATCAGAAGTGCGAATGCTGACATGAGTAACGATAAAGGGGGTGAAAAACCTCCTCGCCGGAAGACCAAGGGTTCCTGTCCAACGTTAATCGGGGCAGGGTAAGTCGACCCCTAAGGCGAGGCCGAAAGGCGTAGTCGATGGGAAACGGGTTAATATTCCCGTACTTCTTACAATTGCGATGGGGGGACGGAGAAGGCTAGGTGGGCCTGGCGACGGTTGTCCAGGTTCAAGTACGTAGGCGGAAGAATTAGGTAAATCCGGTTCTTCTTAACGCTGAGATACGATGTCGAGCATCTACGGATGTGAAGTCATTGATGCCATGCTTCCAGGAAAAGCCTCTAAGCTTCAGATTGTAAGGAATCGTACCCCAAACCGACACAGGTGGTCGGGTAGAGAATACCAAGGCGCTTGAGAGAACTCGGGTGAAGGAACTAGGCAAAATGGTACCGTAACTTCGGGAGAAGGTACGCTCTTGTGGGTGAAGTCCCTTGCGGATGGAGCTAACGAGAGTCGCAGATACCAGGTGGCTGCAACTGTTTATTAAAAACACAGCACTGTGCAAAATCGTAAGATGACGTATACGGTGTGACGCCTGCCCGGTGCCGGAAGGTTAATTGATGGGGTTAGACGTAAGTCGAAGCTCTTGATCGAAGCCCCGGTAAACGGCGGCCGTAACTATAACGGTCCTAAGGTAGCGAAATTCCTTGTCGGGTAAGTTCCGACCTGCACGAATGGCGTAATGATGGCCACGCTGTCTCCACCCGAGACTCAGTGAAATTGAAATCGCTGTGAAGATGCAGTGTACCCGCGGCTAGACGGAAAGACCCCGTGAACCTTTACTACAGCTTGGCACTGAACATTGACCCTACATGTGTAGGATAGGTGGGAGGCTTTGAAACTTGGGCGCCAGTTCAAGTGGAGCCGTCCTTGAAATACCACCCTTGTAGTGTTGATGTTCTAACTTGACCCCTAATCGGGGTTGAGGACAGTGCCTGGTGGGTAGTTTGACTGGGGCGGTCTCCTCCCAAAGAGTAACGGAGGAGCACGAAGGTGGGCTAAACACGGTTGGACATCGTGTGGTTAGTGCAATGGCATAAGCCCGCTTGACTGCGAGAATGACAATTCGAGCAGGTGCGAAAGCAGGTCATAGTGATCCGGTGGTTCTGTATGGAAGGGCCATCGCTCAACGGATAAAAGGTACTCCGGGGATAACAGGCTGATACCGCCCAAGAGTTCATATCGACGGCGGTGTTTGGCACCTCGATGTCGGCTCATCACATCCTGGGGCTGAAGTCGGTCCCAAGGGTATGGCTGTTCGCCATTTAAAGTGGTACGCGAGCTGGGTTTAGAACGTCGTGAGACAGTTCGGTCCCTATCTGCCGTGGGCGTTGGAAGATTGAAGGGGGCTGCTCCTAGTACGAGAGGACCGGAGTGGACGAACCTCTGGTGTTCGGGTTGTCATGCCAATGGCATTGCCCGGTAGCTAAGTTCGGAATCGATAACCGCTGAAAGCATCTAAGCGGGAAGCGAGCCCTGAGATGAGTCTTCCCTGGCGCTTTAAGCGTCCTAAAGGGTTGTTCGAGACTAGAACGTTGATAGGCAGGGTGTGTAAGCGTTGTGAGGCGTTGAGCTAACCTGTACTAATTGCCCGTGAGGCTTAACCATACAACACCCAAGGGGTTTTGATGGACTCAAAGCTAAGAACGAATTGAATGTGTAGAGACGGTAAACGGCGAGCGGCTAAGGGCCGACGGCGTGAGAACAAAGAACAGCTTTCCAGATTATTATCGCTAGACCCCGTTGGCCGAATGCCGATGGTCGTTTACCGATAACAGAATTTGCTTGGCGACCATAGCATTGTGGACCCACCTGATTTCCATGCCGAACTCAGAAGTGAAACGCAATAGCGCCGATGGTAGTGTGGGGCTTCCCCATGTGAGAGTAGGACATCGCCAGGCTTTGAACACAAATTGCTGCTGTAGCTTGCATCTTTTGATTCTGCGATGCTCATGTACATACGTACATTGCGCTTCTCAAATCAAAATCTGACGGCGCTACAACAACAATTTGAAGTCCAAAGCATTTTAGATTGGTAAGACTTTGGATATAAAAGTTTGGTGCGGAGTGGTAGTTCAGTTGGTTAGAATACCGGCCTGTCACGCCGGGGGTCGCGGGTTCGAGTCCCGTCCACTCCGCCACTTATACGAAAGCCTCGTCGAATGACGAGGCTTTTTTGCGTTTAAGAGCCTCAGCGATCGCTGGGGCTTTGTTGTATTTAATCGGTAAGCGAACGCTTCGCTAACGGACGCTGGCACTAAGGGTAAAAGGGAAGAGCAGACCACCTATAGCATTTGACAAAAGCAGCCAAAAAATCATCATGCTCAACCCTTCAACCCTTCAACCCTTCAACCCTTCAACCCTTCAACCCTTCAACCCTTCAACCCTTCAACCCTTCAACCCTTCAACCCTTCAACCCTTCAACCTTTTCCCTCGACATCTGTCTTACTAATTGCTATAACTATAGCCATATAGACGTCTAAAATCTTTAAGGAGAAAGAGGGATGCCGATCAAAGTACCTGATCAGTTGCCAGCATTGGATGTATTGCGTGAGGAGAATATCTTCGTCATGCCAGAAAGTCGTGCAACGACTCAGGAAATACGGCCGCTTAAGGTATTAATTCTTAACTTAATGCCTAAAAAGATTGAAACGGAGACTCAATTTCTGCGTCTACTTTCCAACTCGCCATTGCAAGTGGATATTGAACTGCTACGTATTGATAATCGCCCAAGCAAAAATACTCCGACCGAGCATTTAGATAACTTTTACCGCCAGTTTGAGGCGGTCAAAGAGCGTAATTTTGATGGTTTGATTATTACAGGAGCACCACTCGGTCTAGTGCAGTTTGAAGATGTTATCTACTGGGAGCATCTACAAACGATAATGAATTGGGCAAAAGAGCATGTAACATCGACACTTTACGTATGTTGGGCGGCTCAAGCAGGTCTCAAACTTCTATACAACCTGCCTAAGAAAACTCGTAAAGAGAAACTATCCGGAGTGTATTTCCACAAAACACTTCAGCCATTTCATGCGCTGTTGCGTGGGTTTGATGATAGCTTCCTCGCACCACACTCTCGTTATGCAGATTTCTCTTCAGAGTACCTTCAAGAGCATACGGATTTGGATATTCTGGCGACTTCAGATGACGCTGGAGTGTACCTTGCTGCGACCAAAGACAAGCGTAATGTGTTTGTTACCGGCCACCCTGAGTACGACTCACACACTCTGCATAACGAATATACCCGAGATTTAGGGGAAGGGATGGAGCCTGCGATTCCGGTCAACTACTATCCGAACAATAACCCCGATAATGATCCTATTGCCAGCTGGCGTAGTCATGGCCACCTGCTCTTTGCGAACTGGCTGAACTACTGTGTCTACCAGCAAACACCTTATGATCTCGAGCATTTCTCAGCAGATAAATTCACCGTGGACGATTGATCCTACGCTGAAATGTTGAAGGCAGCATATGTGCTGCCTTTTTGTTATTGATATGAATATTTAGACGTCTAGATTCCTATACCTGTTGTGGTAGGATGAACAAAACGTAAAAGGAATGAGGCTGTAGTGTGGCTGGAAGCAATATAAGACAACAAATAGAAGCACAGTTAGCCCAGCGTATCTTATTGATTGATGGTGGTATGGGTACCATGATCCAAGGATATAAGCTGGAAGAGCAAGATTATCGTGGTGAGCGATTTGCCGATTGGCATTGTGACCTGAAAGGAAACAATGACCTACTTGTATTAACTCAGCCTGAAATGATCAAAGAGATCCATAGCCAGTATCTAGAAGCTGGCGCAGATATTCTTGAAACTAACACCTTCAACGCCACTACGATTGCCATGGCTGACTACGACATGGAATCATTAAGTGAAGAGATCAACTTTGAGGCAGCGAAGCTTGCGCGAATCGCTGCGGATGAATGGACGGCGAAAACGCCAGAACGTCCTCGTTATGTCGCAGGTGTCCTAGGGCCTACCAACCGAACTTGTTCAATCTCTCCAGATGTTAATGATCCTGGCTATCGCAACGTTACCTTTGACGAGTTGGTGGAAGCATACTCCGAATCGACTCGCGCTTTAATTAAAGGCGGTTCAGACTTAATCTTGATTGAAACCATCTTTGATACGCTTAATGCTAAAGCATGTTCATTTGCTGTCGAATCTGTATTTGAAGAGATGGGCATCGAGTTGCCTGTAATGATCTCTGGCACTATCACTGATGCTTCTGGTCGTACTCTTTCAGGACAGACCACCGAAGCTTTTTATAATGCGATGCGTCACGTCCGTCCACTGTCGTTTGGATTGAACTGTGCTTTGGGCCCTGATGAGCTGCGACAATACGTAGAAGAGCTTTCACGTATATCTGAAACCAATGTTTCTACTCACCCCAATGCTGGCCTCCCGAATGCGTTTGGCGAATATGACCTATCACCAGAAGATATGGCAGAGCATATAGGTGAATGGGCACGCTCTGGGTTTCTTAACCTCGTTGGTGGATGTTGTGGTACTACACCTGAGCATATTCGCCATATGGCGTTGGCCGTAGAAGGCATTACTCCTAGACCATTACCAAAATTCACCCCTTCTTGTCGCTTGTCTGGACTAGAGCCATTGACTATCGAGAAAGATACTCTGTTTGTGAACGTAGGTGAGCGTACCAACGTTACGGGTTCTGCTCGCTTCAAGCGTTTAATCAAAGAAGAGGCATACGACGAGGCGCTGGAAGTCGCTCGCCAGCAAGTTGAAAATGGTGCTCAAATTATCGATATCAACATGGATGAGGGCATGCTAGATGCCGAGGCGTGTATGGTGCGCTTCTTGAATCTATGTGCTTCTGAACCTGAGATTTCGAAAGTGCCAATTATGGTCGACTCTTCCAAGTGGGAAGTGATAGAAGCTGGCCTTAAATGTATTCAAGGTAAGGGCATTGTTAACTCTATCTCACTAAAAGAAGGTAAAGAGAAATTTGTTGAGCAAGCTAAGCTGATCCGTCGCTACGGTGCAGCAGTGATTGTCATGGCGTTCGATGAAGTAGGTCAGGCCGAAACGCGTCAGCGTAAACTGGAAATTTGTACCAACGCATACAATATCTTGGTCGATGAAGTTGGCTTCCCTCCTGAAGATATCATTTTTGACCCGAACATCTTTGCGGTAGCAACGGGTATTGATGAGCACAATAACTACGCCGTTGATTTTATTGAAGCGGTTGCAGATATCAAACGTGACCTGCCTTATGCGATGATCTCTGGCGGTGTGTCGAACGTTTCTTTCTCTTTCCGTGGTAACAACTACGTTCGCGAAGCGATTCACGCCGTGTTCCTATACCACTGTTTCAAAAATGGTATGGATATGGGGATCGTAAATGCAGGCCAGCTAGAAATCTATGATAACGTTCCAGAAAAGCTGCGTAATGCTGTTGAAGACGTGGTACTTAACCGTCGAGATGATGCGACTGAGCTGCTACTTGATATTGCTGAAGAGTATCGTGAGAACGCTGTTGGTAAAGCGGATGATGCTTCAGCGCTAGAATGGCGCGAATGGCCAGTCGAGAAGCGTCTTGAACACGCTTTGGTGAAAGGTATTACAGAGTTTATCGTTGAAGATACCGAAGAAGCCCGTCTCAACGCTAGTAAGCCACTAGAGGTCATTGAAGGCCCGTTGATGGATGGCATGAACGTGGTTGGCGATCTATTTGGTGAAGGTAAGATGTTCCTGCCTCAGGTAGTAAAATCTGCTCGCGTTATGAAGCAGGCGGTTGCGCATTTGGAGCCGTACATTAACGCAATGAAGCAAGCTGGCAGCACCAACGGTAAAATCTTACTCGCCACGGTAAAAGGCGATGTTCATGACATCGGTAAAAACATTGTCGGCGTCGTGTTGCAGTGTAATAACTACGAAATTATCGACCTTGGGGTGATGGTTCCATGTGAAAAAATCCTTAAGGTGGCCAAGGAAGAGAACGTCGATATCATCGGCTTATCTGGTTTGATCACTCCATCACTGGATGAAATGGTACATGTGGCCAAAGAGATGGAACGACAGGGCTTTGACTTGCCGCTACTGATTGGTGGTGCTACGACCTCAAAAGCACACACCGCAGTGAAGATTGAGCAAAACTATAACCAGCCGGTAGTTTATGTGAACAACGCTTCCCGAGCAGTAGGGGTATGTACTTCCTTGCTTTCTGATGAACTCAAACCTAAGTTTGTCGAGAATTTGGATAGGGATTATGAACGAGTTCGTGATCAACACGCTCGCAAGAAGCCTCGCACTAAACCTGTAAGTTTAGATAAAGCTCGTGAAAACCGAGTTGCGATCGATTGGAATGAATATACACCGCCAGTTCCAGCTAAGCCGGGTGTGCATGTATTCAAGCAATTTGATGTATCGGTACTTCGCAAGTATATCGACTGGACACCATTCTTTATGACTTGGTCTTTGGTTGGTAAATACCCAACCATTCTTAAGCATGAAGTCGTTGGTGAAGAAGCTCAGCGGCTATTTAAGGATGCCAACGACTGGCTCGATCGTATCGAGCGAGAAGGCCTACTGGAAGCTCGTGGTATGTGTGCGCTTTTCCCTGCTGCGAGTGTTGGTGATGATATCGAAGTTTATACCGATGAAAGCCGCACTGAAGTCGCTCATGTGTTGCATAACCTTCGTCAGCAGACGGAAAAACCAAAAGGTTTTAACTACTGTCTGTCAGACTATGTTGCGCCTAAATCTAGTGGCAAGAAAGATTGGATTGGTGCTTTTGCAGTGACTGGCGGTGTCGGTGAGCGAGAGCTCGCCGATGAGTATAAAGCGCAAGGTGACGACTACAACGCCATTATGGTTCAAGCGGTAGCGGATCGCTTGGCAGAAGCTTTTGCAGAATACTTGCATGAGAAAGTACGTAAGGAAATCTGGGGTTACTCTGCCGATGAAGACTTGTCTAACGATGACCTTATCCGTGAAAAGTATCAAGGTATTCGTCCAGCGCCAGGGTACCCAGCTTGTCCAGAGCATACTGAAAAAGGTACCCTCTGGGAAATGTTGCAAGTCGAAGAGTCGATTGAGATGTCGCTGACATCAAGTTATGCAATGTGGCCGGGAGCATCAGTCTCTGGTTGGTACTTCTCTCATCCAGATTCTCGTTATTTTGCGATCGCTCAGATCCAGCAAGATCAGGCAGACGATTACGCCCAGCGTAAAGGTTGGTCTGAACAAGATGTTGAGAAGTGGTTAGCGCCTAATATGAATTAGTCGGTGGCGAATAAAAAAAGCGAGCTTGAATGGCTCGCTTTTTTGTTTTTTTAAATCGATTACTCAAACAGTTCCTGGTGCAGTGCTTGAACTGCTCCTTTGGCTTCGGATTCATGCATCAGGAAGCAAAGGTTATGTTGGCTTGCACCGTAGCAGATCATGCGCAAGTTGACGTCTTCAAGGGTACTGAATACTTGCTTAGCATAACCACGGCTATTGCTCATGTTGTTACCGATCAGCGCAACAAGGCTCAAGCCATGTTCTACTTCAACACTGCACATTTGCTCTAGCTCTTCACGAGCACCTTCTGGCAATTGAGGTGGGCCTCCAGCAGTATTGGTTTGATCCAATGTCAGCGACACACTCACTTCAGAGGTGGTGATGAGGTCAACAGAGACTTTATGCTTGGCTAGGATCTTAAATGCCTCAGCTAAGAAACCGTAGGCATGGAACATGTTTAGGCTGCGCAAAGTAACCATGGTTTGATTGCCACGCAGCGCCAGTGCTCTAAACAGCGGAGCAGTTTCCACTTCCTGGCGGATCCAAGTTCCACCTTGTTCTGGGGCTTTGGAAGAGCCGACAAAAACAGGGATTTGGTGGCGAAGTGCTGGCATCAAAGTCGATGGATGCAGGATCTTAGCACCAAAGTTTGCCATTTCAGACGCTTCACTAAAGCTGATTTCTGGGATAGGCGTGGCCTTAGGCGCCACTCGTGGATCGGTGGTGTAAATTCCTGGTACATCCGTCCATATCTCAAGGCCGCTTGCTTTCACCGCTTCGGCAATCAGTGCCGCACTATAGTCACTGCCACCTCGACCTAAAGTGGTAGTATTACCATCAGCATCACTACCAATAAAGCCTTGGGTAACCACGACCTGCTCTTCGCATAGTGGTACTAGCTTTTCTTCAGCGAGCTTAGAGATTTCTTCAAGCTGTGGCTCTGCCGAACCAAAGGTTCCATCGGTTCTTAATACCTCTCGGATGTCGAAGCGAGTTGCTGCGACTCCACGTTCACGTAGGATCTGCGCAAGAATATAGGTCGACATCAGCTCCCCACAAGCAACCAAATGATCGGTGAGTTTGTCACTGGTTTGAAACGACGCGGCTTCAGCAACTGTCGCTACCGTGTCGAGGATCTGCTTAACTTGGCTGGCAGTCTCTTTAGCATCCTCAAGACGAGAAAGAACTCGATTATGGATTTCAGCCAGCTGAGCAAGCAGCTCATGGCGGCGATCGCTATCCGCTTCACCATTAGCGAGTTCAACCAATATATTGGTTACACCAGAACATGCACTACTTACAATTAGACGGGTTAGTGGATTGGCTTCGATAATAGCGGCACAACGGCTCATAGCGTCAAAATCAGCGACACTGGTACCACCAAACTTGGCGACATTAAAACGACTCACGATGGGATCTCCCAAAAATTCCTAAAATAACAATCGATGACAAAAGTAGTTGTCATCCAACATCCGATGTGAAGAGAGAGAAAGGTAAGAGAAGTGATCTTTAGTTATTGTTTTTACGACAATAGATATCTATGACTCTTAGAAGTTCTCCGCATAAGGCGACAGTTGTTAGGATTCAGCCTAAACAACCGACAAGTTAGCTTCACGACGAAAACTTGCCTCGGCACTACTCCCCCTTAAGCAACAACATCAGCTCGTGACGCCGCTATTGCTCTACCTGGGTAGTGCTCCTCTTCTGCTCACCATTGAACGTTTTTCAGCCGATAAAGTCAATCGGTAGTTAGAGCTAGAATTCACTTTTTAAGCCTTTCACTCGACCTAAGTGCAATTGTGCGGTAAAAGTAATCAAGTTACTCTGAAACATACTATTAACAATAAGAGAGCTCTCCAATGACGATTACTAGCTTTAACCCCCCAAGACGAACCTTAATGGGCCCGGGACCTTCAGACATTTACCCTCATGTGTTGCATGCGCTGAGTCGCCCAACCGTAGGTCACCTAGACCCTCTGTTTATTCAAATGATGGATGAGCTTAAGTCACTGCTTAAGTATGCTTTTCAAACTGAAAATGAGTTCACTATCGCGCTGTCTGCACCGGGAAGTGCGGGGATGGAAGCCTGCTTTGTGAATCTTGTTGAACCGGGCGATAAGGTGATTGTTTGTCGCAATGGTGTGTTCGGTGAGCGCATGCGTGAAAATGTGCTTCGCTGTGGCGGTGAAGCGATCGTTATTGACGATGAGTGGGGAGCACCTGTTTCCCTCGATAAAGTTGAGCAAGCCTTTGCGGATCACCCTGATGCTAAGGTGCTGGCATTTGTTCACGCTGAGACTTCTACAGGGGCGCTGTCAGATGCTCAGCAATTAGCACAAGTTGCTCAGCAATATGAAGCTTTGACCATCGTTGATACGGTGACGTCTTTAGGTGGTGTGCCGCTTAAAGTTGATGAGTGGGGTTTGGATGCTGTTTATTCTGGTAGTCAGAAGTGTTTGTCCTGCGTTCCGGGGCTCGCCCCACTAACGTTCTCAGCCAAAGCGGTGGAGAAAATTCAGTCACGAAAGACGTTAGTTCAGAGCTGGTTCCTCGACCAGAGCTTGGTGCTGGGCTATTGGAGTGGAGAAGGTAAACGCAGTTACCACCATACAGCACCAGTAAACAGTCTGTATGCGTTACATGAAGCCTTGTTGCAACTTAAAACCGAAGGTTTAGAGAACGCTTGGCAACGCCATCAAGCAATGCATCAAACACTTAAACAAGGCTTGCTTGAGCTTGGGTTTCAATTTGTTGTAGATGAGCCGTATCGCTTACCGCAGCTTAATGCAGTTTATCTACCAGAAGGGGTTGATGATGCAGCAGTGCGAAATCATCTGTTGCAGCACTATAACCTAGAAATTGGCGCAGGATTGGGCGCACTTGCAGGAAAGGCATGGCGAATTGGCCTGATGGGTTATGGAGCAAGGCCAGAGAATGTTGCTTTGTGTCTCAGTGCTTTAAAGTCAGCACTAAAATAATGAACAAGGGAGAGCAAATGCTCTCCCTTGTTTTAATTGGCGGCTGATGCCGTACTTGTTGCTTTGGATGGCGGCTGATATTTCACTTGGCTAAAATCTTTGTTTGGGAATAAGAACTCAGCTTCGGTTTGAATTTGCCGTGCTTTTTCTTCTTCACCCATACCTTGATAAGCCAAGATCAAATTGGTGTAAAACGCAGGCCTTGGTTTACGGGGAATGATGCTCAGAGACCAATCTATATAAGGCTGGATAAGCTTTGCATCTTGGGTGTAAAGGCCAATCGTTAAGTAAGTGCTGTAGACATCCCTATCAAAACGATCTTTCCAAACCACAGGGTTAGTCACCTTATCCAGTAATTCTGGTTGTCTAGGCTGTGACTTTTCAAACTGTGTCAATACATAGTTAGTGTGGAGGGCACTGAGCATATAAAAGCTAGTAATGATAGGTAGCACCAAACTCGATGATGCCGTTAGTACTTTACTGAACTTAGAAAAAGGGGCGAACTTATATTTTGCAGTCCGCTGATCGAGCCAAAACAGCAGCACGATGAAGCTGATCCAGTGGATCGCTGAGTGGTAAAAAGGGTACTCGAGTTGTGAGTGTACAACGAGTGGGGCAAAAAGCGCCAACATGCCCAAACGTGTACCTTCTCTAGCTGTAGTGATCTTGTAGGTAATGAAAGCAGCGGTGAGTAATATTACCAAAACAGGTACCAGGCCAGCCTCTACTCCCCAGAGCATTAACTCGTTATGCGGGTGATCGAGCGCAGCTAGCCCAGCCGGATAGTGCTCATTGAGTTGGTGCTGCCTTGCGGTATAAAGCATATAGGCGGATTCAAAGTGTCCGTAACCATAGCCCGTAAAAGGTTTTTCAATGATCATATCTATGGTTTGCGGAAAGTGAAACTGGCGTGCTGAAGTTAGAGAGGTTTTTGACTCTAACAGTTCTAGATTCTGAGACTCTCCAAGTAACTCTGGGGTGACGATACCGATACCCGTGGCAAGAACAAGTGCTGCAGTCCAAGTAGCAAAGCGTCGTTTAGTAGAAAAGCGCCATAGGTAGGGAAGGATAAGTACGATACCTATTACTGCACCTAGCCAGCCAGTCCTTGAAGAAACAATGACGAGCATGGGGGCAATGAGTAATGGGATTGCGATCAGAAAGCTGATGTGCCAAGGTTTTCTTCGGTATTTATTTGGCAGCCTTGCAAGCAAATAAGCCGATAACACCAGCCCAGTAGCTAAGAAGCTTGCCAAAACATTAGGCTGCTGAAAAATACCATAAGGACGATTTTGAATCGTGTTGTAACCGAACATATTGCCCGGTGTTAAGTAGAGGTATTGAACCCAACAAATGATAGCTTCAATACCAGTTGCAAGAACGATAAACCATAACAGTCTTTGCTTTTGCTTATTACTGAAAGGAAATTGCTGTAAGGTGACGAAAAGAAAAAAGCCCGCCCAAAGCCCGGTTAACCTTCCCAGTGATTGTTCTATGATGGTCTCAGGGAAAGTAATGGGAGCGGTGAGCACTAGGCAACACAAAAATAGTGCAACGGTAAGTTTAGAGTACTTGAGCTTTTGATTTCGAGATAACTGGTACAGACCGATAGCGATCGCAATGCTGGCGGTTATCCAAGTTGTGGCATTAAACGATAGGGCGAGTCCAGATCCTCCTGGATTTGGCATAAAAAAGTGCATGCTGACTAAAAAGGTAAAACCAAGCGCAGCTAAGAAACGTCGATTAAGTGGAGTCTGAACTTTTACAGACTCCAACTCTGTACCCCTGACATGCAGTGTTGCCATGAAAGTGACCTAAACTATGAAAAATAAATACTCATTGAATAGTAACACTTTTTAGCCAAGCATTGGCTTTAAGAAGTGAGCGGTATGAGAGCCCTCGACCAATGCCACATCTTCTGGTGTACCTTGGGCAATGATTTCACCGCCACCTTGGCCACCTTCTGGCCCTAAATCGACAATCCAGTCTGCGGTTTTAACCACATCAAGGTTATGCTCGATAACCACCACAGTATTGCCGTGATCGCGTAAGCGGTGCAGTACTGTAAGTAATTGCTGAATATCATGAAAGTGCAGACCTGTAGTCGGCTCATCCAAAATATACAGTGTTTTCCCCGTATCTCGTTTCGACAGTTCTCGTGCGAGTTTGACTCGCTGCGCCTCACCGCCAGAGAGTGTGGTGGCTGCTTGGCCCAATCGAATGTAGGAAAGGCCAACATCCATCAGCGTTTGCAGCTTGCGAGCAATCACAGGCACAGGGTCAAAGAACTCACGTGCATCTTCTACTGTCATCTGCAGGACTTCGTCGATGCTCTTACCTTTATAGCGCACTTCTAAAGTTTCACGGTTGTAGCGCTTGCCCTTACATACATCGCAAGGTACATAAACATCGGGCAAGAAGTGCATTTCGACCTTGATAACACCATCACCTTGACACGCTTCGCAGCGGCCACCACGGACGTTAAAACTGAATCGCCCTGGCTTGTAGCCTCGTGAACGAGACTCTTGCGTGCCTGCAAAGAGTTCACGGATTGGGGTGAAAATACCGGTGTAAGTGGCAGGGTTTGAACGTGGTGTACGACCAATTGGGCTCTGGTCGATATCGATGACCTTGTCGAAGTGCTCAAGCCCTTGCACTTTTTTATGTGGCGCTGGTTGAGCGACTGTCGCCCCATTGAGTTGTGTTTGAGCGATTTTGTAGAACGTGTCGTTGATCAGTGTCGACTTACCGGATCCAGAGACGCCCGTAACACAAGTAAACAGACCGACCGGAATAGAGAGATCGACAGTTTTTAGGTTATTACCACTGGCACCAAGAACTTTGACGACCTTTTTCTTGTCGATTGGTGTTCTTTTCTCTGGGATTGCAATGCATTTCTCACCACTTAGGTACTGGCCTGTAAGAGATTCAGGTGCATCAAGGATCGCTTGCATATCACCTTCGGCTACTACGTTACCGCCATGTACTCCAGCGCCTGGGCCAATATCAATGATATGGTCAGCGCAGCGAATGGCATCTTCATCATGTTCTACAACCAATACGGTATTACCCAAATCACGCAAGTGAGTGAGGGTTTTTAGCAGTCGCTCGTTATCGCGTTGGTGCAGACCGATAGATGGTTCGTCAAGCACGTACATAACCCCTACTAGACCAGCACCAATTTGGCTGGCAAGACGAATACGCTGTGCTTCACCACCCGACAGCGTCTCCGCACTACGGGAAAGGTTCAAGTAGTTTAAGCCAACGTTGACCAAAAAGTGCAGACGATCGTTGATCTCTTTCATGACCTTCTCTGCGATTTGAGCTTTTTGTCCAGTCAGCTCCAGCTGTTGGAAGAAGGCCATCGCTTCACTGATACTCATCTCGACAATTTCTGGCAAGGTGACGTCGGCAACGAACACATTTCTCGCTTCGACTCTCAAGCGAGTACCATTACAGCTATCACAAGACTTGGTCGAAATGTATTTGGCTAGATCTTCACGTACCGCATTTGACTCGGTATCACGATAGCGGCGCTCAAGAGTATTCAAGATCCCTTCAAATGGGTGACGTTTTACTCGGCTATCGCCACGATCATTGATATACACAAATTCGATTTCAGTTCGACCTGAACCTTTCAAAACGATCTCTTTGATTGGCTTAGAAAGATCTTTGAAAGGGGTATCTAGCGAAAAGTCATAGTGATTCGCCACCGCTGAAAGCATTTGAAAGTAGTAGTAGTTTTTCTTATCCCAACCTCGGATGGCACCGTCAGCGATGCTGAGGTTTTCATCCAGTACCACTCGGCTAGCGTCAAAATATTGCTGAACCCCTAGGCCATCACAGGTTTCACATGCACCTGCTGGGTTGTTAAACGAGAATAGACGAGGTTCGAGTTCTTGCATGCTGTAACCACAGTGTGGACAAGCAAAGTTGGCGGAAAACACCAGCTCTTCTTGGTCTTTGTCATCCATACTTGCAACAACAGCGATGCCACCAGAAAGCTCTAGTGTGGTTTCAAAAGACTCGGCTAAGCGTTGTTGCAGATCTGAGCGTACTTTAAATCGATCGACCACCACCTCGATGGTGTGTTTTTTGTGTAGCTCTAGTGCTGGTGGATCAGAAAGATCACAGGTTTCACCATCAATTCGTGCTCGAATAAAACCTTGAGCCGCGAGGTTCTCTAGAGTTTTTACGTGCTCGCCTTTACGCTCCTTGACGATCGGCGCAAGCAGCATCAGTTTACTGCCTTCTTCCATCTCTAGCACTTTATCCACCATCTGGCTGACGGTTTGAGCGGCTAGAGGAACTTTGTGTTCGGGACAGCGAGGCTCGCCAACGCGAGCGTATAGAAGGCGCAGATAATCGTAGACTTCAGTGATTGTACCGACCGTTGAGCGAGGGTTATGTGAGGTCGACTTTTGCTCAATAGATATCGCCGGGGATAGACCTTCAATATGGTCTACGTCGGGTTTTTCCATCAAAGAGAGAAACTGACGAGCATATGCGGATAGGGACTCGACATAGCGTCGTTGACCTTCAGCATATAGGGTGTCAAAAGCTAATGAAGACTTACCTGAACCCGATAAGCCAGTGATAACGATCAGCTTATCTCGTGGAATGGTGAGGTTGATATTTTTCAGGTTGTGGGTGCGGGCACCGCGAACGTCAATACTTTCCATTAGTTCTGCTCAATGAGGAAGACAATGGGTGTAGTATTACATAGCGTGTGAAATGTGCAATAAATACTGGATAAAAAAACAGTAAGGCAGTTGATTTACTGCCTTACTGGGAAATCTCGATTAAGAAGACTTTTGAGTAGAATGTTTATCTAATTCGACTTTCTTTTCGTCTTTTTTGTAAAGAGTCTCAAAGCAATAGTTAGTTGCCTCAATATACCCTTCAACACTACCACAATCGAAACGCTTACCTTTAAACTTGTAAGCCAATACACAACCCGATTTGGCCTGCTTCAACAAGGCATCGGTAATTTGAATCTCTCCACCTTTGCCTGGTTCAGTATTCTCAATCAGTTCAAAAATATCAGGTGTCAAAATGTATCGGCCAATAATCGCTAGGTTGCTTGGAGCAGTCCCTTTCTCTGGCTTTTCAACCATGTTGTCGACGCGATAAAGATCATCTTTAATCATTTCACCAGCGATGACACCATACTTGTGTGTTTCATCTTCAGGTACTTCTTGTACCGCCACGATAGAACAACGGAATTGTTTGTATAGTGCAACCATTTGTGCCAGAACGCCTTGAGCCTCGTTGACACAGAGGTCATCTGCTAGCACAACCGCAAATGGGTTATCACCAACAAGCTCTCGGCCAGTTAGGATCGCGTGCCCTAACCCTTTCATTTCTCTTTGTCGGATATAAGTGAAGTTTGCGGCTTCAATAGTGCCACGGATATCTGTTAGCAGTTCTTCTTTGTTCGTCCCGCTAATTTGGTGCTCTAGCTCATAGTTTTTATCGAAATGGTCCATGATCGAGTGTTTGCCACGACCGGTAACGATACACATGCCATCCATACCTGCTTCAATCGCTTCTTCTACACCGTATTCAATCAACGGCTTGTTTACCACTGGCATCATCTCTTTTGGCATCGATTTGGTGGCAGGTAAAAAGCGGGTTCCATATCCAGCGGCCGGGAAAAGGCACTTCTTGATCATTGTCTAATCCTATTTAATTCAACTGAGTCAATAAAACATTAACATTATGTGAAGGGTTAAAAAATATTTAGCTTGAAAACTCTTGTCTAAATAATGAGATAAATCGCTTCATGTCATCATTTTTTAACACGTTAATCCCTGCTGCGCCGGCGCGTCCCCCACCTGTTTCAAATTGACTGGCTAGGTTGTCAGCGCCTAAGCGGCGATTTAATGGAGCTCGAATGCTAACTTGCCAAGTTGAGTGATCACGACGGGTTAAAATTGCATGGGCTTTGTTTGGTGCCACATTTGCTAATTGATTACCTAAAATCCCGCTCATTCGTCTTGCCCATTTTGCATTGGGCAAAATAAACAGCCTTAGATTGCCTTCATCGATTTCTGGAACTAGAGATTGGCAATGTGCTTGGTCTTGCTGATATTGATGTTCGAGCGCTGAGATGGCTTCCTGATGCTGGAACATGAACTTAAATGGACAATCGCTTCCCTCCATCAACTGGTAAAGTTTTTCTGGTGGGTACAACAGATCATCGATATTAGCGCCATAACCGTTGTAGTTAAGTAGGGTGCCAAGCGAATGCAACTGCTGAGTTTGTTGCTCGGATAATTCCGCTTTACTTGCCAGTGTTCTAGCTACTTCAATCAGGTTATCGCCAAATGCTCCAACGATTGCCCAGTGACGATACCTTCCTCGCAAATACTTATCGATGATGAGCGCTGTACAGGTGTTTGCTGAGGTATTGATATGAGACTCAAGTTGATCGTGCTTAGGAATATCGCCTGATTGGTGGTGGTCGGCGTAAAAAACGCTGCAACCCACATTTAGCGCTTGTATAAGAGCGGCATGATTTTTTTTCATCGACACATCGAGCACGGTGAGCTCATCCCCTTTGGCAAAGGGTACGGATTTGAGCAGTTCGATGTTGCGCTTTACTCCAGTTACTAATGTGGTTTGTTTTGGATGGGCTAAGCGCAACTGCACCAATGCCGTTAACCCATCGGCATCACCATTAAAGATATCGTAGGCGGCCATTATTCGTCCTTGAGTCAAATTTTGAATTAACTTAACACAAGTTGTGAAAAGCCGCTTTAGTTAGAAACGACTCATTGTAAGTAATGGTTAGCCCATGCCATGGCTTGTAGTCGGTTTTTTACGTCTAGCTTCCGGAAAATATTATACAGATGGCTTTTCACTGTGTTCTCACTTAAAAAAAGATCATCGGCAATCTGAGTATTGGAAGCGCCTGTACGCAAGCTCTGCAGTACGTCAATTTCGCGCCGAGTAAGGCCTAAGTGATGATTCGGTCGATAAAGAGAGAGCTGCTCTTGGTAGTGGTCGATCATCTGAGTGAGGAAAGTGCGATTTAACCAGTTGTCCCCTGTGGTTATTGAGTTTAGAGATTTAGCTAGATTCACTACAGGAAGATCTGCTCGAAAAGTACCGCGTAGCTTTGGCCACTGAAGTAACTCGCTAAGCGGCAAGTGTCCGACTTGGTTGATAATCACTACCGCTGGAGAATTCGGCAATAGCAGCAATTGTTGATTAATGTAGTGTAGGCGAGATAAGTATTTCGCGTCGATCATAACTAGCAGCCTCTCACCTTGAAGTTGGTGTAATTCAAATAACTGGTAGTCGATGACATTGATTGATGTATTCAAGTAGCTTTCAAGCTGGGAAGCCAGAGCCCGAGATTGAGGTTCTGCATCGCACAGGTAGTAAAAGGTGGTATTCATATTTAGCCTAACTGATTTGTTATTAGAATTTATATGCTATTGGCTTCTTATGTATTGGGTAAGCGATATTGAGTCGTGTTGTCGATTAATACCTAAGGTTGCGTTTCATTTCATGTATCAAAAAGTAATTGATAAATTTACTGTTTGAGTTTTGCGAACCAAACCTCAGTGTATTTTATGCGCAATGCTTGAGTGTTGAGTTACAGACATACTTAAGCTAAAAGTGCTCACAGGGTAGGAGAGTTCCAATTTGTACCTAAGCGTAAACGTGCTATCCTACTACGCTAATTTTTAGCAGTACTGTGGTTTATACGGAGCAAATTATGGCAAGCCGTGGAATTAACAAAGTAATTTTGGTTGGTAACCTGGGCAATGACCCAGAGATTCGTTACATGCCTAACGGCGGTGCCGTAGCGAATATCACTATTGCAACGTCAGAAAGCTGGCGTGATAAAGCAACGGGTGAGCAACGTGAAAAAACAGAATGGCACCGAGTTGCGCTATTTGGCAAGTTAGCAGAAGTGGCTGGTGAGTACCTACGTAAAGGCTCTCAAGTTTACATCGAAGGTCAGCTTCAAACACGTAAATGGCAAGACCAGTCTGGTCAGGATCGCTACACAACAGAAGTGGTAGTTCAAGGCTTTAACGGTGTAATGCAAATGCTTGGTGGTCGCCAAGGCGCACCTGCGCAAGGTGGAATGGGTGGTCAACAGCAGCAACAAGGTGGATGGGGTCAGCCTCAACAGCCTGTTCAGCACGCTCCTGCTCAGCAAGCCCCTCAACAGCAGGCAGCTCCACAAGCAGCTCCGCAACCGGCACAGCCTCAGTACAATGAGCCGCCAATGGATTTTGACGACGATATTCCGTTCTAAGCAAAATTCTTTCTACATATGTTGATAAAGCCGCGATTTTCGCGGCTTTTGTGTATTTTTTGCAACGAAATCCTTGTGCCATAGCATCTCGCCGCTCAGAATAATAAGGTTGCAGCAGTGGGTGATTGAAATCCCCATAAAATCAAAGCATATAGTTAAGAAAGGAAGCTTATCTTGGCCCGTTATACACCGACTCTCAAATTGAGTACGCGGCTGGTGGCATTTGTCACCATGACAGTAGTGATCGCCATGTTTATTTTATTCATGGGCACCACACTGTCGTTCAAGCGAATAGGCCAAGACTACATGTCTCACTACATGGATGGTGTCGTAGAGATTATTGACGCAGAGCTAGATGATCCTGATGCTGCTCGTTCGATGGCAAAATGGCTGCCTAAAATCTTAAAAGCCAGTGATGTACTTGAAATGGAAATCACGGCTCGTTCCGATGTGATCTATCACTTTGTCGATACTCAGGCCATTGTCGATAAAACGCGAATTAAATCTTTATCATTTGATCTGCCAAGCCATCCTGGCTTTAAGGTGGAGTTCAAGTTGATCCCGCTATTTCTTACCTCAAGTTATTCTTTAGAGGCGATGTCTTCCATTACGTTAGCTGTCGCCTTGATTGTATTTATCTTGATGCAAGGGGTGAAATGGCTCCGTGGCCAGTTGTATGGTTCTGAACTGCTTGAAGAGCGCGGAAGAATGATCTTAGCTGGGCGTGCCCAAGACTATCAAAAAGGGGATGAGCGAGAATGGCCTTATACCGCAAGTGAAGCATTAGACCGCTTAATTGAAGAGTTGAATGATGCCAGAAAAGAGCGTAGCCGATTTGATACCTTCATCCGGACTCATACCTTTTTGGATCAGCTCACTGGGGCTGCTAATCGAGTTCTTTTTGATTCGAAACTTGAGGCTGCCTTACAAGAAAGCGGCGCTCAAGGTGGTGTGTTAGCTGTACGCATCAATGATTGGGAAGCAGTACAAGAACGTAACGATAAGGAAACCTGCGATCAGTTTATTGTTGATGTAGGAAGGATTGTTTCTAATATTGCTCAGAAATACCCCGACGTTATATTTTCTCGTTACTATGCCGCTGAGTTTGCTTTGCTGGTTCCCCATCAAAGTGCTAAAGACGTTGCCAACCTGGCGATGCAGTCGTTACGTCAATTGGAGCGCTTATCTCTACCTGAGCCTCTAGATGCTGATAACTGGTGTCATATCGGGGTGAGCATGTACCAAGAAGGCGAACGTCGTGGCTACATTTTAGAAGAGTTGGAGAATGCGGTTCGCAGTGCTCAACTTGAAAAGCATAACGCTTGGAGCCGTTATAAAAAACAAAATCTTAATTACGAGACAAGAGGAACGGTTCGATGGCGTACACTGTTTGATAAGGCTATGACACCTGAAAAGGTACATATCTATCAGCAATGCTGCTACTTAACGGAGAATAATCATAATACGCCGCTTCACCATGAATTGTTCGCTCGGTTGCCTGATGAGCAAACTGGCACAGTTATCAAAGCATCACGTTTTAGTGCTGCCATGGTGCAGGTCGGATATGAAATGCAACTTGATAAAGCCGTGCTACTCAAAGTGTTGCAATGGGTGAAGGCAGGTGAGCATGAGTTATGTTACTCTATCAACCTTAACGTATTGCCATTTAAGAAAAAAACCTACGTTAGGTGGTTTAGAGATGAGCTGCTGAGCTTACCTTCAGCATTGCGTCATCAGCTCAGCTTTGAGTTTGTCGAAGGGCAATTAGTTAAGAATCTCGATTTCATTCGCCCAGTGATCCGCATGATTTCTGGGTTAGGCTGCAAAGTGATTGTGCAGCAAGCGGGCAGGACGATTACCAGTACTCACTATATTAAAGATCTTGAAGTGGATTACCTCAAACTGCACCGAAGTTTGAGTAAGCGAATTAATGAACGCCAAGAAAATCAGCTCTTTATTCGTAGTTTAATTGGTGCATGTATCGATAGCCCGACTAAAGTTATAGCAGTAGGTGTTGAAAACCAATCCGAGTGGCAAACCCTACTGCAACTGGGCGTCGATGGTGGGCAAGGACGATTGTTTGATAAAGAAACTCAACTCTTGCCAGTCGCTGCCGCAAAAACAGTGAAAGCTGGTCGTCGTAATCGATGGCGAGTTAAGAAGTAAGTAGACGGAGTATAAATGAGCAGCTTTTCCTCGTGGATAGACAAATTGCGTCGCAGTGGCGGCAGTTCAGCGACAATCAGCGCTGCACTGTTAGAGGATGCCGTTTATCTAGCGTTTGATGATACCATTCAAAAAGTCGAAATCGACGCATCTGGGTGGTTGCAAGCACTGACGAAAGCTCTGAGTGAAGGTAAGTATCACGGCTGTGAGTTAGTGCTTACATTAAGCGCTAGTCACTACCAGACATACCAAATCGAAAAGCCAGAACTCCCTAAAGAAGAGTGGTCTGTCGGTCTGCCTTTTTTGCTTAAAGACTTGGTCACGGAACGAGTGACTGAAATTGTAGCAGATGCGGTTGAGCTGCCGGGCGGTAATCGTGTCCAAACTTATGTGTTAAGTAAGCGAGTACTCGCACCTATCCTGGCTTTGTGTGAAAAGCATGATATTGCCTTGCGCAGCATTCACCCTGAAGATGAGGTCTGGGGGCAAAGTTTAGCTGATACCTCGAATTTCGTGTTATTGCACCAAAGCAAAGGTGGCAGTTTTAAGATCAGTGCGTTCGTCGAACATAAAGTTTGTTTTAACCGAACCATTCGTGGCGTGATGGCTCCTTTGACAGGGGAGATGGGCAGTAGCTTACAAATTGACGGCTTAGCTCTAGAACTGCAGCGCTCGATTGACTATCTCTCATCACAGGTCAAGCAAGCTCAATTTCATAAGCTGCACTTGAGTTGTGATGATGAAAATGATGCCGAGTTAGTTCAGGCGCTCGAAGAGCGACTCAGCGTTAAAGTATCACCTCTGCAAGAAAACGAGATCCACTCCGGAGAACTGCTTAGCTCTAGGGCACTGCAACTACCTAGTGAAGCGATCAACCTTTACCCTGCACATTTGAAACCGAAAAAAGAGCTCTTCACTTTAAATGCTGTGCTCGCTGCCTGGGTGATCACAGCGGTTATTGTGGGTGGTTTTTATGGCTACGTCGAGTATGAAAATGGTGTGAAACAACAACAGGTTTCTCGCCTCACTCAGCAGTCTAATCAGGTGAAGCAGCAACTCAGCGAGATGCAGTCGCTAGAACAGCAACATAAGCCCTCTCCAGCCAAGCTTGCTGCCGCAGAGCGTTTGGAAAATGATATCAGAGCGAAGAGAACCTCATTGCAGGCAGTCGGTCAGTTTGAGCAGAAACAGCAGCTTGGTTTTTCAGGAGTGATGAATGCACTGGCGGTATTAGGGCGTAATGATATCTCTTTGAGTACCATTTCCGTCAGCCCTGATACTTTAAATGTGAAAGGACTAGCGCGAGAGCCAAGTTCTGTACCGAATTGGATTAAACAGTTTAAGAATGAACTCGACCTGGTTGGGAGAAATTTTGAGACCCTGAAAATCGGTCGAAATGAAGATGATATTGTGACTTTCGAACTAATGACTAAACGTCAGGGAGCCCAATAATGGCCAAGCTTGACGATTTAAATGAAAAATTTATCGCTTTAAGTCCACGTGAGAAATGGATTATTGCACTGGGCGGATTGATAGCCATTGTGATGCTTGCATTGACGTTTTTTATTGAGCCTGCGCTTGAGCAATCTCAGCAGAAAACCAATCAGATTAATAGTCTGCAACAGTCTATTACTCGCTCCAATAATGATATTTTGCGCATTACTAATTTGTTAAGGACTGATCCAGACAAAGAGATCAATATTAAGTTAGAACAGCTGCAAAAGCAGAGCGAACAACTCGATAAACAATTTGAAGAGGTAGTGAAAAATCTCATCACACCGAGCCAAATGGCTGAGTTGTTGGAGCAAGTGTTAATCTCAAGCAAGGGTTTAAAGCTGCACAGTTTAGAGTCACAGCCTGCAGAGCCTATTACGACGGATAAAGGGGATGGTTACGCTGGATACTACATTCATCCGGTAAAAATTCACTTATCCGGAAAATACTTTGCGATTCAAAAGTATTTAGCCACACTTGAAAATATGCCAGTGCGTTATTTTTGGCGAAGCTTTCACTATCAAGTGGATGAGTACCCAACTGCGGAGCTAACGTTGGTCGTTTACACCTTGGGTACAGGGCAGGAGTTTATTGGTGGTTAGATTAATTACAGCGTTGTTCGCATGTGCGTTGCTTCAACCAGCGTTTTCGGCGCAAGACCCAACAGCACCGCTTGGTTGGTCGGCACCTGCAACGGTGACCAAAGCGAAACCTAAAAGCCGTTTTCGTTTGCCAGTTTTGAACTCGATTGTGTGCCAAACCGATGTGGATTGCGTTGCCGTGGTCGACAATAAGCTCGTTGAGCAAGGTGGGCGAGTGAGCGGGTTTGTCGCCAGTCGTATTGAACCCGATTTTGTGATTGTAAAACAAGGAACTAGGCAGTGGCGTCTAGAACTTTTTGCTAAAGATATTAAACAGTAAGCCAGGATTGAAGACCAGATATGCGTAAATTAGTAGTGGGATTTCTTATCGCATCGTTAACGGGGTGTGCCATGGGGCACCGCGATCCGGTGGAAGTAAAACAGGCTCTGAATGAAGCAGTAAATGAGGCGAATAGTCGCGCTCTAGAAGAACTGCCAGCCTCGGTTGAAAATGATTTAATGCCGCAATTGGATGGCCAGCCTTTGGCAAGCAATAGCACGTTGAAACGCTTCCAGATCAAAGCTAATGGCGTCGATGCGAAGACGTTTTTTGCCAGCTTAGTCAAAGGTACAGAATACAGTGCAGCGATTCACCCAAATGTGAGTGGCAGCATTACTGTCAATCTTGAAGATGCCACTATGGATGAAGTGCTCAATGTGGTGAAAGATATTTATGGCTACGACATTGTGCGTGACGGTAAGATCCTTCAAATCTACCCTGCGGGTTTACGCACTGAAACCGTAGCGATTGATTATCTTCAATTTAAGCGCTCAGGGCGTTCATTGACGACGATAACATCGGGAACGGTTACTAACAAAAATTCAAATTCGAGTTCCAGTAATAGCTCAAGCAGTTCGAGTTCTTCTGGAACGTCAAGTTCATCAAGCAACTCGTCTACCAATAAAACCGGTGGTGTTGAGATAGAAACGATTAACGAGAGTGACTTCTGGACCCAGCTTGAAACGGCTGTAAGCGCTCTAGTTGGCACCGATAGCGGCCGTAGTGTGGTGGTCTCTCCTCAAGCAAGTGTGCTGACGTTACGAGCTTACCCAGATGAAATTCGTGAAGTGAAGCAGTTCTTGGGTATATCTCAGGCACGCCTGCACCGTCAGGTGATTCTAGAAGCCAAGATCCTTGAAGTCACGTTAAGTGACGGGTATCAGCAAGGGATTAATTGGTCAAATATCTCATCTACTATTGGCGGTACGACAATTTCAACTGGGCGCGGTGCAACCAACCCAATTTCAACTCTGCCAGGCTTAGATGAGATCGGCTCATTATTGGGTGGACAAACCAACGTTACTATCTCTGACGGTAACTTTAGCGCTGTTCTAAGCTTCATGGACACTCAGGGTGACCTAAACGTACTTTCTAGCCCACGTGTGACGGCGGCAAATAACCAGAAAGCAGTGATCAAAGTGGGTCAAGATGAATATTTTGTTACTGATATTTCAAGCGTTGTTAGCAGCGGTGACAATGCCAATGCGGCACCAGACATCGAGCTTACCCCTTTCTTCTCTGGTATTTCGTTAGACGTAACACCACAAATCAACGACGATGGTTATGTACTTCTACACGTACATCCTTCAGTCATTGATGTTGAGACCCAAACCAAGACCATCAACTTGGCCGGAGAAGCTTACGAAGTACCGCTGGCGAAAAGTTCTATCCGAGAGTCGGACTCAGTGATCAGGGCGAAAGATGGTGATGTGGTTGTTATTGGTGGTTTGATGAAATCCAACACACTGGATCAAACCACTAAAGTGCCTTTCCTAGGGGATATTCCGGGGTTAGGGCATCTGTTTAGAAACACCTCGAAATTGACCCAAAAAACTGAGCTGGTGATCTTACTTAAGCCGACCATTGTTGGAGTAAATACTTGGCAGCGAGAGCTTGAGCGCTCACGCGATCTTCTTGATGAATGGTTCCCAGAAGAGTAACCATGTATCAGGAGTTTTATGGCTTTAACCAAGCCCCTTTTGCTCTGACACCGAACACTGAACTGTTTCAGGGATTGCCTCCGCATTATGAGGCGATCCAAACCGTATTATCGGCGGTGCAAATGGGTGAAGGTGTGATAAAAGTGTCTGGCGAAGTTGGCACAGGAAAAACCATGGTTTGTCGCATGTTGATCAACCAGTTGGTAGACGATGTGGCTCTGGTTTACCTACCAAACCCTTTGCTGAATGCAGAAGAGCTACGTCTGGCGGTGGCGAAGGAGTTATCGATTGAACGCAACGCCTCTGCGGGTGTGATTGATGATATTCACTCGAAACTGCTCGAGCTTCACAAGCAGGGGGTACAAGTTGTCACCTTGGTGGATGAAGCTCAAGCATTAAGTAACGAAGCCCTAGAGGCGATTCGTTTGTTCGGTAACCTTGAAACTGAGCAGGCTAAATTGATGCAAATAGTCTTGCTAGGGCAGCCTGAGCTCGACGCACGTCTCGCACAGAATCACTTGCGCCAACTAAGGCAGCGTATTTCATTTAATGCCACACTAAGACCACTCACGCTCGCTGAGGTATTTGCCTACATAGATCATCGAGTGCAGGTCAGTGGCGGAGACATCAATCTGTTTAGTGAGAAAGTTAAAAAAGCGATTTTTAAGGCATCTCGCGGTGTGCCAAGGTTGATTAATCAAGTGTGCCATAAATCTCTAATTTTGGCGTTCACTGAACATTCTGTGCGGGTTGAAAACCGCCATGTATTTGATGCGATTAATGACACCCTAGATACGGTCAAACCTAAATTTAAGTCACCGATGATCTGGGGCTGGGGTCTTTCATGAGTGTAATAAATAAAGCTTTGTCAGAGATGACCGATAAGGCGACCAAGACAAATAAACCTATTGAGCGTGTAGACGTTGCCCCTGTTGCCTCAGGAATTAACCGTATGGTGTGGCTTGGTGTTGGGGTTTGTATCAGTTTAGGCGTGGGTGCTTGGGCAATGACCCAGCAAGCAGATGTTGTAATGGTCGAGCCGGTCGTTGAAGACCAACCAGTGACTACTGTGGTTGCGCTGCAAAATGACCAACAACTAAAGCCTTTGACACCTGCAACTCCTAAGGTAGCCTCAGAAATGGTTGCAGTGGATAAAGCCGCTGTGAAAGAGCAGCCTAAGCCAGTTGCTAAGTTAGTGACAATGGCTGAAGTATCTACACCAGAGGCACCTCAAATACCACCTGTGGTAAAGAGTGTCGAGAAAACCATTGCAAAAGAGCCTGTGAAAGCCACCACCACCTCACAGGTTAAAGTGGTTCCTGCGCAAGTGGAAAGTAAGCCAAAAGTGACTGCACCCGCAGCTAAAAAATCGTTGCCAGAGCCTATCAAAGTGGCTGCTGTGACCACATCTACCCCAAAAACAACCCAAGTTACTCCAATCAAATCGGGAGAACTGGACATTAAGCAGGTGGAACTGAGCCACGAGCAATTGGCACAAAAAGCCATCTCGAGAGCTAAAAAGTCCATCGATGCAAATAACTATACTCAAGCCATTAAAGAGTATCGGAGTGCACTTAAATACACACCAAGAGACGAAAATGTGCGTAAGCGACTCGCCGCTTTGTACTATGGACGTGGTGATGTTCGCCGTGCGGGAGAGACGTTGAAGCAGGGAATTGAACTCAACCCTGAAAGTGAATCGCTGCGACTCGCCTTAGTGAATATTCTGGTCAAGCAAGACCTTCCGCTGGTGGCATTGGGCGTGTTAGAAGATCTACCCAACCAGCCTAGTATTGACTATTTAGCTGCGAGAGCTGGCCTTGCGCAGAAAGCGAAGAAATCTGCGATTGCTATGGAGAGTTACCAGCTGTTGTCGAAGCAGGATGCCGATAATGCCAAGTGGTGGTTAGGTCTTGCCATTGAACAAGAACGAGCAAAGCAGTTAGACCAAGCGTTGGACTCATATAACAAAGCACTAAATCGTTTGGGGTTATCTAGCCAAACTCACACCTTTATCAAAAGTCGGTTAAACATCATAAAAGAACAATTAGAGGCCGCAGATGCAAATTAAACTTAGAAAAAGGCTCGGTGACTTGCTGGTTGAAGAAGGCATCATTACCGAACAACAAGTTGAAGAGGCGCTGTCGCACCAAAAAAGCACTGGGCGAAAGCTTGGAGACACGCTGATCCAGCTTGGTTTCCTAACGGAAACCCAAATGCTGAACTTTTTGTCTCAACAGCTAAACCTACCGCTGATTGATTTGAGTCGAGCCAATGTCGACGTTGAAGCGGTGCAGGTCCTGCCTGAAGTTCATGCACGTCGTTTGAGGGCGTTGGTAGTTGGGCGTCAAGGGGATGTGTTGCGGGTGGCAATGAGTGACCCAGCAGACCTTTTTGCTCAAGAATCTTTGCTAAGCCAGCTTCAACAATACCAACTGGACTTTGTGATTGCGCCAGAGCGCCAATTGGTTGAAGGTTTTGATCGCTACTATCGCCGAACCAAAGAAATTGCTTCATTTGCAGAGCAGCTTCAAGCTGAGCACCAGACCAGTGATAGCTTTGATTTCTCCTTTGGTGAGGAGCAAGATAGTGATGAAGTTACCGTAGTTAAGCTTATCAACTCTCTGTTTGAAGATGCTATCCAAGTGGGGGCGTCAGATATTCATATTGAACCCGACGCCAATGTGCTACGCCTTCGTCAACGTGTTGATGGGGTGCTGCATGAAACCCTACTCAACGAAGTAAACATCGCATCAGCATTGGTATTGCGCCTTAAGTTGATGGCTAACTTAGATATTTCAGAAAAACGTTTGCCACAAGATGGACGTTTTAATATCCGAGCCAAAGGACAGTCGGTAGATATCCGTATGTCGACCATGCCAGTTCAGCATGGTGAGTCAGTGGTGATGCGTCTGTTAAACCAGACTTCAGGTGTACGTAAGTTAGATGAGTCGGGACTACCAGAAGATCTTTTACTTCGCTTGCGTAAGCAACTGAGAAGGCCTCATGGCATGATTTTGGTGACCGGGCCCACTGGCTCAGGTAAAACCACCACACTGTATGGTGCATTATCTGAGCTTAACGAGCCAGGCAAGAAGATCATCACGGCAGAAGACCCTGTGGAATATCGACTAGAGCGGATCAATCAGGTGCAAGTAAACACCAAAATTGATCTCGACTTTTCAACCATTTTGAGAACCTTCCTTCGTCAAGACCCAGATATCATCCTAGTGGGTGAGATGCGTGACCAAGAAACCGTAGAGATTGGCCTTCGAGCAGCGCTAACAGGCCACCTGGTTCTGACAACACTACACACCAACGATGCGGTCGATAGCGCACTGCGTATGATGGATATGGGAGCGCCGGGTTATCTGGTAGCCAGTGCTGTGCGTGCGGTGCTGGCCCAACGCCTTGTGAGAAAGATCTGCCCCGATTGCAGTGGTCATGATGAAGTGGATGAAGCTCGTCACCAGTGGTTATCAAGCCGTTTCCCTAATCAAGCGAATGCGACGTTCTTCAAAGGTCGAGGCTGTCAAAATTGTAATTTGACTGGTTATCGAGGACGAGTGGGTGTGTTTGAGCTTCTTGAGCTTGAACAAGACATGATGGATGCATTGCGTTCTGGTGATGCGGTTGATTTTGCTCAAAAAGCTCGTAAGGCCGAGGGGTATAAGCCACTGTTAGCATCGGCGATGGAACTCGCTCTGAAAGGCGTGGTGAGTTTAGATGAGGTCATGCAGCTTGGAGAGGGTGACTCTTCGGGCCTAGTTGACCCGATTTATCTCTAAAGGTAACTGATGGCAACGTTTCAATACCAAGGTCGAAACTTGCAGGGAGAGAAAGTCTCCGGGCAAGTGGAAGCGCCAACAGAAGAGTTGGCAGCCGAAGCGCTGATTAACAAAGGCGTCTTACCGACGTCGATCAAACCTGGCAAATTAGCCGGTGGAGCGGAGTTCGACCTCTCTCAACTGTTTGTCACGGCAATTCCTTTGGAAGTTCTGGTTATCTTTTGTCGCCAGCTTTACAGCTTGACCAAAGCCGGGGTGCCTCTACTTCGCTCAATTAAAGGCTTGGTACAAAATTGCACTAACAAACAGTTAAAAACTGCGCTTGAAGAGGTGGGTCAAGAGCTGACCAATGGTCGAAGCTTGTCGGCGTCAATGCAGTTGCACCCTAAAGTATTTAGCCCGCTGTTTGTCTCCATGATCCATGTTGGCGAGAACACGGGTCGCTTGGATCAGGCGTTGCTTCAACTGTCGAATTACTATGATCAAGAGCTAGAGACTCGTAAGCGCATTAAAACGGCAATGCGTTACCCGATTTTCGTGATCGCATTCATTACCATTGCGATGTTTATCTTGAACATCAAGGTGATCCCTCAATTTGCGACCATGTTTAGTCGCTTCGGGGTGGATTTGCCTTTGCCAACGAGAATATTGATAGGTACTTCTAACTTCTTTGTCGAGTATTGGGTATGGATGTTGGCGGCTTTTGTCGGTGCTGCATTTGCGTTTAATGCTTGGCTTGGTACTGCGGATGGAAGAGAACGGTGGGATAAATTTAGACTACGCATCCCGATTGTTGGCGATATTGTCAACCGAGCGCAGCTATCACGCTTTTCACGTACCTTTGCTTTGATGTTAAAGTCTGGTGTGCCTCTTAACCAATCATTGGCACTTTCGGGCGAAGCACTGGGCAACCGATTTTTAGAGTTACGTATTCTCGAAATGAAGTCTGCAATTGAGGCGGGTAGTACCGTATCGGCCACGGCGATTCAAAGTGAGATCTTCACGCCTTTGGTGATCCAAATGATCTCGGTTGGTGAAGAAACCGGCCGTATTGATGAACTTTTATTAGAAGTGTCAGACTTCTACGATCGTGAAGTAGACTATGATCTTAAAACACTGACCGCTCGAATAGAGCCTATTTTATTGGTTATTGTTGCAGGCATGGTGTTGTTGCTCGCTCTAGGTATATTCTTGCCGATGTGGAGCATGCTTGACGTGGTACAAGGCTAAGTATGGAAAAACGAGCTAAATTTATGGTGTGGTTATGTGTGTTAACCATACTGTTGGCAGTACTTGGCTATTATTGGAATCAGGCGGAACAAGAAGCTGAAAACACGGCGGCAACGGTTGTTCTAAATCAAATCAATCAGCGAGCGAGAGAGTATCGTCAGATTTGGTTAGTCAATAAACAGGCGGCGTCGATTGAAGTTAATGGCCGGAAAATAGAGTACGATCATAACGGTTGGGTGATGCCGATTAATGGCAATAAAGTTGATTGTAATTGGTGGCTTAGCACACTTTATCCCAATATCGGTACGGGCTTCTTTGTCGAGGTGAGTAGTGAGCTAAAACAAAGTGGCAAGTTTTATGCATGTAGCTATGAGTTGGAAGGGAAGTTCCACCTCAACCTAAAGTTGACTGACAAAAAATTGTCGATTGATGTCGAAAATAAGTCATAGTTGCATCATATGGCGTATGCTTGCTGGCAAGCATACGATATAATACTGCGCTTAATGCGTCAGAGTTTTTCATTTTTATAGGTAATGTCGATGAAAAAACAGTCAGGCTTTTCATTAGTTGAATTGGTGGTTGTAATAGTCATTCTTGGTTTGCTTGCAGCAGCAGCACTACCAAAATTTTTAAACGTGACGGATGAAGCAAAAAAAGCCAGCATCGAAGGTGTTGCTGGTGGATATGCAACAGGGGTATTATCTGCTCGCGCACAGTGGGAAGCGAAAGGTCGCCCTGGCGTTGGCACAGGTAACAGTAAACAACACTGGATCGAATACGATGGTGTTGAGTTTTGGTTGACCCGTTCATTTAATACTGACGGGACCGACAGTGGTTTCAGAGATGGCTACCCGATTGCGCTGAAAACCACCGATGGGGATACGGGCTCAGCGCCAACCACACTCGCATCGAGTGATTGTGTTGATTTGATGGACAATCTACTGCAAAACCCACCGAAGGTTGGTTTGGTAACGAGTACCGATACAAATTTGAAATACACTGCCGAAGCGGACAATAGTAATAGTACTTGTACTTATGTCCAGCAAGAAGGCAGTGATCACAAGTTCATTTATGAAGTTAAAACTGGTCGCGTGACCGTAGAATTGCAATAACTGCCTGTCAGTATTTGCGTTTTTAATATGTAAAAAGAGAGATGTAATATGAAAAAGCAAAGTGGTTTTACCCTGATCGAACTAGTGGTAGTTATTGTGATCTTGGGTATTTTGGCTGTGACGGCTGCACCTAAGTTTTTGAATCTGCAAGGTGATGCGCGCAATGCAGCCCTTAATGGCTTGAAAGGTGCAGTAAACGGTGGGGCTGGTATCGTATATGGTAAAGCGGCAATCTCAGGTAAAGAAGCTGTTTCTTCAGCAACATCGATTAGTGCTGGCAGCGATACGGTAACTGCCGTTTATGGTTATCCGACAGCAGATGCAAATGGTATTGTAAAAACTATTGAAGGATTTAGTAACGACTGGGCTGTTGTAGATGGTACTGGTGGTGCTAATGCTGGCGATGTTGTTCTTCTTACATTCCTTGATTACAAAGATAGTGCAAACTCTGCTGCGGTTCCAAATGGCTGCTACGTAACGTATACAGCTGCTACGTCAAGCGCTGTTGCTACAGCGACAGTGTCTGATACCGCATGTATTAGTAACTAAATCAATAGTTAAATTATTATGCGTAAAAATGGTTTCACTCTCATTGAGCTAGTAGTTGTAATCGTCATTTTAGGAATTTTGGCGGTGACAGCGGCTCCCCGTTTTTTGAACCTTCAAAATGATGCTCGAAATGCAGCATTGGAAGGTTTGAAAGGAGCCGTTACGGGTGCTGCTAGTATTGTATATGGTAAAGCTGTTATTGACGGGATAGAAACGCTTGACCGAGAAAACTCGGCAGCCGTAATTTCTGTGTCAGGGGATAAAATTAATACCGCTTATGGCTATCCTCGGGTTGACTCACTAAAAGATGCATTGCAGCTCGATTTTGAGAACGAATGGGCTCAGGTGTCTTTAGCTGAATCAATCACGGGCTATGACTACTATATTGGTTTTACATTTAAGGACCAGGTTCCGGAAGATGGCTTTGCAACCTCGTGTTTTGTTGGCTATGAAGAGCCTAAGGCATCTGGAGCTGAACCAAATTACAAAGTGTCAGGGTGTAACTGAGTAAAAAGAGCCTCTTTTTGAGGCTCTTTTTTTATATGTAACATCGGATTGCCTTCAGTATTTATCCATTAAATCTTATATACTAGAAGAGGTTATGGGTACTATCTTTGGTTATCTTCATGCTTTCTCGCAATAGCAAATTTGCAGGTTTTACTCTTGTTGAGTTAATGGTCGTTATCCTTTTGGTGGCGATCATGTCGGTCTATGCTGCTTCTCGTTTTACGGGTAAGAGTCACTTTTCCGTTTATGCGGCACGTGAACAGGCGATTTCCATCATTCGTCAGATTCAATTGGGCCGGATGCAGTCTAATTTGGATCTTGATTTTCCAGGGGCGCAAGTACCTGACCGGTATGTGTTGGCGATCAGCAGTGATGGCACTTGTTTGTCTGCGAAAAATAGTCCATGCCTTGATTCTAATCCCAAAAGTAACTTTGTATTTATCGAAGAGAGTGACTTTAGTTTTTCACCGACTAACGTGGCCCTCTCTTTCGATCTTCTAGGGCGACCGAGTTGTGAAAACGTGCTTGGTTGCACCAGTGCAAACGATGGCACGGGCTACAAATTTCAAATAAGCAATGCGATTGATTCACTAGACATCTGCATCAATCAAGAGGGGTTAGTGAATGATTGCCTCTAACAACAAAGGCTTTACCCTGATTGAGAGCGTGATTGCGATTATCGTGCTTGGTATCTCCATGTCAGTGCTTGTCACGACGCTTTATCCGCGCATTGAAAATTCAGCCAGTAGCCATTATCAAGTGCGTGCATCTGCGCTGGCCCAAAGCTTTATGACCGAGATATTGTCACGAGCTTATGATGATGATAGCGATTTTAATGGTGGCATGGTGCGTTGTGGTGAAGGTTCCCCAGCTCGTGAATGCAATAAACCCTTAGGAGCCGATGAAGGTGCTGTTCAAGATTTTGATGATGTGGATGATTACATTGGTTGTTGGTATACCAGTGACATTGGTGTGTGCAAAGGGATGACGCCTCAGTGGAGACTGGCTGATGCGATAGGCGACATCGATGCGCAATATGCTAACTTCCATATAATCGTCGAGGTGGAACACGAGCATCTACCAGAGGTCACTCCCGCAAATCGATTTAAAAAAATCACCATGAAAGTGGCAGCCAGCCGCTATAGCGAGTTCACCTTTGTTGCCTATAAGGGGAACTACTAGATGAAAAAGACAGGTTTTACCCTTATCGAAATGGTGGTGACCATTACGGTAGTTTCTGTGATGTTCTTGGCGATAGCTGGTTTTTTGGAATTGGGCACAAAAGGTTACGCTGATTCTGCCAAGCGCCAAGCTCTGCAAAACCAAGCACGTTTTGCCATCGAAAAAGTCTCTCGGGAAGTACGCCATGCAGTACCGAACAGCTTTGAAGTGACAGAGGCAGGCAAGTGCTTAACATTCCACCCTATTCTCTATTCTGGTTTTTATCGAGTAGATGCGGCAGTAAGTGGCGCAGCAGAGCAAGTTCGCTTTGTGCTCGGAAATAGTGACGCTGATTTATCGGCGGTTTCTCAAGCGGCTCGCATCGTTATCAATCCGAGTATTATCAGCGACTTTGAAACTTCTTCATCTGCCTCTGTCCCCACTAGTGATGCTACTGTGAGTGGTTCGGTGTATACCATCGTCCATTCTTTCCCTAGCTACTCGATTGGGTCTCGGCATTACATCTATCAGCCAGCTCAGAAAGTTAATTATTGCCTAGATACTAGTGCCAATGTTCAGAGTTTGTACGTGTGCAGAAATGGTGTTGATGGTGCGACTTGTTTAGCAAGTAACAGCAAAACAAAAGTGAGTGAAAATATCGCAAGTGGACAATTTCGTTATGACAACGCCTCTTTGATTCGAGGTGGATTAATTCACATGCAATTGCAATTTCGAAATGGAGATGAGCTAAGTGACTACCAACATGAAGTGCAGGTGCTCAATGTCCCTTAAGAAAAATCAATCTGGCAGTGTGTTGATTGTGTCGATATTTGTCATCGTCGTGATGGGCATGCTAGGGCTAACACTGACTCGGCTTGAATGGTCGAATCAAGATACCTTGACCCGAGAAGTCTTGGGCACCCAAGCGTGGTTTGCCGCAAATTCAGGCAGTGAGTGGGGGCTTGTCACCTTATATCCGCTTAATGGGGATAGTGCGATAAGTGATTTAAGCGATCGTTGTTCTGATGGTGTTGGTAATTTTAGTGCCAAAGCTGTCTCTGCTGCAGCGTCAATCATTGCCGATATTCCGCAATGTCAGCGCTTAGAGATAGCGTGTGATGAAATCGGTTCTGGTGATCTGACTTTCTTTAAGATCACCTCGACAGCGGTCTGTGGTAGTCAAGATTTTGAAGTACAACGAGAACAAGAAGTATGGGCGAGAGGGTTAGAATGAATAGATCAATGAAGTTGCCAATAGCTCTGTTTCTTTTCGCTTTATCTTTCCCTGTTTTCGCCACACATTGGCCTTTACCTGATGACGTTCGGCCAACGACAGCGATTCAAAGTTGGAAGTATAATGGCTCCAAAGTTGACTTTAATGATGAAGGTAAGCAGAAAGTCCTGAATGCGACGGGTAACAATATTGGTTACAAAAATATTGTTAAGAATACCAGCATTGCGTGTGGCTCTTCATCGTGTAAATCAAGCTCTGGATACATTTTGGGTGAGGAACCTAATTTCACCCATCCCGAGGGGGCTAAAGAGCTGGTAAAAAGTCGAGGGAATAAGTATATCTTGGACGGTGGGATATTTTACTCATCATCTGAGTTGAAACTCGAGTCTAGCGACAAGCTAGAAGTGACTGCCCCATCAACACTTTATGTGCCTAAACTTACGATCGACAAAGGTAAGATTACCAATAACGTAACCAATAGCACTAATGATTCATTTGTAATCGTCGTCAACGGTGATACGACGATTAATGATGCCAAAACGATTAATGCACACATTCTTTCCAAGAAAGATGCGCAGATAAAAGGCAGTACTCCGGGAAATTACACCACCATTAACGGAACGGTTACGGCACACTTCCTCAAACTGGACTCATACGCCAAAATAAATGGCGTGATACCGAAACCTGATGAGCCTGATCCTCCCCTGCCAACGTCAAAGTTTGATTTTGGTGTCGCCAAATGCTCAGGTTTGGATGCGGGAGGCGTTTGCCAAATTACATTTAATGCCGTCTTTGACCGTACCCCACTAGTGTTTTTGATGCCAACGGTTAACACATCAAGCCCAGATGCTGATCGTCCATCAACGCTCCGATTGAGCTCCGTATCTACCACGGGTGCCACTTTTGAGCAGCAGTTCTCAGTACCTGATACCTATACCAAGTATGGAATGACGGAAGTTAGCTACTTTGCTATGGAACCGGGCAAAGCGGTTGTTACTGACAGTGACTCTGGTGAATCTGTCGTTATCCAAGCTGGCACTAAGAACATCAAAACTGCTGTTGCTAAAGGAGACAATGATGACGACAGTTGGGAAGAGGTAGAGTTTGCACACGAGTATGACGATGACTTAGAGCCTGTTGTACTGACTGAAATCCAAACTCAAAACAATGATGATGTGTGGTTTACGACAGCTGTAGACGATATAGAGGAAGATGAGTTTGACCTGGCGTTAGAACGTAGCCACTTAAGCATTCGGTACAAAGATGATGACGACGATGACGAGCAAGACTATGTTAATGAGCAGGTAGCGTATTTAGCTGCTCCCCCGCTAACCGCCGAGCTCGATGGGCGAAAATTTCAATTCGCTGCTGATTTTAGTACCAAAAGAACAGGCGGCTCTAAAACTCCTTTGACGGATGCTTGTGCGGCGCTTAAAGCTCTTGAGCACAATTATGGTGGTATTGTTGCCAACAAGCAGCAGCGCAAAGGTAGTGATGGTGGTTGGTTACGCCGTTGTCAGTTGGGCGAGAGTAAAGTGAGCTTTGTTGTTGATGAAAATGCGCAAAAGCGACCACATACTAGTGAAAAAGTGGGATACGTTGCCTTTGATTATTTTGATACTGAGATCGATAAGGATTTGATCTGTCGATATTTTCCTGAACCAACACAAAGCTGGAATATTACTTCTGAGCAGAAATATTCAGACACCAATCTAAGTGCTTTCAATATCCGCAATAGCTCTCCTAGAATCACGGGTTGGTCGGATGAATATCGTGCTAGATACACGATTGATAACCATAGTCAGTGGCCAAATCTTGACCTGCTAAGAGTCGGTTATGATACTCATCCAGACCCTTGGCAAATATATGCAAACCCAATTTGTTCGCCAACAGGGTGTGATACTGGTGATGCTGATGGGTTACTTTCACAGCGAAAGATTAAAGAACCTGAGTTGCTATCAGAGGTATTTCCAAGCAATAAATCGGTCTCCATAACCGATAGCACGACTGAGAATTTTTACGGTGATGTTTGTGGTTTAGGCTCCAGTGTATGTAGTTACCAAGAAAACGCAGATGGTACGGTAGAGCTGACTATGATGAGCTCTCTTAAGGCTTTGGATGTGCGCTCTCGTGGTAATCGCAGTGAGATAATCGTTAAATTCAACTCAGGTATTGCAATTGAGTCTGTCTATGCGGAGACCAATGTAAATCTATACTTTAAAGCCAATAGTACGGTAAGAATTGGATCTTTGACGATGTCGAATACCGGATTAGCAATGTCATTTGAGCCTAAGACTAGGATCAATGTTGTTAGTTCGATGGCCTTCAATAACCCGATAGAATTCCGTTACATGCACGGGGCGATCGATCCAATTATATATGGTCCATTGGCGACGATTGCTATTAATAGTACCAACAATGAAGTGTTCAACGGTTTTATTCTGGGTAAAGAAGTTAGCTTTAGAAATCCCCTAGAGATTAACGGTAGTGTTACGGCACATAAGCTTGAAATCCATAATGCAACGACCATCGCTAAGCCTAACTATAGCTGTGAAATGCCTCCGGTAACCACTAAGAAGCTGAAAGTAAAAATACTCGATACTCTCAACCTCACCTGTGAGCAAGCTGACATCGAGTTTGAGGTCGTGGATAGTGACGGAAACCGAGTGGTGACTGAAAACAGTAGCTTTACGGTGAAACGAGTCGGTAGTGGAGGTCAATGGTGTGACAGTGGGACTTGCACTGCGAACGCCGAGTACACAGCGCAACTAGTTAATGGCTATAAAAAGTTGCAGATTTCTTCTAGTGGTACGGCAAATAGCTACCAAATTGAAACCACTTGGAGTGGTGATACAGAAAATGACAACTCAGATATCGTCTTTGTACCGTTTAAGTTTGACGCCCCAGATGTCTACGCTATTTCTGGAATGAGTACAAAGAACAGTATCAAAGTGCTGGCGTGTAACGATGGGTCTTCGAGGGTGGTTTCCAATTACAGTAATACTCCAAATGTTTCTTTTTCTGTGGTGAAGCCTTTATCGACTGCTGGGGGCAATAACGGTTCCTTAGACTTTACTCCAAGCTTTAGTGCTGGTGAAGCTAAGGATGTGCCATTGACGTTATCTGAATCCGGTGAGTTCACCGTAGTGTTGGAAGATAGTGATTTCTCCTGTGAAGGCATAGCAGGGTGTCCAATTGATGGTGCAGGCAAACTGAGAGGCACGTTTGACATTATGGCAAGCCCTTGGAAGTTGGCTCTCTGTTCACCAAATGGTAACTCTTGGTCTGGGAATGCAACCTCGGGCAGTGGTTTTAAGGCGGCAAAAGAGCTATTTACTGTTGAAGTGAAGCCTATTGCTTACGACAAAGACCGCTCTCCTACGGTGAGTGAAGGCTACTGTGGTTATCCAGTGACAAGCAATTTTACCCATCAAGACGCTTGGGCAGCCACCGTTGATATCTCCCATACGATTGCCACACCTTCAAACGGTGTGACTGGCGATGCTCTTACAGGGACAACTTCAAATACGGTTGGTGGAGGAGTTTCTGGCAGTCTAAGTTATGCAGGCTTATCAGTCAGTGAGGTGGGTAGCTTTAATTTTGTGGCGCAATTGGTCGGCAGTAGTGTTTACAACACTATCCATGCCAACGTACTTGGGGTAAACAGTAAGCTGATAGGTGAAAGAGAGATAGGTCGTTTTTATCCTTACCAAATTCAGATTGTAAGCAATGATTGGAACTATGCGGCTGGGCACGATAACTTTGCTTATTTAGATCAGCCAATAAGTGTTGATTTTGTCGCACAGGCTCAAGCTAAGCCCGATGAAGAAGGCGTAGCAGGAACACCAACACTCAACTATTCAGGCTTTTTAGAGGGCTTTAATAAACTGGGTTTGAAGCCTTTTGCTGCTGACAATACAGGAACAAAAGACCTCGATTCACGGATGCTAGCAACTTGGACGTCTGCAAACTGGACGGGAGCAAATAATCAAGCCTATACCCAGGACTTTACTTATCTGCGCAGTGTTACCCAGACCTCACCGCAAAAAGTGACGGAGGTAGATGGCCCTTTTGGTGCGGGTAATTTGATGATCGGGTTGAAGTTTAGTTCCGGTATGGCAGATCCTACCAAGTGGTTAAGTGTTGACTCTACAGTTCATCAGGGACAAAAGTTCCCGACGGCGTTAACCGCACGCTATGGTCGCTTAAGCCTTACCGATGTCGGTGGAAATACTAGTCAGTCGATCACCGTGCCACTTCAAGCGGAATATTGGAATGGTACTGAATTCACCACCAATACGGAGGATAGTGGTAGTGAGTTTTACGGCGAAGCCTACTGTGTGCAAGGGGTTTGGCCTGATTTGGCATCTTCGGCCAGTTTAACCACCCAGAACTCGACCCGCACGGTTTCTGGTGGTTTACCTAAAGACAGTGCGGAAGCACTGCTTGCTGTTCAGTCGAGCTCTGAACGAGAGCAGGTAAGGCTTTGGTTACGTAGTGATAATGCGATACCAAATGGATTGAGCGAAAGCACCCATTGTAAAGTTGGCGCTAAGGTTCAGCCATGGTTGAACTTTAACTGGCGCAATCAAGGCGACGAAATCCCATCCGCTGTCGTCACCTTCGGTACCCATCGTGGCAATGACAGAGTCATATTCCGCGGAGAAGCCCGCATGACGGGACGATAAAGCTTAACAAAACCTTAAGATTTTATGCTTTAGACAAGAATCTGTAAGAAAAAGCGAGATTCAGTCCATGTTTAACTCTCAATGCCTTGCTGCGAGCGCAAGGCATTGGTACATTTAGTGCAATTTTATCTCTTCTAATGCTCGCAGGATGAACGAAGAATATGTTTAAAAAACTTCGTGGCATGTTTTCAAACGACCTATCAATCGATTTAGGTACAGCCAACACTCTTATTTATGTCAAAGGTCAAGGGATTGTTCTTGACGAACCTTCAGTAGTTGCTATCCGTCAAGACCGTGCGGGTTCTGCGAAAAGTGTCGCAGCCGTAGGTCATGAAGCGAAGCAGATGCTTGGCCGTACGCCAGGTAACATCTCGGCAATTCGTCCAATGAAAGATGGCGTTATCGCAGATTTCTACGTGACTGAAAAAATGCTTCAGCACTTTATCAAGCAAGTTCACGATAACAGCGTACTTAAGCCAAGCCCACGCGTGCTGGTATGTGTGCCATGTGGTTCTACTCAAGTAGAGCGTCGTGCGATTCGTGAATCGGCACTGGGTGCGGGTGCTCGTGAGGTTTACCTTATTGACGAACCAATGGCGGCAGCAATTGGTGCTGGCCTTCGCGTGTCTGAAGCAACGGGTTCTATGGTTGTGGATATCGGTGGTGGTACTACCGAAGTTGCAGTTATCTCACTCAATGGTGTGGTTTACTCATCTTCAGTGCGTATCGGTGGTGACCGTTTTGATGAAGCGATCATTAACTACGTTCGTCGTAACTACGGCAGTTTGATCGGTGAAGCAACGGCTGAGAAGATCAAACACGAAATTGGTTCTGCATACCCAGCAGACGAAGTCACTGAAATTGAAGTGCGCGGCCGCAACCTAGCGGAAGGTGTGCCACGCAGCTTTACCCTAAACTCAAACGAAATCCTAGAAGCGCTGCAAGAGCCGCTAACAGGTATCGTTTCTGCTGTGATGGTTGCACTAGAGCAATGTCCACCAGAGCTGGCATCTGATATTTCAGAAAACGGTATGGTGCTCACTGGTGGTGGCGCACTACTTAAAGAGTTGGATCGCCTTCTTACCGAAGAAACGGGTATCCCAGTGGTTGTCGCTGAAGAACCACTAACTTGTGTGGCTCGTGGCGGCGGTAAAGCCCTTGAAATGGTCGACATGCACGGCGGCGATCTGTTCTCAGAAGACTAAGGTCAGCTAGCGCGCGATGAAGCCAATATTTGGTAGGGGACCATCCCTACAACTGCGACTCTTTTTCGCCTTGGTACTATCAGCCAGTCTTATGCTGGCTGATAGTCGTTTAGACACGTTTGCAAATGCCCGCTATTTCCTCAATAGCTTGGTTGCGCCAGTACAATATCTTGCCAACCTTCCTCGAACCATGTTCGATGGCTTTTACGAGCGATTTAATACCCGCGAAACCCTATTAACCTCGAATCAAGCCTTGAAGCGTGAAGTGCTGCGTTTGAAGAGTGATACTTTGCTGCTTGATCAATATCGAGAAGAAAACCAACGCCTAAGAAAATTGCTTGGCTCGCCTTTTATTCGAGATGAAAAGAAGGTAGTGACTGAGGTAATGGCGGTGGACTCGTCGCCTTATCGTCATCAGGTGGTGATCGATAAAGGCATGATCGATGGTGTCTATGAGGGCCAGCCAGTGCTTAATGAAAAAGGCATTGTTGGTCAGGTAACCTTTGTTGCTGCTCACAACAGTCGCGTGTTGCTCATCACTGATGTGACTAGCTCGATCCCAGTTCAAGTAGTAAGAAACGACATTCGTATTATTGCTTCGGGTAATGGCAGTATTGACCGCATCCAACTTGAGCATATCCCAACCAGTACCGATATTATTGAGGGTGACTTTTTGGTGACCTCAGGTCTTGGGGGGCGCTATCCAGAAGGGTATCCGGTCGCTTACGTTTCAGAAGTGGTCAATGATGATCGCCGCGAGTTCGCATCGATTAAAGCCGAGCCTGTGGTCGATTTTGATCGCCTCCGTTATTTGCTGTTGGTATGGCCAACAGAGGCTGCGAAAACACAATTTGGTCAAGGAGCATTAGATGGCGAATAGTGCCTTTCGTGGCCGCTTAGTCATTTGGGCGACGTTTCTGGTCGCTCTGGTATTTCAAGCGATCCCTTGGCCGGGGATGCTGGAAACCTTCCGCCCCGCATGGTTGGTGTTGGTGGTCTTTTACTGGGTATTAGCCTTACCTCATCGAGTCAATGTGGGTACCGCATTAGTGCTTGGTTTGCTTTGGGATCTACTTATCGGCTCGACGCTTGGCGTTCGAGGCATGATGATGTCGATCGTTGTCTATTTGGTTGCGCTAAACTTTCTAGTATTGCGCAATATGGCACTGTGGCAGCAAGCGATCATTATCGGCTTACTGACAGGTCTTGCTGAGATTTTAGAATTCTTTGGCGAATACCTGACTCAAGACGTCCTGTTTAATCCGCAGGTGCTGTGGGCGACAGTAGTAAACTGCGTGTTGTGGCCGTGGATGTTCTTGTTATTACGTCGAGTGAGACGTCTTTGGCATATTCGCTAACTAATTAAGGACAATCGCAATGGCTTGGTTATTATTGGCTTCAGGCTCCCCAAGACGAAGAGAGCTGCTTGAACAGTTAGGCTATTCATTTGAAGTGCTGTCACCAGATATCGAAGAGGTTCGTCAAACAGGCGAATCTCCAAGCGATTATGTACAGCGCTTGTCATTACAAAAAGCCCAAGCAGGTTTTGAACTCGCCCAAGATCCCTTAGTTACTGTGATTGGCTCAGACACTGTTGTCGTTGCACAAGGCGAAGTGCTAGAAAAACCTCTCGATGAGGCGCATTTTGAATTGATGATGCAAAAACTCTCAGGTGCGCAGCATTCAGTAATGACGGCGGTGAGCGTGGTTAATGGTCAACAAGCTCAAACCATCATGGTAGAAACGAAAGTCTGGTTTAGAGCCCTCTCTCAACAGGACATCACTGGCTATTGGCAATCTGGAGAGCCTCAAGATAAAGCTGGTGGGTATGGCATTCAGGGTATTGGCGGACGTTTTGTCGCTCGTATTGAAGGCAGTTACCACGCTGTGGTGGGACTGCCCCTCATGGAAACCGACCAACTATTACAACAATTTTCCCAAGAATAATAGAGGCACATCATGAGTGCAGAGTTGTTAATAAACGTCACTCCGAGTGAAACTCGGGTGGCGATGATCGTGGGCGGTGCGTTACAGGAAGTCCATATTGAGCGTGAATCTAAGCGCGGTATCGTAGGCAATATTTACAAAGGCAAAGTGAGTCGAGTGCTGCCAGGCATGCAGGCGGCTTTTGTCGATATTGGTTTAGATAAAGCGGCATTTTTGCACGCATCCGACATCGTTCCTCACACGGAATGTGTGGCGGAAAATGAAAAAAAACAGTTTCAAGTTCGTGATATTTCCGAGCTTGTTCGTCAAGGTCAAGATATTGTGGTTCAAGTGGTGAAAGACCCACTCGGTACAAAAGGCGCACGTCTTACCACGGATATTACTCTTCCTTCTCGCTATTTGGTATTTATGCCTGGTGCTAGCCATGTTGGTGTATCACAACGCATTGAAAATGAATCTGAACGCGACCGATTAAAGCGTGTCGTCGCAGATTATTGCGATGAAAATGGCGGCTTTATTATCCGTACCGCAGCAGAAGGTGCTAAGGATAATGAGCTGGCTCAAGACGCCGCATTCCTGAAACGCTTGTGGTCAAAAGTGATGGAGCGTCGAGCCAAATATAAAACTCGCTCAACTCTATATGGCGAAGTGGGCCTTGCGCAGCGTATTCTTCGTGATTTTGTTGGCACCGAGTTGGATCGCATTCAAGTCGACTCTCGTCTGGTGTACGAAAACCTCCTAGAGTTTACGTCTGAGTTTGTTCCAGAGCTGACGCAGAAACTGGAGCTGTATGAAGGCGACAAGCCAATCTTCGACATGTATGACACCGAAAACGAGATCCAACGTGCGCTGGAGCGTAAAGTTGAGCTGAAGTCGGGCGGTTATCTGATCATAGACCAAACCGAGGCTATGACCACCGTCGACATCAATACAGGTGCGTTTGTGGGGCGTCGTAACCTAGAAGAAACCATCTTCAATACCAACGTGGAGGCAACCCAAGCCATAGCAAGGCAACTGCGTCTGCGCAATCTAGGTGGCATCATCATTATCGATTTCATCGACATGTTGTCTGATGAGCATCGCAAACGCGTATTGTCATCTCTCGAAATGGCACTGTCGAACGACCGAGTCAAAACCAACATCAATGGCTTCACTCAATTGGGTCTAGTTGAGATGACTCGTAAAAGAACGCGAGAAAGTATTGAACATGTACTCTGTTCTGAGTGTCCAACCTGTGAAGGGCGTGGTCAAGTGAAGACGGTTGAATCGGTTTGCTACGAAGTCTTGCGTGAAGTAACGCGCGTCAACCGAGCGTACGATGCCGATAACTTCGTGGTTTATGCTTCACCTGCAGTGGCCGATGCTTTAGAAGGGGATGAGTCTCATGCACTTGCGGAGCTCAAAGTCTTTATAGGCAAGGAAGTCAGGATTCAGCCTGAACCACTGTATGTGCAAGAACAGTTTGATGTCGTGATGATGTAATGGAGTCAGTGTGACCTCATGGAAAACTCGCTTTTTGCGAGCGATAATGGCGTGTGTTTTATTAGTAATGGTGACCCTTGCGGTCGCCATTACTGCTTTGCGCATTACCTTACCTAAGCTAAATCAATACCAATCTGAGATAGAGCAGTGGGTTAACAGTACCACTGGCATGACCTTTCAGATTGAAGATGTAAGTGGTTACTGGCGCAACACCCATCCATTTGTGGCGCTGCATGGACTGGATGCACAATTTCCCGGTCAAGACCCAATTAAAATCTCTTTGCAGACGGTGGAAGTTGAGTTCGACTTATTTCAGAGCATTTTCAACCTCTCTCCAACCGTATCTACCTTGTACATTAATGGCTTGGAGCTGGATATCAGCGATGTAGGTTGGCGAAAAAATGCCGATAACAAACCTACAGTCGCAGAGCCAACTAAGGCTCAGCCATTGCAAGATGTTAGACAACTGCTGCTCTATCAGTTGGCGGATTTCTCACTCAAACAGTCCAAAGTGACTTACCAAACCTTTAATGGTGAGGTGAAAGCCATCGATATTGAGCGCCTGAAATGGCGTAACAGTGGACACCACCACCAAGGTGAAGGGGTGATCAGTGCTTCTGACGACCCTACCAATCGATTGGCGGTCCAAGGCTCCTTTTTTACCAATAAAGAGTTTGATTTAACCAAGCTGACTGGCGACTTCTTTGCTTCTGCGGATAATCTGCAAATTAAGCAGTGGCTACCTGCGGATGTGCAAAAGCAAACCGGTATAACCAATGCTCAACTGAGTTTTCGCTCTTGGGTTACTCTAAAGCAAGGTAAAGCGGAAGATGCATTCATCGAAGTATTGCCATCAGAGCTTGGTTGGCAGAATGAAGATAAGCACTTACTTACCTTGGAGCGAGGTAGCGTGCTGCTAGAGCTCGCAGACCAAGGCTGGCAGATAAACGCTCACAACTTCCAACTGCGTACCGATGATACGCCTTGGCCAACCCTTGACTGGGTATTTAACTGGCAACCTGAGCAGTGGACACTCAATGTCTCACAACTCGATATATCTACTATTGTGCCGATCACTCGAGTCGTGCCACAGATAGACGGGCTCGCTCGCTGGTTGCAAGAGGTAGAAATCGGTGGTCAGGTGGAAGATATACGCGCTTCCGCCACCCGAGATTTTTCTGACCTAAAATATTCTGCGCAGCTTTCTCAAGGGGAGATGCAACAGTGGTACCTACTGCCAGAAGTACACAAGCTGAGTGCTCAGATATCTGGGGATGCGGGGCAGCTAAGGGTACAAGCAGATTTGGTGGATGATGTCTTGCCATACGGCGAGGTCTTCCAAGCACCGCTCAATATTAAACAGGGTCATACTGACTTAGTGTTTGAGTTTGAAGAGTCTTCCTGGTCTATATGGTCACCTAAGGTGACGGCGGCGACACCTGATTTGCAAGTTATCGGCGCATTCAAGCTCGACTTTCCGAAAGAACGCTCGCCATTTTTGTCCTTTTACGCTGAGGCGGACCTGTTTAACGCAGCAGAAACTTGGCGATACTTACCGACGTTGGCACTGGGGCAGGGGTTGACGGACTATCTATCGACTGCGATTCAAGGAGGCCAAGTCGATACAGCAAAATTGCTGTGGTTTGGTGAGCTTGGGAATTTCCCATACGATCAACATAACGGTATTTTCCAAGCCGACGTTCCGCTTAAAAATAGCCGGTTTAGCTTCGATACTTCTTGGCCAACCATTACCGAGCTGCAACTGGATTTGTTGTTTGAAAATGCAGCTATGTATTTGGATTCACGCAGTGCTCAGCTCGTTGACGTTAAAGCCAAACGGATCACAGGACGCATTCCTTTCTTGGGGCCAGATGGACACATAGAAATTGAAGCAAAAGCGGCCGCCGAAGGTACCGCTGTACGTGATTACATGATGGCGACACCTTTGATTGATTCTGTGGGGGCCGCACTAACCGCAGTAGAAGTTCACGGCAATGTAGAATCTGAGTTCCAGCTATTTATTCCGTTTAGTGGTAAAGATTCACGAGCTTGGGGCTGGGCAGATTTGAACAATAACCAAGTTCATGTGCAAACACCGCCGATTAAACTCGAGCAAGCCTCAGGTCGTATCGAATTTGATGATGATGTGGTGAGTGCAAGCAAACTCAGTGCACATTTGCTTGATCAGCCTGTTGACTTGTCATTTAAAGGCGAAACCCAAGATGGCAATTATGCCGTGAATATCGATACGTCTGGTGATTGGCAAGTGAAGCCTTTGTCACCTTATGTTGGGGAAAGTTGGTTAACGCGTTTGGATGGTCATGCGCCTTGGAACATGGGGATTGACCTCCAGCTTACTGATGTCGGGTTTAGCTACCAAATTGATGTGAATGCGGATATTGCTCAAGTCGAAAGTCACTACCCAAGCCCATTGAAAAAGGCTTTGGGCGCAAAAGGTAAAGCCAGCTTGCAAGCCTCAGGTAATCAAGAAATGGTCTCTGCACGCCTGCAACTACCAGATGTAAAGTATCAAGCAGAAATCGATTTGCAAACCGAGATGCCGGAGTTAGTTGCTACCAATTTGATTGTTGGCAAAGGTGCGTTTCGTTTGCCGCCGATAGTCGGGCATAGTGCTACTATTCGACATCGAGCTTTCAATCTTGACGATTGGATAGCGCTATTCGTCACACCGAAAGGCAGTGATAGCAGCACGACTCAAGAGCTTGATGTACCTGCACTTCCTCTACCAACACGCATTGATTTATCAACGCCACAACTCACCATTGCTGGGTTAGAGTGGCACGACGTTGAGTTCCAAGCGCGTAAAAAGAATCTTGGCTGGCGGTTGTCACTCAACAGTGCGGAAGCAAAAGGTGAAGCGACTTATCTAGCCCCCTATGACTTATCGGTGGTGTTTGATCGCCTGCAAATCTATGTACCCGCATTGGAAGATGAGCAAGTATCGCTCAACCCGATTGAAGCGGCAGTAAATGAGGTTGATGAGACTGTTGCGGAAAAAATATCCGATCTCGATAAGAGCCTTCATCAAGCATTACCGAACCTAACTTTGGCCATCCATGATTTTTGGTTCCAAGGCTATAAGGTGGGTAAGGTGAATGTTGATTTTCAGCGCAGTGACGACAAACTCGAATGGCGACAAGTATCACTTCGCAGTGGTAGCAACAAGTTTGATGGCAGTGGCTGGTGGCGACTCGATGGTGACACAAGTGAGTCTCACTTTGAGTTCCAGATGTCGGGTGATAACAACAGTGACCTGATGGAGCGCTTTGGTATTAGCTCTGGTGTGCAGCAAGCGCCATTTGATATGAGTTCTAGCATGAACTGGCAAGGCTCCCCGTGGAACCCACAGGTCGATACATTAAACGGTTCTATGAAATCTGAGCTTGGGCCAGGGGTGATTTCCGATGTGAGTGGTGCGGCGCGCCTGTTGGGACTGTTTAGCCTTGATTCCATCATTCGCAAAATGCAGCTCGATTTCACTGGCGTATTTGATAAAGGCATGGCGTTTAACAAGATCTCAGGCACGGCGACCGTGAGTGGCGGTGTAGTAGTGACCAATGACATTGAAATGGATGCTGTCGCCGGCAATATGTTGATCCGAGGGCTTGCTGACCTGAATACACGTCAAGTTGATGCTGAAGTGGAGTTTACTCCGGATTTGACCTCAGGGATCCCGATTCTATCGGCGTTTGCTGTCGCACCACAGACCGCCATTTATGTGTTTGCGGTGACAACAGTATTGTCTCCAGTGATCGATGTGATTACTCAGGTGCGTTACCAAGTGAAAGGGCCGTTGGAAAACCCTCAAGTGACCGAGTTGTCACGAAGCAAAGGAAAGTATCAGGTCCCTGAACAGGAACAAAAATAAGGAGAGCACTATGCCAAGGATTGGGCTTATCCAAATGACATCCAGCGCCGATGCTGATGAGAATTTGGCGTTTATCGCCGAGCAAGCACAGCAGCTTGCGGCTAAGGGATGTGACTTGATATGCACACCTGAAAATGCCGTTCTGTATGCTGACAGAGTGAAATATTGGCATCACGCAGAGCCGATAAACCAAGGGAAAGTGCAATCCTATTTCTCTGAGCTCGCTAAGACGCTCGGCTGTTATCTGCATTTAGGGAGCTTCCCCATCCAGCAGCCACAAGGCGTTTCCACCTCGAGTTTGGTGTGGAATGATAAGGGTGACTTAGTCGCCGATTATGCGAAATTGCACTTATTTGATGTGGATGTCAGTGATAATCAAGGGCGATATCGTGAGTCAGATAGCTTTGTTGCGGGGAATGACACATCGCTGTTAGACACGCCTTTTGCTACACTAGGGCTAAGTATCTGTTACGACCTTAGATTTCCTGAGCTATATCAAAACCTTGCTAGGCAAGGGGCGAACCTGATAATTATCCCGGCTGCGTTTACAAAGGTCACAGGCCAAGCCCATTGGCAAGTATTGCTGCAAGCAAGAGCCATTGAAACCCAATCTTGGGTGGTGGCTATCGGCCAAACGGGGATACATTCTTGTGGACGAGAAACCTGGGGCCATTCGATGGTGATATCTCCTTGGGGGGAGGTCACACTAGACCTAGGTGGTGAACTTAATAGTGATTGGGTCGATATTGACCTCTCGCAGGTATCTAAAGTCAGACAAAAAATGCCGCTACAAAACCACGCACGTTTTGGCAGCGCACTAAAATAAAGAGCAAAATCAATGACGATTAATCAAGTAGAACAAGAGCTGTTGGGCCGCTCTGGCCTTACCGACAAAGACTTAAACGAAGTATTAGGCACGATTGTAACCCGTGATGTGGATTACGCTGATTTGTACTTCCAGTCTAGTTGGCACGAGTCATTGGTTTTGGAAGACTCCATCATTAAAGATGGTTCGTTCAACATCGACCGCGGTGTCGGTGTGCGTGCCATTAGTGGTGAGAAAACAGGTTTTGCTTATTCAGACCAAATTGACACCCTTAGCCTTAAGCAAAGTGCGGTCGCAGCACGTGGTATTGCTCGCCAAGGACAAAGCGGCCAAGTAAAAGCCTTTGCTCGCACCAGCAACCAAAACATTTATCAGTCAGTGAATCCGCTTGAAAGCTTAGAGAAACAGCAAAAAATCGAGCTTTTACAATCGCTTGATGCGTACATTCGAACCAAAGAACCTTTGATTGAAGAAGTATCAGTTAGCCTAAGCGGCGTTTACGAGCAGATGCTGGTGGCTGCGACCGATGGTACTTACGCTGGCGATGTTCGTCCGCTGGTTCGCCTATCCATCAGTGTTCTTGCCAAGCGTGGCGAGCGTCGAGAGCGCGGCAGCGCAGGTGGCGGCGGTCGTTATGGTTATGATTTCTTCCTTGGTAGTGAAGATGGTCAGCAACGTGCGTTCCACATGGCCGATGAAGCGATTCGTATGGCGTTGGTGAACTTAGATGCAGAAGCGGCTCCAGCAGGTGCTATGCCTGTTGTACTCGGCTCTGGTTGGCCGGGTGTACTGCTTCACGAAGCGGTCGGTCATGGTTTGGAAGGGGACTTTAACCGTAAAGGTTCGTCAGTGTTTAGCGGTAAAATAGGCGAACAGGTGACTTCTCCGCTGTGTACTATCGTTGATGATGGGACGCTGAAAGACTTGCGTGGCTCGCTAAATATTGATGATGAGGGTGTAGAAGGTAGCTACAACACTTTGATCGAAAACGGTGTGCTGAAAGGCTACATGCAAGATAAACATAACGCCTCTTTGATGGGCGTTGCACCTACGGGTAATGGTCGTCGTGAGTCCTATGCTCATTTGCCAATGCCTCGCATGACCAATACTTACATGCTTCCAGGTGAGCATAGCCAAGAAGAGATCATCTCAACAGTGAAGAAAGGCATCTATGCACCGAACTTTGGTGGTGGTCAGGTAGATATCACTTCAGGCAAGTTCGTATTCTCCACCTCAGAAGCGTACCTCATCGAAGATGGCAAGATCACTCGTCCAGTAAAAGGGGCGACTCTAGTCGGTTCAGGTATCGAAGCGATGCAGCAGGTCTCTATGGTAGGTAATGACCTTGGCATTGACCGAGGGGTAGGTGTGTGTGGCAAAGCAGGACAAAGCGTACCTGTCGGCGTCGGACAGCCAACGTTGAAGCTAGACAGTATTACTGTTGGTGGGACGGAATAAACGATAAAAAAGCTGCCTTGGGCAGCTTTTTTGGTTAAAGGGGGTAAGGGTACGCTATCGCTAAGGGCTGAAGGGAAGAGCTGGGTAGCGAAAGGTTGAAACTAATGCCAACAAATTCAGCATGCTAAACCCTTAAACCCTTAAACCCTTAAACATCAGCCTCTTCATGTAGCTCTTTCAGTACTTGAAAGATTTCACGAAATGCTTTTGGTGGTTTGTTGCTGCCTTGCTCTTTTTTCGCTTGGCGGGCCAGTTGGCGTAGACGTTGGCGATCAGCTTGTGGGAAGCGCTCCAAGACGTCTGCAATCGCTGCATCACCTTCAGCGACAACACGATCACGCAGTTGCTCTAGCTTGTGTAGCTCAGCGGTCGCTTGCGAGTGCTTGTTGCGGACTTTATCTAGTGCCGCTTGGATTGGCTCTGGATCGCGGGTGCGCATGAGTTTGCCAATATATTGCAGTTGACGACGCTTAGCTTCGTTTTTAAAGCGTTGCGCATCGGCAATAGCCGCACGCATGTCATCATCAAGCGGGAATTTGTCTAACGCAGAAGGTTTAAGTTCTACTAGCTGTTCACCCAGTTTCTGTAGATCTTCCATGTCATTCTTCATTTCGGTCTTACTTACCCAAATGATTTCTTCTTCCTCTTCCCAAGGAGCTTTTTGGTTTTTACGTGCCATTGGTTGCTTGCCTGTTTGGTTCTGTCACTCAGATTATCGGCTATTTTAGCAAGAATTATGGGGTGATGGCGAAAACCTTGTTATCCTAGTGAAATATTAGTGAAAAAATGACTGAGAACGAAGACCGAACTATGGACGTAAAACAGCAGATTGCCAATCAGCGTAAAGAGCTGGAAAGTGTGGTTGCTAAGGCACTTGAGCTCGCAACGGGAACGGCAGATGCGGCAGAAGTCGCCATCACCAAGAGCACGGGTATCAGCGTTTCAACTCGTATGGAAGAAGTAGAAAACGTTGAATTTAATAGCGATGGCGCACTGGGGATCACTGTTTATCGTGGTCAACGCAAAGGCAGTGCATCAACTTCGGACTTAAGCGAGAATGCGATTCGCCAGACCGTGTTAGCGGCGCTCGATATTGCTAATTATACCTCGGAAGATCCGTTTGCAGGTCCTGCTCCAAAAGAGTTGATGGTCAAAGAGATCCCAGACTTGGATCTGTTCCACCCTGACGAGCCAGAGCCAGATCGCGCCGCTGAAATTGCTATCGCAGCTGAGCATGCAGCACTGAACTACAGCGATAAAATCAAACAAAGTGATGGTGCGAGCTACGACAGCCATTATGGCGTTAAGGTATACGGTAACTCTCACGGTCTTATCGCAAGCTTCCCTTCTAGTCGTCATAGCATAAGTTGTTGTGTGATTGGTGAAGGTGAAGATGGTGGCATGGAGCGTGATTACAGCTACACAGTTGCTCGTCGAGCTCAAGATCTTTGGACACCAGAAAAAGTCGGTTTGATGGCGGCGAAGAAAACTGCAGATCGACTTGATGCGGCACGTATCTCAACAGCGCAAGTCCCTGTGATGTTTGTAGCTGATGTCGCAACTGGATTGATTGGTCACTTAGTGATGGCGATCAGTGGTGGTAATCTTTACCGTAAGTCTTCGTTCTTACTTGATAAATTGGGTGAGCAGATTCTTCCTTCTTGGTTCAATATTCAAGAGCGCCCTCATTTATTGCGTGGCCTAGCATCTAGCCCGTTTGATAACGAAGGCGTTGAGACGAAAGATTGCCAAATCATTACCGATGGTGTGCTTTCCACTTATCTACTGACCAGCTATGCGGCGCGCAAAATGAAGATGACGCCAACAGGTCACGCTGGTGGCATCCACAACTGGTTTGTTGAAAGTACCGGTCAAGATTTTGATGGCATGCTAAAAACCATGGGCACTGGTCTGCTAGTCACAGAGCTGATGGGGCAGGGCGTGAATACTGTCACCGGTGACTACTCACGCGGCGCTGCGGGCTTCTGGGTTGAGAATGGTGAGATTAAGTTCCCAGTATCGGAAGTAACCATTGCTGGTAACCTGAAAGATATGTTTAACCAGATCGTTGCCGTAGGCAGTGATGTTGAAACCCGTTCACAGATCCAGACAGGCTCGATTTTGATTGAGTCGATGAAGGTTGCTGGGGAATAAGAAAAACAAAGCAATTGGAAAAACAAAGCTATTGATGGTTGAGCCACTGGATGAAAGTTCAGTGGCTTTGTTTTTTCGGGGAAAGGGTAAACGGACGCTGGTCGCTAACGGGAAAGGGTAGAGCCAAGAGCTAAAAAAGCATTTAGACTAATAATCTAAAACTTGATGTGAGAAGCTTTCCCGCTTCCCGCTTCCCGCTTCCCGCTTCCCGCTTCCCGCTTCCCGCTTCCCGCTTCCCGCTTCCCGCTTCCCGCTTCCCGCTTCCCGTCTTTATCCTAGTGCAATCGTCGCCAGCCCTAAGAACACCATCAAACCTACCACATCCGTGACGGTTGTCAGCGCCATGCCGCCAGCCAGTGCCGGGTCAATGTTCATGCGTTTTAGTAGGATAGGGATAGATACCCCTGCAACGCCGGCAACAAATAAGTTAGTCATCATAGCCGCTGAAATGATGCCACCTAGCATCCAATTGTCTTTCCACACTACAACGATACCGCCGATGATCAGCGCCCACAGCATGCCGTTGAGAAACCCGATCGCCGCTTCTTTGAGGAGCAATTCTCGTTGGTTACTGTCACCGATGTGACCAAGGGCTAAGCCACGGATCACCAAGGCAACGGTTTGGTTGCCTGCAACGCCACCCATTGAAGGTACGATAGTCATAAGGACGGCAATCGCTGCCATTTGCTCAAGTGTCGCTTCAAACATGTTGGAAACGGAAGCTGCAGCGAGTGCGGCAAGCACGTTAGCACCGAGCCAAATACTGCGCTTTCGAGCCGATTTTAGCACTGGAGCAAAGGTATCTTCTTCGTCATCCAAGCCCGCCATACTCATCATTGAGTGTTCGGCATCTTCTCGAATAACGTCAACTACGTCATCGATGGTAATTCGACCAACGAGGCGGTTTTCTTCATCCACGACAGGGGCTGAGACCCAGTTACGACGCTCAAACAGGCTAGCGACGTCACTATCATTGGTGTTGACGCTGATCGCTTCGTCAGGGTCTTCCATGATGTCTTTAATCGCCACATCAGGTTGAGAAGTAAGCAGGGTGGTTAGGTGTAAATAGCCTTGGAGTTGGCTTTCTTCATTGACCACGTATAGAGCATCTGTCGCTTCTGGCAGTTCACCTTTCATGCGCAAGTAGCGTAACACCACATCGACATCGACATCACTACGGATAGTGATTACGTCGGTATTCATCAAGCTGCCGGCGGTATCTTCTTGGTACGATAGAGCAGTCTCAACCCGTTGACGGTCGGCGATGTCCATCTGTGAAAGTACTTGTTGAGAAAGATCTTCAGGCAAACTACGCAGTACGTAGGCCATATCATCGGTCTCAAGACCTTCAGTGGCTTCTGCAAGCTTTTCTGCGCCCATCTTGGCGACTAGGTTATCTTTTACATCCTCGGACAGTTCGTCGAGGATTTCACCGTAATCTTCAGGATCGGTGAGTTGCCACAATACATCACGGCTTTTACGAGGCGAAGCCTCAAGTAGGTGGGCGATATCTTCTGGCTCAAGATCTTGTAACATGCGGCGAACATGAACGAAACGGCCGCTATCGAGCGCATCACTGACTTCTTGTAGGGTTTGATGAGTTTGGTCTATGTCCAACTGCTCAGCCATGATCTCCCCCTAGAGTATTGAAAAATTTATTGAATAGTATCCTAATTCTACAACAATACCAGCGATGTTTGCTGGCATTGTTTTAAGATAACCTTTTGATGTGACGAATTTATTCTTCTTCGTCGAAGCGATGTTCAATAAGCTCACAAACTGCGGTGAGTGCTTCGTCTGCTTGCGGGCCTTCGGCGCTAATGGTGACGTGTTGCCCTTGTGAAGACTCTAACATCAGCAGTCCCATGACGCTGTCAGCTCCTGCTTGTTTTTCTTCGTTGCTGACGGTGATCTCTGCTTCAAAGCTTTGCGCAAGCTCGACCAGTTTCACCGCAGCTCGGGCATGTAAGCCCAATCGGTTTTGAATCAGAACGGTTTTACTGCATTGCGCCATAAGGGCTCCTAACTCTATTTTTTGTGGTTCTTTTCTAGGCTGGCGTGACGGATCTGCACTTGGTGTCCTTGCCCGTCAAAGTATTCTCCCAGTTGCTGAGCAATATAAACACTGCGGTGCTTGCCTCCCGTACAACCTATTGCGACGGTTAAGTAGCTACGATTATTTTTCTCAAGCAGGGGTAACCAGTTTTCGATGAAGGTTTGAATTTGCTGTTTTAGTTCACCAACTTCCTGATGAGATTGTAAAAAGCTTTTAATTGGAGCATCGAGTCCGGTGAGTGGTCGTAGGTTCGGGTCCCAATGAGGGTTGGGAAGGAAGCGTACATCAAATACATAGTCTGCATTACTCGGCATGCCGTATTTAAAACCAAAAGACTCAAAGATCATCACCAGCTGTTTGGTTTCACGCCCTTCAATTCGTCGTCTGACCATTTCACTTAAATCATGCAGTGATTGGTCGGTGCTGTCGATGATGAGATCCGCCTGAGACTTTAATCCTAGTAGTAGCGATTTCTCTTTTTCTATCGCTTGTTCGAGCGTCAGCTGCTGCTCACTATTGAGTGATAACGGGTGGATACGGCGAGTTTCGCTATAGCGTTTGATCAAAGCATTCTGGGACGCATCTAAAAAGAGTACATTGACGTCGGCATGCTGTTTGAGGGTTTCAAGCGCTTGGGTAACCAGTTTAGGCTGCTGAGGTAGGTTGCGAATATCAATGCTTACTGCAACGTTCTGTTCGCTGGCTTTAACGCTATTGACGAAAGAAGGCAGAAGATCCACAGGTAAGTTATCGACACAGTAGTAACCCAAATCTTCTAAGACTCGAAGCGCCACACTTTTTCCTGCGCCTGACTGCCCACTGATTACAATCAAACGCAATTTTTGCGATGCCATGATGTGTTCCCTTTCCTAAATAGGCACTATTGGGTAATGATCTCGTAAAGCTCTTGGTCAGAGTGAGCGTTACGCAGTTGTTTGAGAGTCTGTTTGTCGTTGAGGCGTTCCGCCATGGCTGACAAGGTCTTTAGATGTGTTTTGCACTGAGCATCAGGGACGAGCAGGGCAAAAAGCAGATCGACGGGGCGATTGTCGATGGAGTCAAATTCAATTGGGTCTTGGCATTGAATTAACACGGCAACGGCTTGCTCTGAATCCATCATACGACCGTGGGGGATGGCAATTCCGTTTCCAATGCCTGTACTGCCCATTTTCTCTCGGTTGAGCATACACTCAAACAGTGCCGTTTGATTGAGTCCTGCGTGCTCAGCCGCAACTTCACTGATGATTTCTAGAGCTCGTTTTTTACTAGTGCACTGGACTGCACTTTTGGTGCAGTCCAGTGAGAGTACTTCGCTTAATTGCATGATTAATGGCTACTTAGCTTTTCTTTATGCTTGTTCAATTGGCGAACTAATTTGTCAACGAGTGAGTCGACAGCAGCATACATATTTTCGTCCGTGGACGCTGCGTGAATTTCGCCTTGATTAACGTGGAGTGTAGCTTCGGCTATTTGATCGAGTTTTTCAACTTTTAATACCACTTGAACGGTGTTGATATGGTCAAAGAAGCGTTCAAGCTTTTGGAATTTGGTGTGTACATAGTCTTGCATGGAATCGGTTAGATCGACGTGGTGTCCTTGGATGTTAACTTGCATAGACTTTCCTTCTTTCTAGGCCTTTATAGTAGGCGTTTACGCTGACTTGACGGCGCAATGCCCAGAGACTCTCGATATTTTGCAATAGTACGGCGTGCAACTTGAATCCCTTGGTCAGCTAGCAGGGTGGCAATCTTGCTATCACTGAGTGGTTTGGCACTGTTTTCGGCAGCGACCAATTTTTTTATCAGAGCTCGAATTGCCGTTGATGAACACTCTCCGCCATTGTCAGTACTGACGTGGCTGGAGAAGAAATATTTCAACTCAAAAATACCGCGTGGTGTATGCATGAATTTCTGTGTCGTGACACGAGAAATGGTCGATTCATGCATGTCGACAGCAAGTGCTATGTCGTTTAACACCATCGGTTTCATCGCTTCTTCACCATACTCGAAGAAATCATGTTGATGTTCAACTATACAACGAGCAACTTTGAGCAGCGTCTCGTTTCTGCTCTCTAAACTTTTTATCAGCCATTTGGCTTCTTGAAGATTGGAACGAATAAATTGGCTATCAGCACTATTTCCTTTACCCAATGAAGCGTAGTGTTGGTTTACTTTCAACTTAGGCACACTATCTGGGTTGATGGTTACTTTCCATTGACCATGATCTTTGAACACGGAAACATCTGGAATGACATACTCAGTTTCTTCTGCGGTAACACTGCTGCCTGGTCTAGGGTCTAGCTGTTGGATCAGTTGAAGCACTTCACGCAGTTGAGGCTCTTTGAGTTTTGTCTCTTTGATAATTAATTTATAGTCTCGATTTCCCAGTTGCTCAATGTGGTTTTCGAGCAGAGATTTCGCTTCTGTGAGCCAAGGAGTATCTTCAGGGAAGGTAGCCAGTTGAAGCAGTAGGCACTCTTGTAGATTACGCGAGCCAACACCCAGTGGGTCGAATTGCTGAATTCGTTTCAGAACGGCTTCTACTTCATCCTGCTCAACTTCATCAAGGCCGAGGCTATCTAAAATATCTTCTGCGCTGATAGTGAGGTAACCGTAGTCGTCAATAGCATCGATGATCGCTAAGGCAATAGTACGGTCAGTTTCGGTAAATGGGGTTAGGTCAAGTTGCCACAGTAGGTAGTCATGCAAGCTCTGGGTCGTTTCCCCTTGATACACGGGCATATCGTCATCTAGAGCGATGCCGGTATTGCCAGTATTGGCGCTGTAGACATCTTCCCAGGTCGTATCCATTTCTAGGTCGGAGCCAATTTCAGACTTTTCAATCATGTCTGAGCTATCTGGTGCATCAGGCTCTGCCGTGGCAGTCTCTTCAGGCGCTTCTTTTTCAGCGTTTGCTGTTTCTTTCGCTGCCTCTGAGTTGGCCTCGGCGTTTTCTTCAAAGCCTTCTTCCACGTCGAGCAGTGGATTGGACTCCAGAGCTTCTTGAATTTCTTGTTGAAGATCCAACGTGGAAAGCTGCAGCAAGCGAATCGCTTGTTGCAGTTGCGGCGTCATCGCCAGCTGTTGACCTAGCTTGAGCTGAAGTGATGGTTTCATGGAGTCCTTTTTATCGTTTTTACTTCTATCTGGTTTGGCTTATCTGCCATGACCATGATGCTACCAACTGTTTCTCTATTTAATCATAGTCGGAATTGTTCACCCAGATAAACTCGTTTTACCTGTTCGTTATTGAGAACTTCTTCCGGCGTGCCTTCGGCGATTAAGTGCCCTTGGCTAACGATGTAAGCTCGTTCACATACATCGAGTGTTTCACGGACGTTGTGGTCGGTGATCAATACTCCTAAACCACGGTCTCGCAAGTGCTGGATGATTTTTTTGATGTCGATGACTGAGATTGGGTCGACACCGGCAAAAGGTTCATCAAGTAAGATAAACTTTGGGTTGGCAGCCAATGCCCGGGCGATTTCGACTCGGCGGCGTTCACCACCGGACAGGGCCATCCCTGCGCTTTTGCGGATGTGTTGGATATGAAATTCATCCAACAGATCTTCTAACTTGTCCTGACGTTCTTCACGGGTCAGGTCGGCGCGAGTTTCTAAAACTGCCATGATGTTATCTTCTACTGATAACTTGCGAAAAATCGATGCTTCTTGCGGCAGGTAACCGATCCCTAGTCGTGAACGGCTGTGCATTGGCAAGATACTGATGTCGTTATCATCAATAGTAATCGTGCCTTCATCTCGTGCCACTAGCCCGACAATCATGTAAAAAGAGGTCGTTTTACCCGCACCATTAGGCCCGAGCAAGCCGACGATTTGTCCAGAATTCACTTCCAAGCTGACGTCACAAACGACTTTGCGCTTCTTGTAGCTTTTGGCCAGATTCTTTGCTTTCAATAACGCCATAATTATTTAGGTTCGCTCGGAGCTGCTGGTTGCAATATGGTTGACACGGGTTGGCCTTCTTTACCATCCGCCATTAGCTGCTGCGACGCAATTTGGTAACGGATAGAGGTACCTTTAATCAAGCTTTCATCTTGAGCGAGCTCGGCATCACCATTCATGGTCAATAAGTCTTGTGCCACCATGTATTTCAGTACATTGGCTTTGCCACTCAAGGTTTTACCTTCATCGGTTAACTGAGTGAAAGTGGTCGGTTTGCCATAAGCCTCAAGGACTTCTACCGAGTCATCCTCACTATTACGCAAAACGATCAACTTATCTGCTTTAATGTTGATACTGCCTTGTTTCAGTGTCACATCACCTTCGAACGTCACTCGGTTACTTTTCATATCGAGTGACTGGCTATTCGAGTTTATGTAGATCGGCTGCTCAGTATCATTGCTTAGTGCCCAGCTGCTGGTGGAAAGAAGCAGGCACCCGATCAAGCTAAGGAGCTTTAATTTCATATCGGCCTTGTACTTGTTCAAACAGAGTTGCGTCATTGCGGTCGAAGTTGCCTCGCATCGCATTCCCCGTGGTCGTAAATTGTGGGCCAAACAGTTTGACGGGCTGGTTGGCATAGAAATCTTTATTTTCCAGCTGGATAACAAGTGATTCGGTATTCATAGTATCAAAGGCTGCTTCCGGTAACAGGTTTTTTATTGTTACCTTACCTGTGAGGTGCAATTTGTACTCTTTGTCGAGCACACCTCGGTCAGCACTAATGGTCCATTCCACCTGTTGACCTTCGCGAAATACATCCAGCCTCAAACTTTCAAAGATGGTATCGCCATTTTTGGCGTAATGGTCGAGGTACTTGGAGCGAATTTCGAAGTTTCTTAATCCCGCTTGGTTGTAGCTGGTGTTAACCAGGTTACGCCCGGAAAACATAGGCAACTCGGTATCAGGCTTAACTTGCATGGTTTGCGTGTTGTCGTAGCCGTATAGGTAGTACAGCGACCAACAACTGGCAAATAGCAAGATTAAGTAGATAGGACGAGGCATGTTCATATGCTCAAGCCTTTATGAGCATCGAGCTCGCCTCTTGCTTCCAGAATCAAGTCACACACTTCGCGCACCGCACCGTGTCCGCCACAAATTTGGGTAACAAAGTTAGCACGTTTTGCCAATAAAGGGTGACCATCGGCGACACAAACTTTCAGTGCGACTTTTTCCATCACTGGCCAGTCAATCAGATCATCGCCGATGTAACCCGTTTGCTCAGGTGCTACATTGAGTTTGGAACAGATGTCTTGATAGGCCTTCACTTTGTCATCTTGGCCTTGGTAAATCAGCTTGATGCCTAAAGCACGCATGCGATTTTCAACGATTTGAGATTTTCGGCCAGTGATGATAGCGATCTCAATACCAGCAGACATTAAACATTTAATGCCGTAACCGTCACGGGTATGGAAAGTCTTTAGCTCTTCGCCTTGATTACCCATGTAGATAAGGCCATCAGAAAATACGCCGTCCACATCGCAAATCAGTAATTTGATCTGCTTAGCAATCTCAAAAGTGGCTTTGTTTACCGGGCCATAGAGTGTTTCTACCATCTCACTCATTACATCACTCCTGCTTTGAGTAGGTGGTGGATATTGAGCGCACCAACTAAGCGATTATTTTCGCTCAACAGCAAGCTGGTAATGCTTTTCTCTTGCATCATATTGACCGCTTCTACTGCCAGCATGTTTGGTGAAGCCATAGTAGGGTTTTGGGTCATCACATCACCGATCTTGGTTGTGTGAATGTCAATACGCTTGTCGAGCAAGCGGCGCAAGTCGCCATCGGTAAAGATGCCAAGTACTTGATCGTCGCTATCAACCACAGCAGTCATACCTAGGCCTTTTTGGGATATTTCCAATAGAGCGTCACGAATTAGCGCCTCTGGTGCTACTTTTGGCAGCGCATCGTCAGTTTGCATAATATCGCTAAGTTTAAGAAGCAGTTTTCTACCCAGAGCGCCACCTGGATGCGATAGAGCGAAATCGTCAGCTGAGAAGCCACGCGCTTGAAGCAAACTTACTGCCAGTGCATCACCCATCACTAAGGTTGCTGTAGTGCTGGAGGTTGGCGCAAGACCGAGTGGGCAAGCTTCTTGTGGCACAGCGATGCACAGGTGAATATCGGCAAGCTTAGCCATAGTAGAAGAGGGTTTACCTGTCATCGCAATAACTTTGATGCCGCGGCGCTTTAACACTGGATAGATGCTAAGAATTTCCGACGACTCACCAGAGTTGGAGATGGCAATCACTACATCATGTTCTTCTGCCATGCCTAGATCACCGTGACTGGCTTCCCCTGGATGGACAAAGAACGAGGAGGTTCCTGTGCTGGCTAGGCTTGCTGCGATTTTCTTGCCGATATGGCCCGACTTACCCATGCCCATGACCACCACTTTTCCACTCGATGCCATGATCATTTCACAGGCAGCTTGAAAGCTTTGGTCTACGTATTGTGGCAGTTGCTGTAAGCCTTCGACTTCGATTTCGATGACTCGCTTGGCCGCTTGGCAAAAATCAAATGACATATTAGACCTCTTACGCCGCTAGGTTAAATAGTAGGTAGCCTTGGTAAGCAAGGAAACAAGTGAAGAGTACGCCGCCTTCAATACGGTTAACGCTGCGGGATTTACCTAGAGCCATCACAACGAGTAACAGTGAAACTGCAAGCATCACCCAGAAGTCACGACCCATGGCGTGTTCGTTGAGGATTGAAGGGTTCAAAATACCCGGGATCCCCATCACCGCTAGAATATTGAATACGTTCGAGCCAATGATATTGCCAACCGCCATGTCATCTTCGCCTTTCAACACACCCGCAAGTGATGCTGCCAGTTCTGGTAGGCTAGTGCCGATAGCAATGATGGTTAGGCCAATGACAAGGTCGCTCATACCAAATGCCTTAGCAATGAAGACCGCACTATCGACCAGTAGGTTCGATGCCAGTGGTAAAAGCACTAGACCGATCACAACCCACATCGCTGCTTTTAAGTTGGGTACATCTTGAGGGATCTCAGACTCTTGTTCTTCGACGAACGCATCGCCACGCTTCTTTTCATTTTGGCTAATTTTGAGCATGGTAATGATGAAGGCGGCAAATAGCACAAACAGTAGAGCGCCTTCGTAGAAACCTAAGTAGTTGTCATACATTAGAAGGCCCGCCAGAACGGTCACAACGATCATCAATGGCAGTTCACGACGAATCACAGCTGAGCTGATGGATAGTGGCTTGATCAGCGCGGTGATACCTAAAATTAAAGCGATATTGGCGATGTTTGAGCCCAGAACATTACCCACAGCCGTATCGGTTTTTCCGTCAAGCGCTGCGGTCGCAGAGACCATCATCTCAGGCGCTGATGAACCCATAGCAAGAATTGTCATGCCGATGACTAGAGGCGATATTCCCATATTCTTGGCCAGTGCAGCCGCACCGTACACCAATTTATCCGCACTCCAGACGAGCAGAATTAAGCCCACAATAAGTAGAGCAACAGCTTCAAGCATGACTTTCCCTTAAATTACGTATGATATGAAGACGAGTTAGCGGCTAATTTTGACCGTTCGCGAACTAAAATGGAAGTCTCAGCGTAGAAAAAACCAAGACGAACTCTGTACAAGCACATCAATCTCCCGTCGTTTGTGCTGAGTGAATTATTAGTGAGGTAAATATAGCGTAAATTATCTAGCTTCTGCGTCGGTATACTTTGAACTTGAGCGACATTGTGCTTATGATTGCCGTTCAATTAGAATAAATTCAATATCTATCTGGGGTTATATGTCGACTAAGGATCTGGTTAACATTCAAAATCTCTCTTTTTCTCGAGGCGAGCGAAAGATATTTGATGACGTCAGCTTGACCGTTCCTAGAGGTAAAATTACCGCAATTATGGGGCCATCAGGGATAGGAAAAACCACTTTGCTGCGCCTGATTGGCGGGCAAATCGCCCCTGAACGTGGCTCGATAAACTTCGATGGCGATAATATTCCCACTTTGAGCCGCTCTCGTTTGTACCAAGCTCGTAAGAAAATGAGCATGCTGTTCCAATCTGGGGCGCTTTTTACCGATCTTAATGTGTTTGATAACGTGGCGTTCCCGCTACGTGAGCATACTGACCTTGATCAGGAGCTGATCACCACCATCGTTACCTTAAAATTGGAAGCCGTCGGCTTACGTGGTGCAGCACAATTGATGCCTAGTGAGCTATCAGGGGGCATGGCAAGACGGGCTGCCTTAGCGCGAGCGATAGCGCTTGATCCAGAGCTGATTATGTACGATGAACCTTTTGTCGGTCAGGACCCTATCACCATGGGGGTGTTGGTTACTTTGATCGATAGCCTTAATAAGGCCCTTGGGTTGACCTCAATTGTTGTGTCTCACGATGTACCAGAAGTGATGAGCATTGCTGATAACGCTTATATCTTGGCGGATGGTAAAGTGATTGCGCACGGTACACCACAGCAGCTTAGAGAGAATGAAGATCCGCGAGTTCAGCAATTTTTGCAGGGCCATGCTGATGGCCCAGTGCCATTTCGTTATCCGAGCCAACCTTTAGCACAGGAGCTATTTGCAGATGATTGATCTGGTGATGGAAAAGGTTGCAAGAATTGGTCATAGAACCCTGTCTCTATGTGAAAGCTTTGGCCGTGCTAGCTTAATGCTCGTGGGCGCTTTGGTGCATAAGCCACAACCGTTAAAGAATCTACCACTGTTGGTAAAGCAGCTCTATAGCGTGGGTGTTCAGTCGTTAGTGATTATTATGCTCTCTGGACTCTTCATTGGTATGGTACTTAGCTTACAAGGTTATGTGGTACTGGTGGACTTTGGCGCAGAAGGAGCGTTGGGCCAAATGGTTGCACTCTCGCTGCTTAGAGAGCTTGGGCCAGTGGTGACGGCGCTGCTGTTTGCTGGGCGTGCAGGCTCTGCATTGACCGCAGAAATTGGTCTTATGAAAGCGACGGAACAATTATCAAGTTTGGAAATGATGGCGGTCGATCCACTTAAGCGAGTGATCGCACCTCGATTTTGGGCTGGTTTTATTTCGATGCCATTGCTGGCGTTTATTTTCATGATTGTCGGTATTTGGGGCGCTCAGCTGGTCGGTGTGGATTGGAAGGGGATCGATTACGGCAGTTTTTGGGCCTCAATGCAATCGAGTGTCGAGCTTGGGCAAGATATCGGTAACAGTTTGATAAAAAGCATGGTGTTTGCCATTAGCGTCACCTGGATTGCTTTGTTTAACGGATATGATGCGATCCCAACGTCTGAGGGGATCAGTAAGGCAACAACACGTACTGTGGTGCACTCGTCTCTAGCGATTCTAGGACTGGATTTTGTGCTGACCGCACTTATGTTTGGAAATTAATTATGCAGCAAAGCAAAAAGTTAGAACTTACGGTTGGCGCATTCGTACTCACAGGTATGATTGCTGTGCTTATCATGATTTTCGAGGTGGCCGATGTGAAAAGCTTTGGTCAAAACGACAGCTATCGCTTGAAAGCGCAATTTGACAACATTGGTAGCTTGAAACCTCGCTCACCAGTCAAAATTGGTGGTGTGGTAGTTGGGCGCGTTGCGCAGATCGATCTCGATAAGCAGTCGTATGTACCGATTGTTACCTTGGAAATAGACCAGCAGTTTGGCTTTTTTCCAGAAACTTCAAGTGCTCAGATCCTGACATCTGGGCTGATTGGTGAACAGTACATAGGTTTTTCCTGGATTTGTCGATGAAGATATCGATATGCTCGGGGATGGCGACTACATCGAAGATACAAAGTCGGCATTGGTGCTTGAAGACCTTATCGGTCAAGTGTTGTATCGAGTCGGTGGTGATTCAACAGGGGAGTCATTGTAATGAAAAATTGGATCTCAGCAGTATTGATGTTGGTGCTGAGCTGCGTCTCATCTGGGGGGCTGGCTCAAGAGAAGTTTGATCAAAAAGATCCTTATCAAATGATGCAGCAGGTTGCTGAAAAAACCTTTAACCGCCTGAAAAATGAGAGAGATCAGATCCGTGAGCAGCCAGAACTCTTAAAAGTAGTGGTTGAAGAAGAGCTGATGCCTTACGTCAACTATCGTTACGCGGCACTTAAGCTTCTAGGCTCAAATTTTAACAAGGACAACAAAGACGAAGTGCTGGTATTTATCGATGCTTTCCGTAATTACTTAGTCACTTCGTATGCGCAAGTGTTAACCCAGTTCGATGATCAGGAAATTATCTTTGAGCGTGCTCAGTCAATTCCTGAGGGTAAACGTATCACTGAAATTACAGTAGAGATCGTTGATAAGCCAAATCCAAACATCAAGCTCGATTTTAAATTACGTAAAGACAAAAAAAGTGGCGATTGGGCGGCGTTTGACATGGTAGCCGAAGGCATTAGCTTACTTTCTAGCAAGCGCTCAGAGTGGAATACTAGTATTCGTCAAAAAGGCATTACTGCGGTTGCAAATGAGTTACAAGCACAGTCGGAGCAACCGATAGTGTTTAAGCAGTAGTCGTGACAATTCAGTTGGCAGCAGGCGAAGGAGTGCAAATCAATGACTTCAGTAATTGAGTGGATTTCTGACAAGGAAATGGCGCTCAGTGGTGAGTTAGACAGAGACTCTGTACCAGAAATTTGGAAAGCTCTGACCAAAATTAAACATAACCAAGCCCGACTTGAAGTAAGTTTAGAGCAGGTCTCTCGCGTCGACTCTGCCGGACTTGCGATGTTGATACAGCTAATAAGGCATGCAAAAAAGCAAAACTGTCATATAATGCTCTGTTTTGTGCCTGAGCAACTTCGTACCTTGTGTCGCTTAAGCAATGCCGAGGCCATATTGTTTGAACATATTAAAAGCTAACAGGGGTTTTCCGTGGACAGCGTAGAAGTAAAAAAATTACTGGATGAAGCACTGAGCTTAGAAGAAGTGCATGTAAAAGGAGAAGGCAGTCACTACGAGGTTATCGCAGTGGATGCATGCTTCGACGGTATGAACCGTGTTAAAAAGCAGCAACTGATTTACGGTCCACTTTGGGACCACATCCAAAGCAATGAAATTCATGCGATTCAAATCAAAGCCTATACCCCAGCAGAGTGGGCACGCGATAAGAAGTTGATGTCGTTATAAAGGTTTATGATGGAAAAGTTTCGAGTAACGGGTTCTTCAACCCCACTGTCGGGTGAAGTATCTATTTCGGGTGCAAAAAATGCTGCCCTACCAATTTTGTTTGCATCAATTCTGGCGGAAGAGCCAGTAGAGGTGGCAAACGTACCAAAACTGCGTGATATCGATACTACGATGGCATTGCTGACTCGTTTAGGCGCAAAAGTTGAGCGTAACGGTTCGGTACACGTGGATGGTCGCAATATCGATAACTATTGTGCGCCCTATGATTTGGTGAAAACCATGCGAGCTTCTATCTGGGCACTTGGTCCATTAGTGGCGCGCTTTGGTCATGGTCAAGTTTCTCTTCCTGGTGGTTGTGCTATTGGCGCTCGTCCTGTGGACCTACATATTCACGGTCTAGAGCAATTGGGCGCAAAAATCACTTTAGAAGAAGGTTATGTCAAAGCTGAAGTCGATGGTCGTCTGCAAGGTGCTCATATTGTCATGGACAAGGTGAGCGTTGGTGCAACCATTACTGTGATGTGTGCTGCTACCTTGGCAGAAGGTAAGACGGTTCTCGACAATGCAGCTCGTGAACCAGAGATTGTTGATACCGCTGAGTTCCTAAACACCTTAGGTGCGAAGATTTCCGGTGCAGGTACTGACACCATCACCATCGAAGGTGTTGAGCGTCTCGGTGGTGGTAAGCACAGTGTTGTGGCGGACCGCATTGAAACGGGTACTTTCCTTGTTGCGGCGGCGGTTTCTGGTGGCAAAGTAGTGTGTCGTAACACCAAAGCGTCGTTACTCGAAGCCGTGCTTGCCAAACTTGAAGAGGCAGGGGCTGATATCGAAACGGGTGAGGACTGGATCAGTCTTGATATGACCGGACGTGAGTTAAAAGCAGTAACGATTCGCACTGCGCCGCACCCGGGTTTCCCAACAGATATGCAAGCACAGTTCACCTTGTTGAACATGATGGCCAAGGGTGGTGGTGTTATCACTGAAACCATCTTTGAAAATCGATTCATGCACGTGCCTGAGTTAATGCGCATGGGCGCTAAAGCCGAAATCGAAGGCAACACGGTCATTTGTGGTGATGCTGAAGGATTGAGTGGTGCTCAGGTGATGGCAACTGACCTTCGTGCGTCAGCAAGCCTTGTGATTGCGGGTTGTATCGCCAAGGGCGAGACCATTGTTGACCGTATTTATCACATCGATCGTGGCTACGATAAGATTGAAAATAAACTGGCTAAGCTAGGTGCAAACATCGAGCGCATCAGCCAGTCGAGCTAAGTAAACTAAAATAAAAGCCGAAGCAGGTTTCCCGCTTCGGCTTTTTTCAATTTGGCGAAAACGCCTAGGTTAGGGATCAGAAATGATTGCATTACTTCGTATTATTGCTGTGGCGATCTTTGCCGTAGTGATGTTCGTGTTTGGTTGTGGCTACTGCTTGCTTAGCCCTCGTAACCCTAAACACGTTTTTACCTTTGGTCGCATGTTCGGTGCGATGCATAGGGTATTTGGGATTAAGCTTGAGCTGCGTTTGCCGGAAGATGCATACGAGCGTGGTCAACATATCTATATTGCCAACCACCAAAACTCTTGGGATCTGTTTACGGTCTCTTCAGCAGTGACACCAAAAGTGGTGACTGTCGGTAAGAAGAGTTTAGTTTGGCTGCCTCTGTTTGGTCAGCTGTATTGGCTGACGGGTAACATCTTGATTGACCGTGCCAATCGCAGCCGCGCTATGGGTACCATTTCTCAGGTGGTCGATAAAGTGAAAGAGCTTGGGGTGTCTGTATGGATGTTCCCAGAGGGCACACGCTCTCGCGGTCGTGGCTTATTGCCATTTAAAACCGGTGCATTTCATGCTGCCATTGGTGCTGAAGTACCTGTGATCCCAATTGTGTGTAGTACTACCCAAGGCAAAATTAAACTGAACCGTTGGAACAACGGTCATGTGATTGTTGAAATGCTGCCACCGGTGAGCACTGAAGGTTATGATAAAGACGATGTGCGCAAACTTGCCGATGTGTGTCGTGAGCAGATGAAGAACAAACTTGAGCAGCTTGATGCGGAAGTAGAAGCTCGTAACAACGCTTAATATCAAGTCATGTGAAATCAAAAAGGAGTGCTCGATGAGCACTCCTTTTTTAATGGCTTTAGATTGGCCAATAGCAATTACTTGCGTACCGCAATCGCTTCAATCTCAATCATCACATCTTTTGGAAGACGTGCTACTTCAACACATGAACGAGCTGGGTAGTTAGCCACTTTATGTTCGTCAAAGAATGCACCGTAAACTTCGTTCACTGCACCAAAATCATTGAGGTCTTTAACAAATACTGTCAGCTTAACGATATCGGTCACGCTAAGGCCAGAGGCTTCGACGACCGCTTTTACGTTCTCTAGTGACTGACGAGTTTGATCCGCAATTGCCTCAGGCACTTCGCCAGTTTGAGGGTTGACAGGAATTTGACCAGAAGTGAGCACCATGTTTCCAAGGTCTACCCCTTGAGAGTATGGGCCGATGGCTGCCGGTGCAGATTCAGTATGAAGGATCTTTGTCATGGTAAATATCCAAAATATTGGTTAGGTGAATAGAAGCTATAGAATTACAGGTTCTGTTCTACAGTTGCAAGCACTTGTGAGATCTCAGCTTCAGTGAGTGCACCTTCTTTAGCAAAAAGTACAGTACCTTGCTGATCGACAACAAAAATTGCTGAGCTTTCTTCTGCCAATTCCCACGCCTTAAATGCAGTACCATCTTTATCTAGCACAATAGAAGACCAGTTGAACTCTTTTTTGCTGTCTTCTGCTGATGATTTAACGAATGAACTTGTGCCCCACATTGCGTCATCTTGGTTGATGACTGTTGTGGTTTGGTATTTATCGTTTGGAAGCTCCGCTGCAATGATTGCGTCAATAAGTGGAGCGTTCAGTTTTTTGGCACTTTTACGTCCTGCAATCGCTTGTACTACGCGTACTTTACCCGTTAGGTTTGCACTGTCCCAAGCTTGGTAAGCGATTTTGTCACCTTCTAGCATCAGTTCACCGTGTTTCGCAACACTAGCTGCAGGAATGGTTTCACCCACAGTCAGGTTATGCGCCATAGTCATAGATGGCAGAGTGCACATCATTAGTGCAAGTAGTGATGTTTTTTTCATATTGTTTTCCGTTATTGGAGAGCGAATTTATATTGATTTATTAAGGACAAAAGGTCTCTAAGCCTTTATTTATTGCCCTGCTATAAAGCGTAGCGCATCTTTGCATAATTGATAGGCGAGCTGAAGATAAATTGGCGTTAAACTTGCAGTGGAATGACCAGAGGATATTAAATTGTCGTTAATTTGGAGCTCACAAGGTCGATGAACTGGACTCCAAGAGGAAGCTGCAATGGACAGAGTGTTTCAAAATTATCACCCAAATCAAATTGCTAAGTTTGTGAAGGTGCTGTTTAAAGGGTCGTTCTTTATTGCCAATATTGGTCTTTTTTATTTTGAGAAAGGCAAAGTATTGCTGCCAGATATTCGCAATAAGAAAAAATTGGCGGTAATGAAAGAGGTCAACCAAGTGATTGACCTGCTCTCGAATCCTGCAACTTAGTCTTGGTTGAGGCTTGGTGGCAGACAAATGCCTGTGCCGCCAATGCCGCAGTAACCCTGTGGGTTCTTGGCTAGGTATTGCTGATGATACTCTTCCGCTAGGTAGTATTCACCTTTGAGTAAGATTTCAGTGGTGATTGGGCCTAGCCCTTGGTCTTTAAGCGCCTGTTGATAGGCCTGTTTGGATGAAATACACTGCGCTTCTTGCTGGGGTGAAATGTAGATGGCAGAGCGATATTGTGTGCCTAGGTCATTTCCTTGACGCATACCTTGAGTTGGATCGTGGTTTTCCCAAAATAGTGTCAGTAATGCGTTGAGATCAGTTTGGCTTGGGTCGAATCGCACTCGCACCACTTCAGTGTGCCCAGTTTGGCCGCTACATACTTCCTCGTAGGTTGGATTAGGGGTGAAGCCGCCAGCGTAACCAACGCTTGTGGATACCACGCCCTCGTGCTTCCAGAACAGACGTTCTGCTCCCCAAAAGCATCCCATACCAAAGACGATCTCTTGTTGTTCGTTATCTAACGGTGCGGTAAGATCGCTTTGATTCACAAAGTGTTTCCCACTTTCTAAAACGGGTGCAGTTCGCCCAGGTAAGGCGTGCTGTGATGAAATCATGGCTTGCTTATCTGTCATGGTCTCTTCCTTGATGATTTTCTCACAGTGAAACACTCTTTTCGTCGTTCACTGTGGTACATTTTTGTAAACTGATATCCCTCGTTGTAACACACAAGCTCAAATATGTTAAATCTCAACTTACGCCAATGTTTATCTCTAGCCTTGTTGTGCTTCCTTCCTGGGGCGTATGCTAATGTAGATCTAACCGTGAAAGGGTTAAATAGTGAACTGCAAGCCAATGTAGACGCCTATCTTGCGGCTATTTCCCCTGAAGAATATTCAACTTCACTACGCTTCCAGTCTCAGGTGGAAGATAACGTTAAAAAAGCGCTCAAAGCCTTAGGGCATTACAACCCAAAGATCCATTTTGAAGTGAAAGAAGAGCCTGCAGCACTGAATGTCAACGTTGATGCTGGCCCTGTAACTCGCCTTAGCCAAGTCAACATTTTACTGATGGGTGAGGCCGCAAGTGACGAAGATTTTGAACAAGTGGTATCTTCCTCCCCAGTAAAGAAAGGCGCCACACTTAACCACAGCCAGTACGATGCGCTGAAGTCGAATTTAAGAAACTTAGCGCTGCAAAAGGGGTATTTTGAGGGCGAGTTTGTTGAAACCGCACTCAAAGTGGTGCCGTCAAAAAATGAAGCTATCGTTGACGTCATCTACGATAGCGGTATTCGCTACCAATTTGGTGAAGTGACCATCACTGGCAGTCAAATCCGTCAAGACCGAGTCGAATCCTTGGTGCCTTTTAAGCAAAGTGATGACTATCAGGCTAAACAAGTCGGTGAACTTAACCAAAAGCTCTCCAACACGGATTGGTTCTCGTCGGTGCATGTGGAACCAGACCTATCAGAAGTGGGCTCTACTCGCGAGCTGCCGATCAATATCATTCTTGCACCTTCTTCGACCAACCAAGTGGAAACGGGCCTAGGCTATTCCACCGACATCGGTGTGAAAGGTACCTTAAAATGGACCAAACCTTGGCTTAACGACAGAGGCCACAGTTTTACCAGTAACCTGTCAATTTCAGAACCTGAACAGCAGGTGACCATGGGGTATAAAATTCCCCTAGAAGATGTCTTGGACGATTACTACCAAATCCAATACGGTATGAAGAACACCAATAAAGAAGATACAAAAAGCTTCGAGAACAATATTGCGGTTGAAAGACACTGGAAGCTAGATTCTGGCTGGCATCGCACCTTGTTCATCCGTTATCTATTTGAAGACTACACCCAAGGTGAAACCAGTAATATCTCTAAAATGTTGCTACCGGGTATCTCCTTCTCCCGCATCCGCAGTCGTGGTGGCTCAATGCCTTACTGGGGGGATAAGCAAGTCTATACCCTAGAAGCTTCTGACAAGCACGCAGGCTCCGATGCAGGGATCGTGCGTGCGCAAGCAGGCATGGCGTGGATTCGCAGTTTAGGTCAAAACCATCGCGGTATCGCTAGACTCGATGGTGGTGCCATCTACACTGATGATTTTGATAAAGTACCGCCGTCGCTGCGCTTCTTTGCGGGTGGTGACAATAACCTGCGTGGTTACGGCTATGAGTCTATTTCCCCTAAAGACAGCTCTGACAGCCTGACGGGTGGTAAATTCATGGCCACGGGTACACTTGAGTATCAATACCGCTTGGTGGGAGATTGGTGGGTTGCAGCATTTTTTGATGCGGGTGACGCATGGAATACCACGCCAGATTGGCAATATGGTCGAGGTGTTGGTGTCCGTTGGGCATCACCTGTAGGTCCGATCCGATTAGATGTGGCTTGGCCGGGAGATACGGTGCAGTTGGATGATTATCGTATTCACTTTACTTTGGGGCCTGAGCTATGAGTCGTCGTTGGGCTAAATGGTTTGTGCGTTTTGCGATTGCCGTACCGAGTACAATACTGCTCATTTTGCTGCTTATTGGTGGGTTAGTGCTCACCAACCCTGGCTTAAAAGTGATCACTTGGGCGGGACAAAAAGCGCTACCACAGCTTTCGATAGGGAAAGCTGATGGAGCTTTACTGACCGGGATGTCTTTGCATCAAGTTAGCTTTCAGGACCCAGATCTTTTTATCGAGCTTGATGCTCAGCAAGTCGTGCTCAATCTTAATTTGCAATGTTTGATGACACCGGAAATCTGCATCGATGAGCTGGCGCTTGTTGGGCTGGATTTCGCATTAACTGACGTAGCGCCAAGTGAAACACCTGCGGTTGAATCTGAACCTGTCACCGAAGTGGTGTTACCGATTCCGGTGACAGTTAAAAACATTAAGTTCAATGATATCGCTCTTAATATCTTGGGTACCCAAGTAAACTGGCAGCAGTTTGAAAGTGGCATTGTCATGAGCGGACGAGAGGTGACACTCTCCCCAACCACTTGGCGTAAAATCCGACTGGCGCTGCCTGCGAGTGAAGCTCCAGAAGCAGAGCAAGAGCCAGCACCAGCTACAGCCATTGAACTGCCAGAAGTACTCATCCCAGTCGATGCGCGTATTGAGCAGCTCGACATTCATGACTTTGTTCTAGAAGGCGAATCACCAGTGGTGGTGAACTACGCCGGATTGAAAGGCTTTGCTGCGGATCACTATGTTGAAATCGATAAGCTTGCAGTAGATATTCCTGAGCTTGATGCCCAACTACACGGCCAAATCACCTTAAACCACGGGTATCCTCTTGATGCTTCTTTGAGTGCGAAACTCAAGCAAACAGACTTAGCTGGACAGACGCTTGCGCTAGATGCGACAGGCAGTGTAGAAAATCTTGGGCTGGATGCCTCGTTAGGTGGCGTGGTTGAGGCACTGCTTAAAGGAGAGTTATCCCCACTCGACCCTAAATTGCCTTTTGATGCCAGCTTATCTAAGGTCAAGTTGCAATGGCCTTTGACTGGCGATGCCGATTACCATGCCAAGGTGGGGCGTTTTAATGCCAAAGGCAGCTTAGACGGTTACCAAATCGATGGCGACTTGGCAGCCCAAGGTAAAGATATTCCTAATTTGGACCTGCGTCTGGCAGGTAAAGGCGATCTTGGCCAAATCGATCTCAAGTTGGTCAAACTGGAAACACTGGGCGGTAAAGTACTCGGTGAACTCTATGCTGGCTGGAAAGAGCAGGTTAACTGGCGTGCCAACCTGCAATTGGAAGAGATCCAGCCTGGGCTGCAATGGCCGCAAGCAGAAGGCTCCATTAGTGGGTCGCTGACCACCGATGGGCACTTAACTGAAAATGGTGGCTGGTTTGTCAACCTGCCGTTGGTGGCCTTGCAAGGAGAGCTAAGAAACTACCCGCTCAAGTTGCAAGGGGACATACAAGCACAGGACCCAACTGGATCTGGAGAGATAGAGCTAGTCACTGATAGCTTGAGCCTAGCGCACGGCCCCAACACTGTGTTTGTAAGTGGTCACTTAGATAAAGAGTGGCAGCTGGATGTTTCTTTGCATTTACCTGAGTTCGCCAAGTCGCTGCCGGAATTGCAAGGTCAAGCTGAAGGTGAAATCGCCATTCGAGGTGAGTTTAAGCAGCCAAAAGTGAGAGTGAATCTAGGGGTTGATGAACTTAAATATCAGCAGCTAGCGCAAGTCGAATCGCTTAAGCTCAATGGTGAAATACAGCCACTTCCTGTACCAACAGGTAACATTGACTTAGTGGTAAATCAATCTCTTATTGAAGGCCAAGCGATTGACTTAGTTGCACTATCTTTCTCTGGCAATGAAGACCAGCACAGCCTAGATCTGAATGTTCTGTCAGACATTGTGAGTACCCACTTACTACTGAGCGGATCGCTTGAGCAAGAGCCGCTGAAGTGGCAAGGCGCACTTGAGGTTGCAAAAGTGAAAACTGAGCAAGGCGTGTGGACGCTCGACCGTGCCACCGGACTTGGCTTTGATGGTGTAACCAACCGATTAGCCCTCAAAGCACACTGCTGGACTCAAGCTAACGCTAGCTTGTGTCTAGAGCAGGATGTCGAGGTCGGTGAGTCAGGTGAAGTGCAATACGCTCTTAATCAGTTCGATTTTTCCCAAATCGCCATGTTCGTGCCTAAAGCCACAGAACTTAGTGGAGAAGTGAATGCAAACGTATGGGCTAAGTGGGCACCTGATCAGCCACCGCAAGTCAAAGCTCATGTCGATTTACCCAAAGGCCAAGTGGTACAAAAACTTGATACGCCTTTGACCTTGGGCTGGAATGAGATCGGACTTAGCGCAGAACTCAAAGATGATGTTCTGAGCACTGGCTGGAATATCGATATCGTTGATAACGGCGTTGTCAGTGGTCAAGCATCGATAGCTAATGTACAGTCAGAACAGCATAGTATCGATGCGGCGTTAGATATTAAGCAGATCCATTTGGGCATGCTAAAGCCTCTGATAGGAGAGTTTAGTCAAGCCGATGCAAATATTGACTCATCTCTAAAGCTCTCCGGGCCAGTGGCTCACCCTAAGGTGTTCGGTCAGTTGGTAGTTAATCAGATGGTGGTTAACGGTGATGTCACTCCGATTGATGTGCAAGAAGGCGAGCTAGTGGTGCGCTTTGATGGCTATCAAGGTGACGTAACCGCAAATATTCAAACACCAGATGGCGTGCTTAAGCTCGATGGTAGTGGTAATTGGGCGCAATTAGACGCGTGGCAGACCAAGCTAAGGATCTTTGCCGATGAGCTAAGCGTCAATTTGCCACCCATGGTGCAAATGAAAGTGATCCCAGATATGACGATCTCAGCCAACCCAGAGGTGGCAAAAATTGATGGTCAAATATCTTTGCCGTGGGCTCGCATTGAAGTAGAAGAGCTGCCGGAAAGTGCCATTGGTGTCTCGAGTGATGAAGTGTTGCTCGATGACAATTATCAAGTGATCCAAAATGAAAAAGAGCTGCCTTGGAACATTGAAACCAATATCAGAGTACTGCTCGGGGATGACTTTAAGTTAACCGCATTTGGTCTAGAAGGCTTGCTCAATGGCCAGCTTCAGGTCAGTCAAAAAGACAAAGGGCCTTACGTTGTTGGTGAAGTGAACATCAAAGACGGTACCTATCGCTCTTTTGGTCAGGATTTGGTGATCAATAAAGGTAAGATTTTGATGAATGGTCCGGTGGATCTTCCTTATGTCTCCATTGAGGCGATCCGTAACCCAGATAATACTCGTGATGATGTGACCGCGGGTATTCGGGTGGATGGCCCGGCGACTGAGCCAACAGTGACCATTTTCTCAGACCCGTCATTACCACAGGCGAATGCGTTGTCATACTTACTGCGTGGCCAAGATATAGATGCAGAGACGGGCGGTAACATGATGACAACCACCTTGATTGGTCTGAGCCTTGCCAAAAGTGGACGAGTGGTGGGGGAGATAGGCCAAGCATTTGGTGTGCAAGATCTGCAGTTGGATACCGCAGGTTCCGGAGATGACTCGCAAGTGACAGTGAGTGGGTATATCCTACCGGGCTTGCAGGTTAAGTATGGAGTTGGCATATTTAACTCATTGGGTGAATTTACCGTACGTTATCGCTTGATGCAGGACCTCTATTTAGAGGCAGTATCAGGCACAACCAGTGCGGTAGACTTACTTTACCAGTTTGAATTTGACTAAGGAGATGGTATGGAACATCTAGTATTTGTGTATGGCACCTTGCGCCAAGGCGAGCCCAACCACCATTTCTTAGAGGGTTGTGAACTGGTTGCGCAGCATCGTACTGCGCCAAGTTATGCTTTGTATGACCTAGGCCCTTATCCTGGACTGATTGAAGGTCAGCAAGAGGTGAATGGTGAGATTTATCGTATCTCTCCTGAGGTTTTGGTTCGCCTCGATCATTTAGAAGATGTGCCTTATGAGTATCGTCGCGAGAAGATCGATACGCCGTATGGCGAAGCGTGGATTTATCTATACCAAGATAAAAATGCCCTCTCTGAACGTATCGACTCTGGGGATTGGTGCCAGCGATTTTAGGCTGTTTAGCCATATATTACTCTGAGGGTGAAGGCGGGCTTTAGCTCTCCCCCTTTTCAAGGGGGAGTTGGAGGGGGTTAAATCGCCAAGCCTATCCGTTTGTTGAAGTGTTTGAGTATTTCAAACTTAGGTTAATGCTAGCACTAAGGGTTCGCCCGCTTATACGAACTTTCAATCTCTTCCCGTGCGGCTTGCACGTCTTCCCAGCCTTCAACCTTGACCCATTTTCCCGGTTCAAGTTCTTTGTATCGCTCGAAAAACTGATTGATCTGCGCTTTGAGTAACTCAGGAATATCACCTACATCTTGGATGTGGTCGTACTCTTTACTTAACTTGCTGTGCGGAACAGCAAACACCTTGGCATCTTCTCCTGACTCATCACTCATTTTCAGCACGCCGACAGGACGACAGCGGATCACCGACCCAGGTAGCAGTGGGTATGGGGTCGGTACGAGTACGTCGACCGGATCGCCATCAAGAGAAAGCGTGTCATTTACATAGCCGTAGTTACATGGGTAGAACATTGGCGCTGCCATAAATCGATCGACGAACACGGCGCCAGTGTCTTTATCGACTTCATACTTAATAGGGTCGGCGTTGGCTGGAATTTCGATCACGACATAAATATCGTCTGGGAGGGATTTCCCTGCAGGGATGTGCTTGAGGCTCATTGGCTTTCCTTTGCTTTACTTTTCAGTCGGGTTGTACAAAGTGTAGCCGCTTTTGGAGATAAAAAAACGGCCGCCAAGGCGACCGTTTTCACTTTTAGTCCATATCGCGATAGAACTCTAAAAAGGATTCCACCTTTTTCACCATGTTCTTTGAACCTACGAAGAATGGAACGCGTTGGTGCAGTTCGGTCGGTTCAATGTCTAGGATGCGACGGAAACCATCCGAGGCCTCACCACCCGCTTGTTCAGCTAGGAAAGCGATTGGGTTGCACTCGTAAAGTAGGCGCAGCTTGCCATTTGGGTGCGCTTGTGTGCTCGGGTAAAGGTAGATACCGCCTTTGATCAGGTTACGGTGGAAATCAGAAACTAGAGATCCGATGTAACGAGAGGTGTATGGACGACCTTTTTCAGGCACGTTTTCCTGGCAGTACTTGATGTACTTTTTCACCCCAGACGGGAAACGAATGTAGTTACCTTCGTTGATTGAGTAAATCTGGCCATCTTCAGGGGTCATCATGTTCTCATGAGATAGGCAGAACACCCCAAGTGATGGGTCATAAGTAAAGCCATGCACGCCTTTACCCGTGGTGTACACCAGCATGGTTGATGAACCATAGATGATGTAGCCTGCTGCTACCTGCTTGTTGCCCGGTTGAAGAAAATCTTCTTCAGTAGGTGTGGTGCCGATTGGCGATACACGGCGGTAGATTGAGAAAATAGTACCGACAGACACGTTTACGTCGATGTTAGATGAGCCATCGAGTGGGTCCATCAACACCACGTACTTAGCGTTTTTGTTCAATTCTTTGTTGAACACTACCGCTTCGTCTTCTTCTTCGCTTGCTACACCACATACTTGGTCACGAGCTTCCAATGCCGCTTTGAATTTGTCGTTGGCATAGACGTCAAGTTTTTGCTGGGCTTCACCTTGAACGTTATCAGAGCCCACAGCGCCCATGATGTCGACCAAACCTGCCTTGTTGATCTCACGGTTTACAATCTTTGCAGCAAGTTTGATCGAACCAAGCAGGGAAGACAGCTCGCCGCTAGCATGGGGAAAGTCATTTTGTTTTTCGACGATGTATTCACCGAGGGTGCGAATATCTGACATCTTTTATCCTTTGCAGTCAATATTGGGGGATTTCTGACGTAACTCACTTGAATGGGGAAGGGCTCTAAGCCAAGATAGGCGGAGCTCTAGCGATGCACTTGGTATCGCAACAGTCAGTAAACATCAGTTAAGGTCGGCATACCTTCTAAAGAGGCTTATTCGCCAACTCTCATATTCTATCGCCCTGATCTTTTTAATGGTAATGAAGTAACTGGCTTGTTACGCCGGTGTTTATATCTTTCTCGCTAAAATTTATGCCAATTCTCTTCAGGGCGTTGGCGAGTGTTTTTCTACCAAATTGTATGACAATTGGTAAGTACAAGGATCGCATTTATGCATATTCATATTCTCGGAATTTGTGGCACATTCATGGGTGGGCTGGCAATGTTGGCAAGACAGTTAGGTCATCGAGTGACAGGTTGTGACGCAAACGTTTACCCGCCCATGAGTACTATGCTTGAAGAGCAAGGTATTGAGATCATACAAGGGTACGATCCGGTGCAATTGGAGCCCAAGCCAGATTTGGTGGTGGTTGGCAACGCAATGAGCCGTGGAAATCCGTGTGTAGAATATGTGCTTAATCACAACATTCGCTATACGTCGGGCCCGCAATGGCTGCAAGATCATTTGTTGCATGACCGCTGGGTATTGGCTGTATCGGGTACTCACGGCAAGACGACAACCTCGAGCATGTTGGCATGGATTTTAGAGGATTGCGGCTATCAACCAGGTTTTCTGGTTGGTGGTGTTTTAGGCAATTTTGGTATTTCGGCGCGATTAGGCGAAAGCATGTTCTTTGTGGTCGAAGCCGATGAGTATGACAGTGCTTTTTTCGACAAGCGTTCTAAGTTTGTTCACTACCACCCTCGCACATTAGTACTCAACAACCTAGAGTTCGATCATGCAGACATCTTTGACGATCTTGAAGCGATCAAGCGACAATTTCACCACTTAGTGCGTACAGTACCCGGTAACGGTAAGTTGTTATTTCCTGCGCAAGATACGGCAATTGAAGATGTTTTACACCGAGGTTGCTGGTCTGAAACCGAGCAATCAGGGGTAGAAACTGGCTGGCAAGCCAAAAAACACCATCCTGACGGCAGTGATTTTGATGTTTATTTCGAAAATTCGCTGGTTGGACGAGTTAAATGGGATCTTGTTGGTGAGCACAACGTAAATAATGCACTGATGGCGATTGCTGCGGCACGTCATGTCGGTGTTACGCCTGAGTTAGCTTGTGGTGCATTGGCTCGCTTTATTAACACTAAGCGTCGATTAGAGCTTAAAGGCGAACAAGGTCAGGTCAAAGTGTATGACGACTTTGCCCATCACCCAACCGCTATCGAGTTAACGTTGCAAGGACTGCGGGATAAAGTCGGCAGTGAACGAATTTTGGCGGTATTTGAGCCTCGTTCAAGTACGATGAAAATTGGTACTCACAAAGATCAAATTGCAGACTCATTGGCAAGCGCTGACCAAGTGTTTTTATTCCAGCCAGACATCGGTTGGCAGGTGACAGATGTTGCACAGCAGTGCCAGCAGCCCGCTCAAACGAGCGATGATATTGACCAGCTGGTGCAGAAAATTGTCACAGCGACCAAACCGGGTGACAACATTCTAGTGATGAGCAACGGCGGATTTGGTGGTATTCATCAAAAGCTGCTCGATGCGCTAGCAACCAACTAAAATAGAGTTATGAAACGAGCAGATAAAGCCATCACCTTGGCATGGACTGGAGCCTCTGGGGCTCCTTACGGAATCAAGTTGTTGCAAAGTTTGATTGCTGCAGATTATCAAGTGTTTCTACTGATCTCATCTGCAGCTCGAGTCGTGCTCGCAACTGAGCACGGACTTAAATTGCCCAGCGGACCCGACGCAGCAAAGCAGGTCCTCGTGGAGCATCTTAGCTGTGATCCAGACAAACTCGTGGTGTGTGGAAAAGAAGATTGGTTTTCTCCAGTGGCATCAGGCTCGGCTGCACCCAAGCAAATGATAGTCTGTCCGTGTAGCGCAGGCAGTGTTGCCGCTATTGCACATGGCATGTCGGACAATCTAATAGAGCGCGCCGCAGATGTGGTTATGAAAGAACGTGGCCAGCTGATCTTAGTGGTTCGCGAAACCCCATTTTCAACTCTGCATCTTGAAAATATGCACAAGCTATCGCAGATGGGCGTAACCATCATGCCAGCCGCCCCTGGCTTCTATCATCAGCCTCAGTCTATCGATGATTTGATCGACTTTATGGTGGCGCGCATACTGGACCACCTAGGCATTGAACAAGGTTTGGTCGGGCGCTGGGGCTATGATCAACGTCAATAATTGATGTGGCTGATAGGTTAATAAAAGATTACAATGTGACATTCTTAAATCGGAATTAAGAACTCATTGGGGTGCTGCGTGTAGCGGCTGAGAAAATACCCATCGACCTGAACCAGATAATGCTGGCGTAGGAATTGAGTGATCATCTCTCAACCCTGTGCCGCTCACCTAACGCAAAGGATAGGAGCGAGCAGTGAAAAAAACACTGACTGCGGTAGCGTTGACTACCATGTTCACTTCGGCTGCCATGGCAGCTACACCCACACTAACGGTATATACCTACGACTCATTTGCTGCTGACTGGGGCCCGGGCCCGAAAGTTAAACAGGCTTTTGAAGCTCAATGTGGCTGTCAGCTTGATTTAGTCGCACTAGATGACGGTGTATCGATTCTTAACCGTCTGCGTTTGGAAGGTAAAAATACTAAGGCTGACGTGATCTTAGGACTAGATAACAACCTGGTTGCTGAAGCAAAGCAAACGGGGCTGCTTACTGAGCACCAAGTTGACACCAGTAAACTGGTTCTGCCTCAAGCATGGAATGACAAGACATTCGTTCCGTATGACTACGGCTATTTTGCGTTTGTCTACAACAGCAAAAAATTGACCAACCCACCAACAAGCTTGAAAGAGTTAGTTGAAGAGCGAGACGATCTTAAGGTGATTTACCAAGATCCTCGTACCTCTACACCGGGCCAAGGTTTGATGTTATGGATGAAGCACGTATACGGTGACGACGTTTCTGCAGCATGGCAGCAACTTGCTGCTAAGACAGTGACAGTCACTAAGGGCTGGAGTGAAGCTTACTCTATGTTCTTAAAAGGTGAGTCTGATATGGTGCTGTCTTACACTACCTCACCGGCTTATCACATGATTGCTGAAGGTGATTTTGACTACGCTGCGGCCACCTTTAAAGAAGGCCACTACATGCAAGTCGAGGTTGCGGCTAAGGTGAAAGCCAGCAAACAACCAGAGCTTTCTGAGCAATTTATGCAGTTCATTTTAAGTGACGGATTCCAAAATGCGATGCCAACAGGCAACTGGATGTATCCAGTGACTACGGTTGAGCTTCCAGCAGATTTCTATCAGCTGGATTTGCCAAAAACGCCACTGAGCTTTACGGCAGAAGAAGTCGCCACCGAGCGCAAACGCTGGGTACGTGAGTGGCAAAGTGCGTTGGTAAATTAATCGGTTGAGGTGTGGCTTGTACAATCAAGCTCGCACCTCGAAACTTAACTATTTGACCATGCCTATTGCATGGTCTTTTTCTTGGAAACCACGATCAGTGAACCCCATCCCTAAAGCAGGCTATTTCGTTTCTCTGCTTATCCTGCTGCTGGTGGGAGGGGCATTATCATCTCTGCTTAGCTATGCTCCGTCGCTTAATCCGATGCAGGTAGTGAGCGATCCCTATTACTGGCACGTCACCCAGTTCAGTTTTTATCAAGCCACACTTTCGATGCTACTCAGCGTTGGTTTTGCCATCCCTGTGGCGCATGCCTTATCAAGAGTGCATTTTCGAGGCAAAGGGTTACTGCTCAAGCTTTTTTCATCGACTTTAGTGTTGCCAGTGTTGGTGGGCGTGTTTGGCTTACTGGCTATCTACGGTAATAGTGGGTTGCTCAACCGATATTTTGGCTGGTCATATTCTATCTATGGTTTGAATGGAATTTTGCTGGCGCACGTGTTTTTTAATCTGCCTTATGCTTCGAGATTATTGCTGCAAGCCCTAGAAACGATTCCTGCTGAGCAACACAAGTTGGCGGCTCATCTTGGTATGAACAGTTGGCAAAAGTTTCGCTTTGTTGAGTGGCCAAGAATGCGACAGCAATTGCCACATGTTGCGGGGCTGGTGTTTATGCTCTGTTTTACCAGTTTTGCTACCGTGATGGCGCTCGGTGGAGGGCCTAAGTCCACCACGATTGAGCTCGCGATTTTCCAAGCAATTAAATATGACTTCGACCTGCAAGCCGGGGCAATGTTAGCGTTATGGCAAATGGGGCTGTGCGCTGCGATTGCGCTTGGTGTTCAAAAACTAGCAGCCCCTTTAGCTAGCAGTAGTGGTGGCACTATACGCCCAATATCTAAGCCGAGTTTTGCTCAAAGTGTTTGGAACTGGGGCTGGATAGCCGTAGCTATCTTGGTCGTCGTACCCCCGTTGGTTTCTGTGGTGTTGGCTGGTCTCAACAGTAAGGTTTTTGACGTTTTGGCTCAGCCCCGTTTTTGGCAAGCTTTTTCGACCTCATTGAGTATTGCCGTCAGTGCTAGCGTGCTCGCCTTAGTGTGCGGTTTTTTAGTGCTTCTAACCAGTCGGGCCCATCGAGTTAGAGGGAAGAACGGCTTTGCAGATAAGTTGGAGCTAAGCAGCACCATTATCTTGGTCACACCGGGGCTAGTGGTGAGCACCGGACTGTTTTTGCTGCTAAGAGAGCATGTTGATGTCAGTGAGATTGGTCACTGGGTGGTAATTATTGTCAACGCTCTAATGGCATTGCCCTACGTGATAAAAACGCTCTCTCAACCTATGTTGCATTTATTGCAACAGTACCAATACCTTGCGGCAAGTTTAGGGATTCGAGGTGTTAATCATATTCGAGTGATAGAGTGGCGTGCGCTACGAAGGCCGATCTGCCATGCTTTGGCACTTGCATTTATGTTGTCGATGGGCGATCTGAGCGCCATTGCCCTGTTTGGCAGCCAAGATCTGCAAACTTTACCGCTCTACCTATTCCAACTGCTAGGCAGCTACCAGATGGAAGCTGCAGCAGTCGTGTCACTACTGCTGTTTAGCCTTAGTATCCTAAGTTTTACCCTGATTGAACGCCTGCTAAAAGGAGACCGTTAGTTTGAAACCTTCCATGACGACGCCAAAATTGGCGCTAAATCAGGTTAAATACCGCTATCATAATGAAACTTTCGACTTTGATCTGCAGGTTAAATCCGGCAATGTGCTGGCACTGATGGGACCAAGTGGGGCAGGGAAGTCGACCTTGTTGGCATTGGTGGCGGGCTTTATTGAACCAGAGTTAGGGGAGATAACGGCCAACGGCCAGCGAGTTAACGGCCTTGCGCCTCATCAACGTCCGGTGGCTATGTTGTTTCAGGAGCATAACCTGTTTGCCCATCTGAGTATCAAAGAGAATATTGCTTTGGGTATTCACCCGGGGCTTAATCTGTCTGATAAGCAATGGTTGCAGGTGGAAACGGCGGCCAAACAAGTCGGAATTGATGCTCTACTAGAGCGTCTGCCAGAGCAGGTTTCAGGCGGTCAAAAACAGCGAGCGGCATTGGCACGATGCTTAGTGCAGCCATTTGATATCTTGTTATTGGATGAACCATTTTCAGCGCTTGACCCGGTAATCCGAGAGGAGATGCTCAATCTGGTTAAGCACCTTGCGAAAGAACAAAATTTGACGGTAGTTATGGTGACTCACCATGTAAGCGACGCCCAAGCCATCGCCAGCCACTTTGCCTATATGCAAGACGGGCAAGTGGAGGAGGTAGGGGAGATCGAAGCGCTGAGATCAAACCACACCAACCCAAACTTAGCCGCTTTCGTAAAAGCGGGAGAGTGACTACTCTCCCGCTTATTGGTTAGCTTTGCTTCCGTTAGCAAAGCGGCCGTTTACCGCTTACCGCTTACCGATATTCTACAAATTCTCCTCAGCAAACTCCGCCAATCGACTTCTAACCACCCCATTAAGGTGCACGTTTGCACTACCTTCGAAGTTTTTGAATCGCTCGACCATATACGTCAGTCCCGAAGTCACAGGGGTTAAGTAAGGCGAATCAATCTGTGCCAAGTTCCCTGAACAGACGATCTTGGTGCCTTCACCACAGCGGGTGATGATGGTTTTGATTTGAGAAGCGGTTAAGTTTTGGCACTCATCTAATAACACAAAGGCGTTTTGAATCGAGCGACCACGCATGAAGTTGATCGATTTGAATTGAATATTGGCTTTATCGCAGATGTATTTAAGTGACCCTTCAGTGCAGTGATCATTTTTATGCAAAGCTTCAAGGGTGTCGGTCACTGCTGCCAGCCAAGGCAACATTTTCTCTTCTTCGGTTCCCGGTAAGAAGCCGATCGATTCACCAATATCGGGTGTGTTGCGGGTGACAATGATCTTATCAAACATGCTGCGTTCGATCGTTTGCTCCAAGGCGGCGGCCATGGCGAGCATGGTTTTGCCGCTACCTGCAGCGCCAGTGAGGATCACCAGATCGATATCAGGGTCGAGCAGGGCATCCATCGCCATGCCTTGATACGCATTTTTAGGCCTGATATCCCACGCTTGGCGGTTCATCATGCGCTCAAAACCGACGTCTCGGATCACCGCTTTATCACCATCAAGATCTTCAACTCGTGCGGCAAAGTCGCTCTCTTCATCGATCAAATATTGGTTGATGAAAGTGGCCTCTAAGTGGTCTCGTGTAATGGTGTGGTAGGTTTTGCCCACCATGGTTTTGCTCTCGACTTTCTCAATGCCTTCCCAGAAATTGCCCGGATATTGATGAAATCCTTTGGTGAGAAATTGAACATCATCAATCAGTTGGTCAGTGCGGTAATCTTCGACAAAACGCACCCCAGCTCCCTTGGCTCGCAATCGCATGTTGATGTCTTTGGTGACCAGTACCACATCTCGCGGTGAGCGTTTGGCTTGAAGGTGAATGACGCCGTTGAGAATGCGGTTATCACCTTGTTTGTCGGCGAACGCACGTACGGTTTCCTGCAGTTCAAAATCGGCAAGAATCGAAAGAGTCCCGCTAGTCTTGCCATCTCTATTGAGAGGAATACCTTCTGAGATTTGGTCTGGTGTGGCGTCGTGAAACAGATTTTCTAAAGCGCGAATCGCCACACGAGCATCGCGCGCCACATCGCGTTTGCTGTCTTTGATTCGGTCGAGTTCTTCAAGCACGGTCATCGGGATGACCACATCGTGTTCCTGGAAGGAGTAAATTGCGAAAGGTTCGTGCAGCAGAATGTTTGTATCAAGTACAAACAGTTTTCGGTCGGTATCGCCCATAAGCGTCTCCTTTTCCACAGTGCGTGGATGCTTAGCCAAGCAACGTTCGCTAGCAGAGGTCGAGTTTAGGCAAGATGACCTGACGGCTCACTAAACAGCGACATACAGCAAACCCGTTTAGATACCAAGTCCCTGCAATCTCTATGCCGATCGACAGAGGACTTAGGGTAAGTATAAGAAATTTCTACGCTCTTCAATCTAGTTTTTTCACATCATGTTTACACTTTTATGGCAATTGGGAGTTGGGTAAAAAAAAGCGTCATTTTGCTGGCTTTGGGCGTGACCTAAATCACGTCATCAAGTAAGATTAGCGCCCCTTTTTTGCGGCAGCAGAGTGCCCTTTTTTTGATATCTCATATAATTAATTCTGCGCCGTGTTTACTTTGCTTTACGAGGAACTCAATCACATGACATTTGCTATTGGTCAACGCTGGATTAGTGATACAGAGAGCGACTTAGGTTTGGGTACAGTAGTCGCGTTAGACGCTCGTACCGTGACGCTAATGTTCGCTGCATCAGAAGAGAATCGAGTTTATGCACGGTCTGATGCTCCTGTCACTCGCGTGATCTTTAATGTCGGTGATGTGATTGATGCGCAAGAAGGTTGGTCACTAAAGGTCACAGAGGTGATTGAAGCAGATGGCCTGTTTACTTACGACGGTGTGCGTCAAGATACCCAAGAAGCCACCCAACTGCGTGAGATTTTCCTTTCTAATCAGATTCGCTTTAACAAGCCTCAGGATAAGCTCTATGCAGGTCAAATCGATCGTATGGATAACTTCGTGCTGCGCTACCGAGCTTTGCAAAACCAGTATCAGCAGCATAAGAGCCCAATGCGTGGCCTTTGTGGTATGCGTGCAGGCCTTATTCCGCACCAGCTTTATATCGCTCATGAAGTGGGTCGCCGTCATGCGCCACGTGTGTTGCTAGCGGATGAGGTTGGTCTAGGTAAAACCATCGAAGCAGGCATGATCATCCACCAGCAAGTGCTGTCAGGCCGTGCTGAACGTATTTTGATTTTGGTGCCTGAAACTCTGCAACATCAGTGGCTGGTAGAAATGATGCGTCGTTTCAACCTGCACTTCTCTATTTTTGATGAAGAGCGTTGTGTTGAAGCATTTGCAGAATCTGACAACCCATTTGATACCCAGCAATATGTATTGTGTTCGCTAGATTTTCTGCGCAAGAGCCGTAAACGCTTTGAACAGGCGCTGGAAGGTGAATGGGATCTTCTGGTTGTGGATGAAGCGCACCATCTTGAATGGAGTCAAGAAAAACCAAGTCGCCAATACCAAGTGGTCGAAGGCTTGGCGGAAAACACCCCGGGTGTGTTGCTGTTGACGGCTACCCCAGAGCAATTGGGCCACGAGAGTCACTTCGCTCGCCTGCGCCTGCTGGACCCAGACCGTTTCTACGATTACGAAGCGTTTGTAAAAGAAGAACAGCAATACGCTCCAGTCGCTGACGCCGTGACCACCTTGTTTGCTGGTGAAACCTTGTCAGTTGATGCCAAAAACCAGATCACTGAGCTATTGGCTGAGCAAGATGTTGAGCCATTATTTCGCATTATCGAAGGCGATGTAGAAGAAGAGCAAAAAGCCGCAGCACGCCAAGAACTGATTGATAATTTGATGGATCGCCACGGCACAGGCCGTGTGTTGTTCCGTAATACACGTGCCGCAATCAAAGGCTTCCCAGAACGTAATGTTCATTTGATGCCAATGGAGATCCCAAGCCAATACACCACAGCAATGCGTGTGGCTGGTATGCTCGGCGGTAAGATGAGCGCTGAAGCTCGCGCCATGAAAATGCTCTACCCTGAAGAGATCTTCCAAGAGTTTGAAGGCGATAGTGCTAGCTGGTGGCAGTTTGACTCTCGTGTGAACTGGCTGCTTGAAAAGCTTAAAGAGAAACGCAGCGAGAAAGTTCTAGTGATTGCCTCTCGTGCCAACACTGCACTTCAGCTAGAACAAGCACTACGTGAGCGTGAAGGTATTCGTGCGACAGTTTTCCATGAAGGCATGTCGATCCTTGAACGTGATAAGGCATCTGCTTATTTTGCTCAAGAAGAGGGCGGTGCTCAGGTACTGATCTGTTCTGAGATCGGTTCTGAAGGTCGTAACTTCCAGTTTGCAAATCAGCTAGTGATGTTTGACCTACCATTTAACCCAGATTTGCTCGAGCAGCGTATTGGTCGTCTTGATCGTATCGGTCAGGAACGTGATATCGATGTTTACGTGCCATACCTAGAGAACACTTCGCAAGCGATCCTTGCTCGTTGGTTTGATGAAGGTCTTAATGCGTTCCGTGAAACCTGCCCAACAGGTCGTGCGGTGTACGATGATCATATTGACGCATTGGTAGAGATGCTTGCTTCTGGTGAAACGGACAACCTGCAAGAAGTGATTGATTCATCAATCGCAATGAACGCTGAGCTCAAAGCTAAGATGGAGCAGGGACGTGACCGCTTGCTTGAGATGCATTCTAACGGTGGTGATAAAGCGCATCAGATCGTGGAAAAGATTGCATCAACTGATGGTGATACCAACCTAGTGACTTTTGCCTTAAGTCTGTTTGACACCATCGGTCTTAATCAAGATGATAAAGGTGAGAATGCGCTAGTCGTGACGCCATCTGAGCACATGATGGTGCCAAGCTACCCTGGCCTGCCATATGAAGGTGCAACCATTACTTTTGACCGTGAGACCGCACTATCTCGTGAAGATATGCACTTTATGAGCTGGGAACACCCGATGATCCAAGGCGGCATCGACTTGCTGCTATCGGAAGGTGTGGGTACTTGTGCCGTTTCTCTATTGAAGAATAAAGCACTGCCAGTGGGTACTATGCTGCTTGAGTTGGTGTACCTTGTAGATGCACAAGCGCCAAAACGCAGCGGTCTGTCGCGCTTCTTACCTAAGACACCTATTCGTATGATGCTGGATGGCAAAGGTAATGATCTCTCTTCACAAGTAGAGTTTGATAGCTTCAATCGTCAGCTCAGCCCTGTGAACCGCCATATGGCAAGTAAGTTGGTGAACTCGGTACAAGCGCAAATTCACGACTTGATCGTATCAGGCGATAAGCATATTGAAGCACACCTAGAAAAGGCCCGTGCTCAAGCAATGCAGGAGATGAACAGCAGCCTCAATGGCGAGCTTGAACGTCTTCAGGCGTTGAAAGCGGTGAATCCGAATATCCGTGACCAAGAGTTGCAAGCGATTGAAGAGCAAATTAGTGAGCTAACGGGTTATATTAACCAAGCACAAATCCAGCTCGATTCATTGCGTTTGATTGTGGTGAGCCACAACTAATTTGTTGATTTAAAATGATAAGGGACGGCATTGCCGTCCCTTTGTTTTCATCGCTAGCTAAGAGAAGCTTCATGTCTGTTTTGCAGTATCACCCACCGACTGACCCATGGCTTGATATCAGTTATCAAGACGATGCGATCATGGTCATTAATAAACCTTCAGGTCTGCTTTCTGTGCCGGGGCGAGCACCAGAACATCACGACAGCGTATGGAGCCGAGTCAAAGCGGAATATCCAGAGGCTGAGGTAGTGCATCGTTTGGATATGTCTACATCTGGCCTGATGTTAATTGCTAAAACTAAGCAGGCCGAGCGTTCACTAAAAAAGCAGTTTCAATACCGCTTAACCCACAAAGTGTATTACGCACGGGTTTGGGGGCGAGTGGAACAAGACAGTGGCGAGATTGACTTACCACTGATTTGTGATTGGCCAAATCGTCCATTGCAGAAGGTGTGCTATGAACATGGTAAGACGGCGCAAACCCGTTATGAGGTGATAGAACGTGAAGCGAACACCACGCTTGTGCGCTTGTTACCGATCACTGGGCGTTCCCATCAATTGCGAGTGCACATGTTAGCGATAGGGCACCCTATCATTGGGGATGGTTTTTATGCGCATTCTGAAGCGAAAGCACTATCACCTCGTCTTCAGCTTCATGCGGCAGAGCTTACCTTTTATCACCCTAGCACCGAGCAATTAGAAGATCAGTTTGTGGCTTGTGACTTCTATCAACAAGCCGCACCTGTCGCCTTGCAAGTTTACTCTCCACAGCCAACACTACCGGACTATAAGTCATTACCACCTTGTTGAATTGCCATGAAGATAGTGTTTTTGGATCGCGAGACGATCCCCGCTCATATTGAGATCCCATCCCCCAGCTTTGAGCATCAGTGGGTTGAGTATGCGTCTACGCCTGCAGAGCTCGTCGTCGAGCGAATTGCTGATGCAGATATCGTTGTGAGCAACAAAGTGCGCTTAGATGCTAGTAATCTCGCTTTGGCCAAGCAGTTACAGTTCATCGCCGTCGCAGCGACGGGAACGAACAATGTGGATCTTGAAGCATGTCGAGAGTTTGGGATTGCCGTTTCTAATGTTCAAGGCTATGCCACTCAATCGGTACCAGAGCACGTCTTAGCGATGATGTTTGCACTTAAGCGCAATCTTAAAGGCTACCAACAAGACATAGAAAATGGGGTGTGGCAGCAGCAAAATCAGTTTTGCTTCTTTACTCATGGCATTGGCGATATTGCCGGTTCTACACTAGGCATTATTGGTTCAGGTGCGTTAGGCCAAGCGGTCGCTGCACTGGGTAAAGCGCTGGGCATGCAGGTTCTTTTCGCTGAGAGAAAAGGTACAGTGAAAGCTCGTGAAGGCTACTGCCTATTTGACGAGGTGCTGCAAAAAGCGGACGTATTAACACTGCACTGCCCGCTTAGTGACGAAACTGAGCACCTGATAAGTCATTCCGAGTTGGCGGCAATGAAAAGCAGTGCCGTGCTGATCAATACAGGTCGAGGTGGCTTAGTTGATGAAGTAGCGCTGGTTGAAGCATTAAAGGGTCAGTCAATCGCTGGGGCTGGGGTGGATGTATTTACCCAAGAGCCTGCACCTTCAAACAATGTATTGGTGGCAAACAGTCAGTTGCCTAATCTTCTGCTTACACCGCATGTTGCTTGGGGCTCCGACAGCGCAATTAGCTCGCTATGCCAGATCTTAATTGAGAACATTAATTGCTTTGAGCAAGGTCGATCGCAAAATCTTGTCTAGGGGCTAATGGATAACAAAACGCAGCGTTTGACGCTGCGTTTTTGTATTGGATTTATGGCTTCACCACCATGACGTTGATACGGGAGTTATTGACCACTTTCTCGGCCACTGAACCTAGCATCACTTTATCGATTTTTGAGCGTTTGTGGCTTGGCATCACAATTAGGTCTGCGGAGAGCTTTTGTCCGTAATCTAGAATCGTGGCATAAGGTTTGCCTTCAGCAACATAACACTGTGTTTTCACGTCAGCAGGAACGTGACTAACACGAAACTGCTCTAATTGATCTACCACATCTTGCTTCATTTTCTGCGCAGCATCACGTGGGAAATAGGTCGCTACCATCGACATATGGATACCCGGTAATACATTGAGTAAGTGCAGCTTTGCGCCAGACTGCTTGGCTTGCCATACGGCCATCTCTACCGCTTTATCAGCAAAGCCTTTTTCGTTGAGATCCACTGGGACCAAAATATTTTTATACATATCGACACTCTCAAAACTAACAAGGTGTGCAAAAAATTGCACACCTTGAGGTTAGCGGATTACGCTGTGATCGTCTCAGCTCTAGCTCGACGTTTTTGATTTGCAGCCATTAAAAGTACGATTAAGAAGGCAGGTAGGAAAACCCACTCTTTCATCGGACGGTCTGCATCGAGTACCACAGCTTGGATCTTCCAATCAAAGTCGATACCTGCAGCTTCTGCTGGGCTACCAAATTCAACCATATCGACCACCATCTCGCTTTCCACCATATTGAGCATTAGACCCATGGACTTAACACGTTCCTCACCAGTAATGGCTCGCTCTTCAAATGGTAGGCGCACGGTTTTCTCTTGGTACTCACCTTCTAAGTTTTCACCACCGACACGAAGTTCAAGTTGATGACCATTCGGAAGGTTCTCTGCGATTTCAACGATCTCCAGACCCGAGTAGTAATCTTTCGCTGGGTACAGCATGTCCCACCAGAACCCAGGACGGAAGAAACTGAAGGTAAGCACTAGCAGTAGCACCGTTTCCCACCATTTATTGCGTGTAAACCACCAGCCTTGGGTAGCTGCTGAGAACAGCAACATGGCAATGATCGATGAGATCACGGTGAGTGCTAAGTGCCACCAAGTGTCGATGCCCATCATCAATAGTTGAGTATTGAAAATGAACATGAATGGCAATATTGCGGTACGGATATCGTAGGTAAAGCCTTGAATACCAGTACGAATCGGGTCCGATTTTGCAATTGCCGCTGCGGCAAATGCCGCCAGACCGACTGGAGGGGTATCGTCAGCCAAGATGCCAAAATAGAACACGAATAAGTGCACGGCAATCAGTGGGATAATAAGGCCATGTGCCGCCCCTAAGGTCACGATAACCGGTGCCATTAGAGTTGAAACCACGATGTAGTTGGCGGTGGTTGGCAAGCCCATACCCAAAATCAGGCTGATCACTGCGGTAAAGAGCAACATTAGGATCACGCTGCCACCAGAGATGAACTCGACAAAGTCAGTCATCACCAAACCGATGCCTGTCAGCGTCACGACACCGACCACGGTACCTGCAGCGGCGGTTGCCACACCGATGCCGATCATGTTGCGCGCACCACCAACCAGAGCTTCACTCAGGTCGATAAAGCCAGCTTTCACTTGCGTGGCAACATCATTTTGCTTGCGGAAAATCGACATCAAAGGGCGCTGTGTGATCAAAATGAAGATCATAAACACGGTTGCCCAGAATGCGGATAGACCCGGAGAGAAACGCTCTACGGTCAAACACCAAACCAGTACTACGATCGGTAGTAGGAAATGCAGGCCAGATTTAATGGTTGGTCCAGGATCTGGAACTTCGTCCAGCTCAACCTCTAAGTTCTGCTCACTGTAGTGGCGAGCTGAGATAGAGATAAGGCCAATATAAGTAAGTAACAGAGCCACAGTCACAATTGGTGTTGCTGCTGCACCAAATACGTCTTTGGTCCAGCCGATACCGTAGTAGACCACCGCACTAATCACACACAGGCCTAAAATGGTGCCTGTAAATGACAGCAAGCTTTGAACCAGAGTAGGGTTGTGACGACGTGGCAGGCCGGTCATGCCCGCTTTACAGGCTTCTAGGTGCACTATGTATAGCAGAGCGATGTACGAAATCAGCGCTGGCAGTAGCGCAGCTTTGATTACTTCGACGTAAGAAATACCGACATACTCTACCATCAAGAAAGCCGCAGCCCCCATGATTGGTGGAGTGAGCTGACCATTGGTGGATGCCGCAACCTCAACCGCACCTGCTTTGGTGCCCGGGAAGCCAACACGCTTCATCAGAGGAATGGTAAAGGTACCCGTAGTTACTACGTTGGCAATCGATGAGCCAGAAACCAGTCCAGATAGACCAGATGCCACAACGGCTGCTTTTGCAGGGCCACCTTTCATATGACCAAGCAGCGAGAAAGCAACACGAATAAAGTAAGCACCTGCGCCCGCACGTTCAAGCATGGCACCAAACAGAACGAACAAGAAGACAAATGAGGTCGACACCCCAAGTGCAACACCAAATACCCCTTCAGTGGTCAGCCATAAGTGAGACATCGCTTTGTTAAGGCTTGCACCTTTGTGGGCAATGACATCTGGCATGTAAGGACCGCCAAAGGTGTACAACAAGAAGACAGCAGCAACCACCATTAGCGGTGGACCCAGAGCACGACGGGTAGCTTCTAGTAGCAATACCATACCGCATACTGCAGCCACGATATCAAAGCTGGTTGGTGCGCCAGAGCGGTCGGCAAGTTGGGTATAAAAAATATAGATATACGCCGCAGAGAAGCTACCAAGGCCTGCTAAAACCCAATCGATGAGAGGCACACGATCACGAGGTGAACCTTTTAAAGCGGGGTAGGCAGTAAATGCGAGAAAGATTGCGAACATCAAGTGGATAGAACGCGCCTCAGTGTCGTTTAATACACCGAAGTTAAAGATAAACGGCAGTGGTGAAGCATACCAAAGCTGAAACAGAGACCAGCAAAGTGGCACAAACCATAGCACTCTCCCGGGTAGGCCCTGTGGGTTTCGAGCACCAGTGTCGGCTTGGGCAACCATGTCCTGCACGTCTTGCGACGGTGTCGATGCTTGCGTCATATACATCATCCTTTTTTACAACGAGTTTATCGATTGGGACTTCCAATCAAGCAGCTATCACAACAGTGTAGCTTGAAAAATGAGCACTCTTTAGACAGATCAATTTGGATCTCAACATTGATCGCAAAGGCTCAGTCCACAACTCCTCTATGGAGGTGCGTAAGTATTTATTTATATTTAGGAATATCAGTAGGGGCTGTTGCCCCTACTGATTTTTAGAAAGGTGTCGCTACTACTTATTACTTAAGTAGGCCAACTTCTTTGTAGTATTTCGCAGCCCCTGGGTGAAGTGGGATAGATAGGCCAGCTTGAACCATATCTTCTTTCTTCAGGTTAGCGAATGCTGGGTGCAGACGTTTGAAAGTATTGAAGTTTTCAAACACAGCTTTAGCAACGTTGTAAGCGACTTCATCAGAAATGTCAGTCGTTGTTACCATAGTTGCCGCTACACCAAAGCTCTTCACGTTGGCATCAGTACCGCGGTAAGTGCCTGCTGGTAGGTCACTGTATGCGTAGTAAGGGTTACCAGAAACGATTTCATCAATTTGAGGCCCCGTTACAGGAACCAGTTTCGCATCACAAGAAGTGGTTGCTTCTTTGATTGATCCATTTGGATGGCCCACAACGTATACAAATGCGTCGATCTTGTTGTCACAAAGTGCTTGTGAACGCTCAGAGCCTTTAAGCTCAGAGGCTAGCTTGAAGTCTTCTACTTTCCAGCCCAGTGCGTCCATAACAACACCCATGGTTGCACGGTCACCAGAACCTGGGTTACCAATGTTTACACGCTTACCTTTCAGATCTTCAACACCGTTGATGCCTGCATCTGCACGAGCAATCACGTTGAATGGTTCGGTGTGTAGAGAGAACATTGCACGCAGTTTCTTGTAAGGACCCTGCTCAGAGAATTTGCTAGTACCGTTGTAACCATGGTACTGCCAGTCAGACTGAACGATACCGAAGTCTAGTTCACCTGCACGGATGGTGTTTACGTTGTAAATCGAACCACCTGTAGACTCTACCGAACAGCGAATGTTGTGTTCTTTGCGACCTTTGTTGACCAACTTACAGATCGCACCACCCGTTGGGTAGTAAACGCCAGTTACAGAGCCTGTACCAATAGTTACGAACTCTTGAGCCTGCACGCTGCCTGCGCCCATAACGGCTGCTGCGATAGCTGTGATTTTAACAAGGTTTTTAAATGCCATGAATTTCCCTTCCTTATTTTCATTATCCGCCCGTTAGCTCTATTTTAGAGGCTAATGGGGTTTCCTGCGTGGAAACGGCAACTTTATTTACTGATTATGTAAAAAAGTGGCTGAATAATAGCAAAAAATGGGTGGAAAATTACAAGCCTGTTAACTAATTTGGTGCAATATTCTATCGGGTAAAGTAAGTGATTTTGGGAAGTTATGAGGGTAAGTGATTAATTTTTATGACTTTTGGTTGTGGGTGGGCCGGATATGAAATTTGCCCTAAATGTGAGTATGGTCACGAATAATGCATTTATATTCGTGACCAATATGAAAGTAAATTTACCATTTACCCATTGTATTCAAACAATTCACAGACTGACTCAAACAAAGCCTTAGTAGTAACTTGCATTGTTGGAGTGATGAAAATCGTGTCATCACCTGCAACCACGCCTAGAATACCTTCAGATTTTCCGAGTGAATCGAGCAATCTTGCGATCAGTTGCGCCGCACCAGGGCCAGTATGAATCACGACCAAGGCATCATTGTAGTCAACATCCAGCACCAGTTCGCGTAGAGAGCTCGATGCGGTTGGAACCCCGAGTTCTGCTGGCAAGCAGTACACCATTTCCATCTTGGCGTTACGCGTACGAACTGCACCAAACTTGGTGAGCATACGGGATACTTTTGACTGGTTAATGTTATCGAAACCTTCCAGTTTCAATGCATCGACGATTTCGCCTTGAGAACCGAATCGCTCTTCTTTTAGTAAAGATTTAAACGCTCGAACCAAATTATCTTGTTTATCGTTGTTTCGCATAGGGACTCTGTGCCGCTAACCAAAAATTCGCACTATTTTTGCATAAAAACCCACCTTGCTCAAAACAGTGAAATCAAAAACTGTCGCTCAGCGCAGCTATTTGTAAATTTGTGATCTGCCTAACCCCTTGTCTTTTCATGGTTTTATGAGCATTATCAGCCAATTGCATGTGGCACGGACTATATGAGTTGCGCAAGGTCGCAAAGCTGACGTTAATCAATTGTAATAAGATGTTAGTTACTATAGGTTTTTATATAACAATAACATCACTCTATACGTGAAATTAAAGCCTGAATATTCCCAAGGAGAACAACAATGAAAGTTGCCGTTATTGGTGCCGCTGGTGGCATTGGACAAGCATTAGCTCTACTTCTGAAAAACCGTCTCCCAGCAGGGTCTGACCTTGCTTTGTATGATATCGCTCCGGTAACCCCGGGCGTTGCGAAAGATCTAAGCCACATCCCGACACCAGTAAGCATTGAAGGCTTCGCTGGTGAAGACCCAACACCAGCTCTTGAAGGCGCTGACGTTGTTCTTATCTCTGCAGGTGTTGCCCGTAAGCCTGGCATGGACCGTGCGGACCTGTTTAATGTCAATGCAGGCATCGTTAAGTCACTGGCAGAAAAAATTGCTGTGGTTTGTCCTAAAGCGTTGGTAGGTATCATTACAAACCCAGTGAACACAACAGTGCCAATTGCTGCAGAAGTTCTGAAAAAAGCGGGTGTTTACGATAAACGCCGTCTATTTGGTGTTACCACGCTGGATGTTATTCGTTCCGAGACATTTGTTGCAGAGCTAAAAGACAAAGATCCAGGCGACATCCGTGTTCCTGTTATCGGTGGCCACTCAGGGGTGACAATTCTTCCGCTACTTTCTCAAGTAGAAGGTGTTGAGTTCACCGATGAAGAGATCGACGCTCTGACTCACCGTATCCAGAATGCTGGTACTGAAGTCGTAGAAGCGAAAGCAGGTGGCGGTAGCGCAACACTATCAATGGGCCAAGCGGCTTGTCGCTTTGGTCTAGCTTTGGTGAAAGCTCTGAATGGCGAAGAGAATGTGATTGAGTGTGCATACGTTGAAGGTGAAGGCGAACATGCTCGTTTCTTTGCACAACCTGTGAAACTAGGTAAAGAAGGTGCGGAAGCTATCTTGAGTTACGGTGAGCTAAGTGATTACGAAAAAGCAGCGCTTGATGGCATGCTTGAAACACTGAATGGCGACATCGTTAAAGGTGAAGAGTTTGCCAAGTAAGCTCTGAGTATCTTTGCTTAAATAGAATCAAGGGCTGGCATTGACCAGCCCTTTTTACGTTTCAAGAAGCTCACTTGCTACTTTGCTTTGATTGCGTCCATTTTGTTTGGCGTGATAGAGTGATTTGTCTGCCCGAGCTATCCAATTCTCACTGGACTCATTTTTATCGAGTTGAGCTATACCTGCACTAAACGTCACCGCATGACCGTGAGGAGGTGTTAGCTTGGCTAGGGATTTATGCAGCTTTTCACTGAGGATCTTAGCCCCTTGCTCTTTGGTACCATTACACAAAATTAAAAACTCTTCCCCACCATATCTAAATAGACTGTCTGAGGTACGAATACTCTCATTCAGGCTGCCTGCAAACCACTTCAGCACCTCATCACCGATATCATGACCATATTGGTCGTTGATCGATTTGAAGTGGTCAAGATCAATTAAGATCACGCTAAATCCTTGGGTCTGTTTTAGGGCAAGATGTTGCGGATCTGAAAGCTCAGCTTTAAGCGCATGACGGTTATAACAGTGAGTAAGTGGATCGTGATAGGCCAACTTGTCGATTGGGCTAGAGAGACGGCGAGATAACCACAAGCTAAGTAAAACAAACAGTAAACTCAGGCAAGCAACGACTAACAGGACTTGATTACGTGATGAAACTATTACTGAGAAAAGCTCTTGCTTGGGGACTTGAGCGATGACATACCATTCGAGGCTTGGGACATACGCTGCCGCCACGATCATCTCTCCCACCTCGACATAGCTAAAGTCTTGCTTCACAAACAGTGAACTGGTGTCTATACCCTGATGTAAGTCTGAAATCGTTGTACCTGAGTTGACGGCGACCTTAGGATGAACTTTGACGTCACCATTAACATCGGTAATAAAGACAAAGCCAGACTCTTTGAACTGGAACTCGGCGAGATATTCGATGACGTCTTCAAAGGCAAAGCCAACTCCTCCAAGGGTGCGGCCATCGATGTTTTGATGATTAACAAAAACATGCACAGTTCCGTCTTCTTCTATATAGATGCTAGAACTCTCTTCTTGATCACTTTCCACCAAACGGTAAAACCAGCCATCTCTTTCATCATCTTGAAGCACACGCAGGAATCCATCTTGGTTCCAATATTTTTTGGTCTCTCTATCGGCGAATGCGACGATGGGAATGTCGTAGTGATCTGCTAGTCGCTTCAAGTAATTGGTCAAGATGGGCTCTTGCTCAATAGGTGCACCATTCTCTAGCCACTCTTCGAGAAAGGTATCGAGCGCAAGAGCGGTCGTAAGGCCTTTGGCAAATAGCACATCTCTATCTAGCGCATTGCGAACTTGAAGTACCCGGTAAGGGAGTTCGGACTGTTTGATATGGTTACTGATAAGATGGCTGGTACCCCAATAGAGAAATAGCCCGACAAGTATCGAAGCCATTAAGATGGTAGGGATAAGGGTAAAGAGCACTCTGCGCTTTACAGAGTGACTGGTTTTGCTATTCATTTCATGAGTCTAGCAAGTTCACATAAATCAGGGAGCTTGCTAGATCATGTTTTATAACATCCGCTACTTTTGACGCTCGACGGCCAATTTAGCCAGTGCTATTAGTGCTTGCTTGTAGTCAGACTCTGGCAAAATGGACAGCTCAGCGATGGCTTTGTCGGCTTCTTGATGGGCGAGGCGAGTGGTGTACTCAAGAGCGCCAGTTTGATCCATTGCGGCTAGGATCTCTTCAAGACGCTCCATACCGTTGGATTTTTCAATCGCTTCACGGATCATCGCAGTTTGATCTTCACTGCCGTGCTTCATCGCATAAAGTAGAGGCAAGGTTGGTTTACCTTCGGCAAGATCGTCACCAACGTTTTTACCCATCTCTTTGCCATCGGCGGTGTAATCCATCACATCGTCAATCAACTGGAATGCAGTGCCAAGGTATTTACCGTAGTTTTGCAGCGCCAACTCCACCTCAGGGCTAGAGTCGGTCAAGATAGCACCAATCTGTGTTGCTGCTTCAAATAGGCGAGCCGTTTTGGAGTAAATGACCTGCATATAGCTTTCTTCGGTGGTGTCAGGGTCATTGCAATTCATCAACTGCTGAACTTCACCTTCTGCTATTACGTTTACCGCATCGCTCATTAGTCCAAGGATCTTCAAAGATCCTAAGCTGGTCATCATCTGAAATGAGCGAGTGTAGATAAAGTCACCAACCAATACGCTGGCGGCATTACCAAATGCAGCATTGGCGGTCGCTTTACCGCGGCGCATGTCTGATTCATCGACAACGTCATCATGCAGTAAAGTTGCAGTATGGATGAACTCAATAAATGCAGCGGCGGTGGTATGAGCTTCACCTTGATAACCCAGAGCACGGGCAGAAAGAACCGCCAGTAGAGGGCGTAATCTTTTGCCGCCTCCACTCACGATATAGAATCCTAATTGGTTGATTAAACTTACGTCAGAGTTTAACTGCGCGAGAATTGTTTCGTTCACTTTTGCCATGTCATCGGCAGTGAGCGCTTGGATAGCTTTAAAATCCATTAATACTTCCGGCTGAGGTTAGAACCTGCAAGGCTTATGATTTTAGTAATTGCGCAATATTACACTAAAATTCGTTGCGAATTACATCTTTCAAAGGCATGATTAGCGCACTTTTCATTGGCGATTAGCTTTTCGCCATTTTTTTTAAATTATGGCTTGTCATGGGGACATCTCTTCTGTAGAATCTGCGCCCTATTGATGATTAGTTTAGCGCACACCCAAAACGCTCACACAATGAGCTGAGGCTGTGCGGAAAAAGCGGAGTAAAATATGTACGCTGTTTTCCAATCTGGTGGTAAACAACACCGTGTAAGCGAAGGTCAAACTCTTCGTTTAGAAAAATTAGACGTTGAAACAGGCGCAACTGTTGAATTCGACAAAGTTCTTCTTGTAGCTAACGGCGAAGAAATCGCTGTTGGTGCTCCTCTAGTAGAGGGCGGCAAGGTAACTGCTGAAGTGGTTAAGCACGGTCGTGGCGATAAAGTTAAAATCGTTAAGTTCCGTCGTCGTAAGCACTCTCGTAAGCAACAAGGTCACCGTCAGTGGTTCACGGAAGTGAAAATCACTGGTATCAACGCTTAATCTTATTAGGAGAGCTTAACAATGGCACACAAAAAAGCTGGTGGTTCTACTCGTAACGGCCGCGATTCAGAAAGTAAACGTCTTGGTGTAAAGCGCTTTGGCGGTGAATCTGTACTAGCAGGTAACATCATCGTTCGTCAACGTGGTACTAAGTTCCACGCTGGTAACAACGTTGGTATCGGTAAAGACCACACTCTATTCGCTCTATCTGACGGTAAAGTGAAGTTCGAAGTTAAAGGTCCTAAGAACCGTAAGTTCGTAAGCATCGACGCTGAGTAATCTTAGCTTCCACGCTGAATTCAAAAGCCCTGCCGATTCGGCAGGGTTTTTTATTTATGCAGGGACAAAAGTTATAAAGCTTGCTTTGTTCTCGACAGTAGAATGATTGTCAGGCCTGATAGCTTTTATTCCTGAGTGCAGTTCGATGGATCTTAGGTGATCGATCCGTATTCAGATCTGCTAGAATTGAAATCACTTTATAAAAGTGGTTTCGCACGCAATACAAGCGGAGTTAGAAATGAAATTCGTTGATGAAGCGGTAGTAAAAGTCCAGGCAGGCGACGGCGGTAACGGCGTTGTTAGCTTTTGGCGTGAGAAGTTTGTCGCTAAAGGTGGCCCTGATGGTGGTGATGGTGGTGACGGTGGTGATGTATATATTCAAGCCGACGAAAACCTTAACACCCTAATTGATTACCGTTTCCAGCGCTTCTATGAAGCAGAGCGCGGTGAGAATGGCCGTGGTGGTAACTGTACTGGTAAACGTGGTAAAGACAAAGTGATGCGTGTGCCAGTAGGTACGCGTGCGGTGGACATCCATACCAATGAAATCGTTGCAGAAGTTGCCGAGCACGGCAAGAAAGTGATGGTTGCAAAGGGTGGTTGGCATGGCCTAGGTAACACCCGTTTTAAATCGTCGGTCAACCGTGCGCCTCGTCAGAAGACCATGGGTACTAAAGGCGAAGTTCGTGAGATCCGACTAGAACTGCTGCTACTTGCTGATGTCGGTATGCTGGGTCTGCCAAATGCGGGTAAATCAACCTTTATCCGTGCGGTATCAGCAGCCAAGCCAAAAGTGGCGGATTATCCGTTCACGACTTTGATCCCAAGCCTTGGTGTTGTCAGTGTTGTTCCTGAGAAGAGCTTTGTAGTTGCAGATATTCCAGGTCTTATCGAAGGTGCAGCAGATGGTGCTGGCCTTGGTATTCGATTCTTGAAGCACCTTGAGCGTTGTCGTGTTCTGCTACACATGATTGATATCATGCCAGTGGATCAATCTGATCCTATCCAGAACGCATTAACGATCATTGATGAGCTAGAGCAGTACAGCGAGAAACTGGCTGACAAACCACGCTGGTTAGTCTTCAACAAAGTTGATCTAATGCCTGAAGAGGAAGCGAAAGCTAAGATTCAAGAGATCTTGGATGCGCTTGGCTGGGAAGGTGACTACTTTGAAATTTCTGCAATCAACCGTAACGGTACTAAAGAGTTGTGCTTCAAGTTGGCAGACTTTATGGAAAATCTACCACGAGAAGTGGAAGAGCAGAGCGAAGAAGAGAAAGTTGAGTTTATGTGGGACGATTACCACAAAGACGCAATCGCTGGTAAAGATGTTATTACCGAAGATGACGACTGGGATGATTGGGATGACGAAGAAGATGACGGCCACGTTATCTACGTTCGTGACTAACAATTAACCAATCTAAAATTGATAAAAATGCCGCATTCTAATGCGGCATTTTTGTTATAGTACCCACCTAATATTTGTGGATACCCTCACACTATGGATAGTAATCAACGGGCGATCTCCCGCCTTATTGCTCAATCTGGGCAAATGCTTTTGGCGCATGGCGCTGAAAGTACGCTTGTTGGCGATATCATGCGCCGAATTGGTCTAGCTTCTGGTTTGGATGAAGTTGAAGTTTCTCTCTCTGCGAATGCATTGGTGATCACAACGCTAATGGACGATCATTGTGTGACGACGGCTCGCCGCTGCACTGATAAAGGCATCAATATGCGAGTGATCACTCAGGTTCAACGCATTTGTATCATGATGGAGAAAGGGGTGCTAGATCCAGATTTGGCACAAAAGAAGCTCAACCAAATCAATCCTGAGCGATACAATCGTTGGCTAGTGGTGCTAATGATTGGACTATCTTGCGCTTCATTTAGTCATCTTGCTGGCGGAGATTGGTCAATATTTGCCATGACTTTCGTCGCCTCTGCAATAGGCATGATAGTTCGCCAAGAACTTGGTCATCGTCACTTTAACCCTCTGCTCAACTTTTCCGTGACAGCGTTTGTGACCACGCTTATCTCAGCCCAAGCCATGATATTCAATATCGGTAATGATCCTTTTGTCGCTATGGCTTCGTCGGTATTAATGCTGGTGCCAGGCTTCCCATTGATCAACTCTGTGGCCGATGCACTCAAGGGATACATTAACATCGGTATTGCTCGCTTTGTCATGGCCAGCCTTTTAACCCTTTCTACTTGCTTAGGAATTATGGGGGCTATGAGCCTGCTAGGTGTATGGGGGTGGGTAGGATGATCGCTTTAGTATTGGCGTTAATAGAAGATATGCTATTTGCCGCTATCCCTGCCGTTGGTTTTGCCTTGGTGTTTAACGTGCCTAGCAAAGCACTCAAATATTGCGCACTAGGTGGTGCGATTGGGCATGGCAGTCGCTTTCTGATGATGGAAATGGGGATGCCAATTGAATGGGCAACTTTTGTCGCTGCCACTATCGTTGGCATGATTGGTGTTCATTGGTCTCATCGCTTCTTAGCGCATCCTAAAGTGTTTACGGTGGCAGCGCTCATTCCTATGGTGCCGGGAGTATTTGCTTTTAAAGCCATGATTGCATTGGTAGAAATCAATCATGTGGGCTTTACACCAGAGCTACTTGAGGTGTTGGTTTCTAACTTCTTAAAGGCAATGTTCATCATTGCAGGTCTAGCGATTGGATTGGCTGTACCGGGTTTGTTATTCTACCGCCGCAAACCAATAGTGTAACAATGAGAACTAGAATGAAGATTAGCATGATTGCCGCTATGGCAGATAATCGAGTGATTGGTAAAGATAATCAGATGCCATGGCACCTTCCAGCCGACTTCGGTTGGTTTAAGCGCTGCACTATGGGCAAACCCGTTGTGATGGGACGTAAAACTTACGACTCGATTGGCCGCCCATTGCCAGGGCGTCAAAACATTGTGATCAGCCGCGACCCAGAGTTGTCGATCAAAGGTGTTGAGACCACAACTAGCTTGGAAAGTGCGTTTAAGCTGGCGGGCGATGTGGAAGAGGTCATGGTGATCGGTGGTGGCTCTATTTATGCAGAGTGCTTGCCGCAAGCCAATAGTCTATATCTGACTTTTATTGATGCTCAAATTGAAGGTGATACTCAGTTCCCTGATTGGGGAGAGGGCTGGCAGAAGACTCATAGCGAGACATATCAAGCAGATGAGAAGAATGCGTTTGATATGGAGTTTGTAATTTTGGAAAAAACAAAGACGGTTTAAGGGTTTACGGACGCTGCGCTAAGGGTTAAAGGGCTCTGGACGTGGAGGACGAAACTCAAATGAGTTGTTTGGGCTTTGCTGTAGCAACTCTTTGCGGCATGGATGCCGCAATGAAGCCCACACGGACGCGTTTACGGCGTCTTGCGTAAGTAAAGCCCGAACAACGACAGCGCCTAACTAACGTTTTTCTTGTTCCCAAGCATGGGAACAAGCGAGCTCGATAAAAAACTACTCAATTCCAATACCTTCCAAAGACGCCTGTGTAAACACCTGCTTGTCTTCCCAACGGATCATCGTTAGATCGCCACCCCACACGCAGCCAGTATCAAGGCCAATGACTTGATCATCTTGATGCCCCATCAGTGCCGCCCAGTGACCAAACAGGACTTTTTTCTTCAATGGTTTGCGGTTTTCATGCTCAAACCAAGGCACAAGATTTTGTTCTTTAGCACCTTCAGGCCCTAGTTTACACAGCATGTCGAGGCGCATATCTGGGTGTACAAAGCGCATACGAGTGAAAGCATTGATGATATAGCGGTAACGCTCAATCCCTTCTAGCTCCTTGCTCCACAGGTCAGGGGCGTTGTCGTACATATTTTCTAGCAGCCATACCCAATCATTGCTTTGCAGTACAGCTTCGACTTCTCTCGCTCGGCGAATAGCCTTTTTGAGCTTCCATTGTGGGGAAATACCCGCATGGCACATTACAAACTCTTTATGCTCAGCCAGAAGGGGTTGATGTCGTAACCAATGCATCAGCTCATCACAATCGGGAGCGGATAAGATAGGAGCAGTTTTATCGCGCTCTTTCAGCTTCTTAATGCCTTGGTAGGTGGCTAAAAGATGCAGGTCATGGTTACCAAGAACGACTTTAGCACTGTCGCCTAATGATTTAACAAAGCGAAGGGTTTCTAGCGATTTAGGGCCACGGGCTACTAAGTCACCCGCCAGCCATAGAGTGTCTTCTTGAGAAGAAAATTGGACTTGTTCTAACAGCAGCTTGAGTTCATCAAAGCAGCCTTGGATATCTCCGACAATATACGTTGCCACAGGGTTCTCTTAAATTAGTTGATGATATTGGGCATCGCTAAACGAAACGGCTCGACCTCGGTCTTGAAGGTTTCACCATTTTCACACTGCATGGTGTAGTAGCCCTGCATGACGCCAAGTGGGGTTTCGATCGCAGTACCACTGGCGTAGGTATATTCTTCACCAGCAGGAATATGCGGCTGTTCACCGACCACACCCTCACCTTCAACGGTGAGCTGCTTATTGTTGGCATCAGTAATGAGCCAGTGACGGGTGAGCAACTGCACGGGTTGGCGACTTAAGTTTTTAATTGTGATGATATAAGCAAACACATAACGCTGCTTGTCTGGATCCGATTGTTCAGCCACATACTTAGTATGTACCTGACATTTAATACAAGGTTGAATGTCATCCATATACGGTACTCCCTTAAACCTTTAAACCCAAGTTTAGTTTGGCTCAAAAAAAACAGACAGACCATTTCTGATCTGTCTGATTTAAAAGATTGGCTTAGGCGTGATTGGCGTCTAACCAGTTGGCCATAGCAACAAACTGCTCAAGCGTCAGGTTCTCTGGACGCATTGATGGGTTGATGCCAAGCTCTTCAAGAATCTCAGTGTTTAGCAGGCTCTTGTAGCAGTTACGCACGGTCTTGCGACGTTGATTAAAGCCCTCACGACACACACGGTCTAGCCATTTTAGGCTGGTTGCTGGGTGTGGTAGCTCTTCGTATGGCACCAGACGTACTACTGCAGAATCTACCTTCGGTGGCGGAACGAAAGCGGTCGGTGGCACTTCTAGCACAGGCACGACTTTACAGTAGTACTGAGCCATCACTGTTAGGCGGCCATACGCTTTACTACCCGGTGCCGCTGCTAAGCGGTTAACCACTTCTTTTTGTAGCATAAAGTGCATGTCTGCAACGTCTTTATGGAACTCAAACAAGTGGAACATTAGAGGTGTTGAGATGTTGTACGGCAGGTTACCGAAGATACGCAGCTTATTGTTTGGTTTCACCAGTTGAGTGAAATCAAAACGCATCGCATCACCTTCGTGGATAGTCAGTTTATCCGCAAGGTCTGGGTGGTTACGCAGGCGCTCTGCAAGATCTCGGTCAAGCTCGATAACGGTGAACTTATCAGTAAGCGCACCTACTGGCTCAGTGATTGCACCAAGGCCCGGACCGATCTCAACAAGGTTTTGACCTGGCTGAGGGTTAATCGAAGATACGATCCCATCGATGATGTATGGGTCATTCAGAAAGTTCTGACCAAAACGTTTACGCGCTTTGTGTCCTAAGTGGACATCATTTCTCATTGCTTATTCTCTACTAAATCGATCGCATAAGTCAGTGCGGTTTGGAAGCTCCCTGTATCCGCGAGGCCTTTCCCGGCCAAGTCTAGCGCTGTCCCGTGGTCTACCGAAGTGCGAATAAATGGTAGCCCGAGGGTGATATTTACTGAGCGGCCAAAGCCTTTGTATTTTAGTACAGGTAACACCTGATCGTGATACATACCCAGTACAGCGTCCGCCTGCTGTAAGTATTTCTCGTTAAAAATGGTGTCCGCAGGAAGCGGACCCACCACATCAATTCCCTGAGCTTGCAGCTTTTCTAGGGTTGGTGTGATGGTTTCAATTTCTTCTCGACCAAGGCAGCCATCTTCACCTGCGTGTGGATTAAGACCACAAACGAAGATCTTTGGATTTGGCTTGGCGAATTTGGTGATCAAATCTTGATGTAAGATGTGCACGATCTTTTCTAAGCGTTCTTCAGTAACCGCTTTAGATACGTAAGCCAATGGAATATGCGTTGTTACCAGTGCAACACGCAGACCTTCGGTGGCTAACATCATCACGACCAGCGGGGTATTGGACTTCTCGGCAAAGAATTCCGTATGGCCGCTAAAGGCAACGCCCGCTCGATTTATCACCCCTTTGTGCACAGGGCCGGTGACAATAGCATCAAATTCACCTTCCATACAGCCCAAAGCGGCTCTTTCTAGTGTTTTTAGTACGTAGTGACCGTTGGCTTCATCAAGAACGCCTGCTGTTACTGGAGCATCTACTGGAATATGGTCGACCACCAAAGAGCCTTTGGCTTGAGCCGTTGGGGCGCTATCTGATTGATAGTCAATCAGTTCAACCTCGATGTTGAGTACTTTGGCGCGTTCGGCTAATACATTTTTGTCGGCACTTACGATGATTTGATGCGCCCAATCTTGTTGAGACAACGCAAGAGCTAAATCTGGGCCGATACCCGCAGGTTCGCCAGCCGTAACTACAATGCGCTTAATTGTCATCGTTTTCTCCTAGGATCTCAATGTAAGCACCTGCTTTGATCTCTTGCATCCAAGCACCAACTTCTTCGTTGAACTTACGGTTAAACAAGATGCGGTAAGCTTTATTTTTCATGGCAGAATCGGTACGGTCTACTTGACGACGATCCATCACTTCGACAATGTGCCAGCCGTGAACGGTTTCAAATGGTTCGCTGATCTGGCCAATAGGCAGTGTCTCAACTTGGTGTTTAAACTCAGGAACGTAAAGGTCTGGTGTTTGATAGCCAAGCTCACCATTATTTGCTGCAGATCCTGGGTCGGCACTGTATTGTTGCGCCAACTCAGCAAAGCTTCGCTCACCTGCGTTAATTTGGCGAATAAACTCGTTAAGCTCTTTCTTTGCTCCATCATCACTTAAGATAACCGAGGTTTTGATCAGAATATGGCGAGCATTCACTTCGGTGACCGATACGGTTTCTAAACCTTTTACATCGTCAATTTTCAAGATATGGAAGCCGATACCACTGCGGAATGGGCCAATAATGCTGCCTTTGCCTTGGGTCGTTATTTGATCGGCAAAGATAGTTGGCATCTCTTCTTTACGTTGCCAGCCCCAATCACCGCCTTGCAGCGCTTTTGGTCCTTTTGAGTAACTAAACGCTAAGGTCGAGAAATCTTCTCCGGCGCTTAGACGTTTAACCAGCTCTTTCGCTTGTGCTTCGACTTCTTGCTTGGTTTGCTCATCGTTGAAACGAAGCTGAATGTGGCTGATATCATATTGAACCGTTGCATTAGTTTCTTTGGCTAAGATATCAGCCAGGTTATCTACTTCAGCAGGTAAGATATTGATGCGACGACGCACTTGAGCATTTCGCGCTTCTGATGCGGCAATCTCATTGCGCACTTGCTCACGAAACTCAGCAAAGCTTAGGCCTTCCGCTTCTACCGATTCACGTAGTTGCTGCTCAGTCATTTGCTTTGAGTTGGCGATCTCTTGCAGGGCAATATCGAGACGGTTGTCATCAATACGAACCCCCATCTGCTCGGCTTGTTGCGCTTGAATGGTATCAAGGATGAGCTTATCGAGCACCTGTTCGTGTAACACCTCTTGCTCTGGAAGGGCTTGATTGCTCACTTTTGCGTTGGCTTGGATGGTTTTCAAGGCACCGTCTAGTTCACTTTGCAAGATCACGCCATCATTCACCACAGCGATCACTTTGTCGAGCTGCACGGGTTGAGCATAAGCCATAGAGCTCGCAGAGAGTGCGACGGCTGCAAGGGTTTGTTTCCACATCTTCATTTAATTTGTTTCCAATTCTGCAATGTTTGTTGGTTCTTACTTAGTTGTTTAAGTAGAACGGGCGTCCGTAGCCTAGGGCGTTATCGGTGGATTGTGTCGAGCTGAGCTCGGTGCCAAAACCACGGATGCCGATATCAAATTTGAAGTTACTTTCGTAACTAGGTTCGGTGCCAGTAGCACCTACGATGCCACCTTCCCAATCACGGATCTGGTTACTGTAGGCAAAGCTGATAAACCAACAGTCACTGGTATACCCCAGCTTGGCAAGGCTTTCGAGGCGAACATTTTCCGTTATGTCATGGAAATATTGGACTTCGGCTTTCCAGTTTCGATTGATATCAAAGCCTGTCAATAAACCAGCCTGCGAGATACCGTTACGTGTATAGGTGTTGCTCTCATTAATAAAACTAACATTACTATTTATGTATTCTTTTGATACATAGCGATAATTGCCTTGAACATAGCCTTGATCAAATCTGTACTCTAAGGTGCTGTTTCCTAGCTGGAGCGCACTAGATGCCACGTCATACTGAATACCACCGTGATAGAACAAGTAGTCACTGAAGTTGAAATCCGCTTCTATTGCCCAAGCAGAATATGACGATTGGTCTGTAGAGGCTGACTCTCGGTTGAGGTAGTAGATTTGACCAAAAGAGACATTCATGCGCTCTTTGTAATTGCTGTCATAAAATCGGGTCGTAGCACCGTAACTGATTTGGTTAGCTTGATTAATTCGGTCAACACCACTGTGCCTACGACTTCTGAACAAGCCATAATAGTCTGTTTGAAGATTCGTTGTGTCATAGAGTGCAATGTTGGTTTGATCTACGTCGGGAATGTACAGGTATTGAACTTTTGGCTCGAGCGTTTGCAAGTATTCTCCAGTTTGACGTTCTAGATTCAGCTCACCCAACAATCTTAATTCAGGTAGCGCTCGTGCAACTTCTTCTTCATAGTTGGCGTTCTCTGTTTCACTTGAATCAAACTCTTGTTGGTAATAAGTGGCCAGCATTCGTGCTTCACCGGTTAAAGAGCCCCAAGGTTTGCTAAAAGGCATGATAATCCCTGGCTCTAAGTGCAATCGAGTTGCCGTAGGGCGAGAAGTATCTTGGATCTCAAATCGGCTGATATGGCCCAGTACATCAAAGTTCACACCGTCGTATAAGCTAGGTGCGTAGTAGTTAAATTTTAGCTGTGGTAACAATTGGTAAGGTTGAGTCGACGTATCTGCACTATCCAATATTTGGAAGTCTTTTACTGTTAATTCAACATCCCAGTTTTCCTGACGGTAACTGGCACTCCCTTTTTGCAGCAATTGACCATCTTCACGATTACCTACACTCGATTCCAAGTCTTTGAAGTAGTTCTTGTCACTGATGCGTGAATAGTCGATATCGACTTTCCAATTCTCGGCAATGATGCCACTGTGGGTATAGCCAAATGCCCAGCGGTGGGCATCTTTAGAATATTGGCTGTCACTGCCGATATATTCGCCACGCAGGTCGCCGCTTCCGTAATTGGTTAGGTAGCGAAAATCACTGGTGAATTGGGTGCCGCGGCGCTCCATATAGTTAATCGTCGTGGTTAAATCGTAGTTTGGAGCAAGATTCCAATAAACCGGCACCTTCACTTTAAGACCATCTTTGGTATCAAGAGAGATGGTTGGAAATAACATCCCGGTTTTACGCTGACCACCAACAGGCATGCTCATGTACGGAATGTACATCACAGGAACATCCAATACTTCAAAACGAGTATGGTAAAAGTAGGCGTATTGCTCTTCCTGATCGACCTCGATAGAACCAGCTTTGAGCATCCACGTGTTATCGCCTTCTGGACAGGAGGTTAGGGAACCATCTTCCATTTCATACACTTTTTGCCCGGTTTTCAGCACCATTGCCGCATCACCACGGCCTGATTCACACAAAAATTGATACTGCGTATTTTCCATACGCGTCTCATCGCTATCAAGCTGAGCGGTAATTTTGTCGGCTTTGGCTTTGACTTGAGCATCTTTAAAGCGCACATCACCTTCGGCAATCATGGTTTGCTCGACAGGTTTGTGAGTAATGCTGTTGGCACGGATCTCGCGAACGCCTTGAGTGATGGTGACATCACCTTCATAGACGGCTCTTTTGTCAGCTTCTGCGATGACGCGGTCCGCTTTGATGTGAATTGGCTGATTATTAATGTCATTCTGAGCGCTTTCTGCGACCAGACATTGATCCTGAGGCGGCATTTGCTGCACACTGTCTAGGTTTTGTTCTTCAGCTTGGAGTGCGGGTGTGGTTAATGCAGCACTCACAGAAACGGCAAGTAGAGTGCGAGAAGTACGAAACATCAAGTTGAACAATCCTGTGGTGCTTGAATCCATGGGTGAAAAGTCGGAACACCTTGGCAAGCTAGCCATCAAAGCACGGTTCCGATAAAAGGTCCTTTATAATAAAGGATTCTTCATTGAATCGACACTATAAGACCGCATAACAAGATAAAAATTCATAGATTGAGAGCACAATAATGCAGATTTTTGGCAAAATTCTCGGCGCTTTTTTCGGTTTTCTGTTCGGAGGACCATTTGGTGCGTTACTGGGGGTATTTCTAGGGCACCAGTTCGATAAAGCTCGTCGTTTGCAGCACGGTGGTTTTGGCAGTGGAGGCAGTTTTGGTTCTGCTGGTGGCTTTGGTCAGACTTCAAACGCCGAGAGGCAAGCCGAGTTTTTCCACAGCGCATTTGCGGTGATGGGGCATGTAGCTAAAGCAAAAGGCCAAGTGACCGAGCAAGAGATTCAGTTGGCTAGCACTTTGATGGGACGCATGAATTTGCATGGCGAGCAGCGCCGAGCCGCTCAAGATGCCTTCCGTGAAGGTAAATCAAGTGACTTTCCATTGCGTGAAACCCTAGAAAAAGTTCGCCTTTCCTCTGGCGGTCGCCATGATTTGCTACAATTTTTCTTAGAGTTACAGATCTCTGCTGCATTTGCTGACGGTGACCTTCATCCAAGTGAGCGCCAAGTGTTACATACCGTTGCGCAAGGGTTAGGGTTCTCGAGCCAGCAGCTTGAGCAACGTTTGCAGATGCAAGAGGCGGCGTTTCGTTTTCAGCAAGGCGGTTTCCATCAAGGAGGTGGGCACTCATCTGGAGGCGGCTCTTGGCAGCAAGCTACATCAGCAAACCAGTTAGCTGACGCTTACAAAGTATTGGGTGTCGCTGAAGGGGCGGACTCAAAGACCGTTAAGCGTGCGTATCGCAAGCTAATGAACGAACATCATCCAGATAAACTGGTGGCTAAAGGTCTGCCAAAAGAGATGATGGAAGTGGCCAAAGAAAAAGCCCAAGAGATCCAATCGGCTTACGATTTAATTAAGAAAGAGCAAGGGTTTAAGTAGCCCAATGGCATTTGGAGAGGCATATGTACACTGATGTACTGACTTTTTGGTTTGATGAGTTAACCCCTAAACAGTGGTTTGTAGGGGATGAGACACTGGATACCCAGATTAGTGAGCGCTTTGGTGAGTTGCATTCAAAGGCTGCTCAGTGTGAGCTGTTTGAATGGCGGCAGAGTCCTTTTGGTCGGCTGGCAGAAATCATCGTGCTCGATCAGTTTTCTCGCAATATCTATCGTGGTAAACCTCAGGCATTTGCTAGCGATCCGCTTGCGTTGGGTTTGGCGCAAGAAGCGGTGAGATATGGTGAAGATAAGATCTTAAGTCCTCAGCAGCGCAATTTCTTGTACATGCCATTTATGCACAGCGAATCTCTGAAAGTTCATGAGCAAGCCGTCGGCCTGTTTCAGACCAACGGTAACGAGAGTACGCTAGAGTATGAGTTTAAGCACAAAGAGATTATTGAACGCTTTGGTCGCTACCCTCATCGAAATGCCATTTTAGGCCGTACCTCTAGCCAAGAAGAGCTATTTTTCTTAGAGCAACCGGGCTCGAGTTTCTGATCTATTTCGTTTGGTTAAGATCCCAGTCATAGTCATAGCGGATCTTAACCGAGCTTGGCACATCGCTACGGTACTGCTGCAAATGCTTGATAACTGCAGCGTCATTCCCACCAAAGTCTTCCGTGAACCACTCGTAAATGGAAGATAGCGTCATGCCTTTGCTAGTGATCATGACCCCCTTGTCACTGTTAACAAATGCTTTTGCAGCTTGCTCTAGCAGCATTTGTGTGTTTTGTGACGTAAAGGCTTGCGCTTGTAAGTTGGGGCACCCCAAGCTTGCACAGTTGACCGCATAATGGGTGCGGGCATCGTTCCAAATTGGGCGCAAAATACGGTGCTCTATGTCGTTGAGCGTTAATTTTTTACCATCGACCGTTATTACTTCCTCTCCCCACGGGCCAAAGCTAAATAATCCACCCAGCTTAGTAATGGATTTAACTGGGTAGGCATCCAAGATCAAATCTACCGTAATGGCATTATAGAGATTCACCCAGTAGGCATACTGCTCTGCACGATTAAAGCTTTTAGGGTCAAGGGCTGCGAGCGCGTTGATGTAGTTGTTTAATAGCGCCTTGTCAGAGTTGGATACAGAAGCGTATTTAATTAAGTGGTGCTGCCCATCTTGAACCAAATATTTGTCGAGAAAAGATTGCCACTCCTGATGAGAGATAACCTTTGGATTGGATTCATCACTGTTATCCCAATAGGCCCAAAGCTCAGATTTAGGCGCAGCAAAGGTGGTGGTGCTGACTAGTGTCAGTATCAGTAGCCAAAACTTTTTCATTACGGACTCCTTGTTGGTTAGGAGAGTAGACCTTGGGGATGGGGAAAAACTTGCGGGGGATTAAAAAAGAAATGCGATCTGAGGTGATCGCATTTTCTAGATTGGTGTTGTCGTTATTCGGGCTTTACTTACACAAGACGCAATTCATCATCCATGATGCTTCACTGCGACGTCCTTGTCGCAGAGACTTGTTCCAGCAAAGCCCGAATAACTCATTTAAGCTGTGGGCTAAAAGTTAGCGTAAGAACGCAGGGATCTTCTGCTCGTACTCTGCAATCTTCTCTTCATGTTGAAGCGTCAAGCCAATGTTATCCAAGCCGTTTAACAAACAGTGACGACGGAATTCATCGATCTCAAATGAGTACTCTTTGCCGTTGGCACGTACCTTCATTGCCTCAAGATCCACTTCGATCTGTGCGCCTTCGTTCGCTTCAACAAAGCTAAATAGCTCATCCACTTCAGCTTCAGTCAGCTTCACTGGCACCATCTGGTTGTTGATTGAGTTGCCGTAGAAGATATCTGCAAAGCTTGGAGCGATCATGGCACGGATGCCGTAATCTGCTAGAGCCCATGGTGCGTGTTCACGCGACGAGCCACAGCCAAAGTTTTCACGAGCGAGTAGGATACTTGCGCCTTGGTAGCGAGGTGCATTCATCACAAACTCTGGGTTTGGTTGTTCACCAGCATCATCTAGGAAGCGCCAGTCGTGGAATAGGTGTTTACCAAACCCTAGGCGAGATACTTTTTGTAAGAACTGCTTAGGGATGATGGCATCGGTATCAACGTTCGCTGCATCTAGAGGAACGACTAAGCCGGTATGTTGTTTAAATTCAGCCATTAGAGTGCTCCTTTAGATTTCACGAATATCAACGAAATGGCCAGCAATTGCTGCGGCGGCGGCCATTGCTGGGCTCACTAGGTGAGTACGGCCATCACGACCTTGGCGACCTTCAAAGTTGCGGTTTGAAGTGGACGCACAGCGCTCTTGTGGGCCTAGGCGGTCGTTGTTCATCGCAAGGCACATTGAGCAGCCTGGTAGACGCCATTCAAAGCCAGCGTCGATAAAGATCTTATCTAGGCCCTCTGCTTCTGCCTGTGCTTTTACTTGCTCAGAGCCTGGTACGATCAGCGCTTGAACGTGAGATGCGACTTGCTTGCCTTTGGCAACAGCTGCGGCTGCACGCATATCTTCGATACGTGAGTTTGTACAAGAACCAACGAAGACTTTATCTACTGGGTAGTCAGAGAGCTTAGTCCCTGCGCGTAGACCCATGTAGCCCAGTGCTTTTTCTGCCGAAGCTTTCTCAACAGGATCACTAAAGTCTGCTGGGTTTGGAATGGTTTGATCCACTGCGATCACCTGACCTGGGTTGGTGCCCCAAGTCACTTGAGGTTTGATCTCCGCAGCATCAAGTGTCACTACTGCGTCAAACTCAGCATCATCGTCAGATTTTAGGCTGCTCCAGTATTCTACTGCCGCATCCCAATCATCCCCTGTTGGTGCAAATTTACGGCCTTGGATGTAATCAAAGGTAGTTTGGTCTGGTGCGACTAGGCCAGCTTTCGCCCCTAGCTCGATCGCCATGTTACACACCGTCATACGACCTTCCATAGTTAGGTCACGGATCGCTTCACCACAGAACTCTACCACGTAGCCAGTACCACCTGCGGCTGTAGTTTTGCCGATGATGGCTAGCACGATATCTTTCGCCGTAATGCCTTCTGCAACCTTGCCTTTAACTTCAATCTTCATGGTCTTAGCGCGAGCCTGCTTTAGCGTTTGAGTCGCTAGGACATGCTCTACTTCAGAAGTACCAATACCGAATGCTAGAGAGCCAAATGCACCGTGAGTTGCGGTATGTGAGTCACCACAAACGATAGTCATACCTGGTAGGGTAATACCTAATTCAGGGCCCATCACGTGTACGATGCCTTGGTATTTGTGGTTGATGTCGTAAAGGGTGACACCAAACTCTTCACAGTTCTTCGATAGTGTTTCCATCTGGATACGTGCCATCTCACCTGAAGCGTTGATATCTTTGGTTTCGGTCGATACGTTGTGGTCCATAGTGGCAAAGGTCTTGCCTACTTGGCGCACTTTACGACCTTTCTCACGAAGGCCGTCAAACGCCTGTGGTGAGGTCACTTCGTGAACTAGGTGACGGTCGATATATAGAATTGGGTTTTCACCCTCGGCTGCTACCGCAACGTGGGCGTCATAGATTTTTTCGTATAGTGTTTTTGACATTGTCTGCTTCCTTGTCACGTGGGCAAAGCAAGCTCTACCCACGCACTGACGCTTTATGAGTTTGTAATGTACGCTGCGATCTTGTCGCCCATCTCTGAGGTGGTTAGCGCTTTGTTATCACCCGCAAGGTCTGCGGTTAGCTCGCCCGCTTCTAGTGCTTTAGATACTGCATTTTCAATATCTTGTGCAGCCGCTTCTTCACCTAAGCTGTAGCGGAGCATAAGCGCCGCTGAAAGGATTTGCGCTACTGGGTTAGCGATGTCTTTACCTGCGATATCTGGAGCACTGCCACCTGCTGGTTCGTACATGCCAAACTTACTTTGGTTAAGGCTTGCAGAAGGAAGCATGCCCATAGAGCCTGTGATCATGGCGCACTCATCAGAGATGATGTCACCAAAGATGTTTGAACATAACATTACGTCAAACTGCGATGGGTCTTTGATAAGTTGCATGGTTGCGTTATCAATGTAGATATGGCTTAGTTCGACTTCTGGGTACTCTTTTGCCACTTCTTCAACCACTTCACGCCATAGGATAGAGCTTTGTAGAACGTTGGCTTTATCAACTGAGCAAACTTTCTTTGTACGCAGCATCGCCGATTCAAATGCGATACGAGCAATTCGCTCGATTTCGTAGCGGTGGTAAACTTCAGTATCAAATGCTTTCTCGTTGTCCCCTTCGCCTTCACGACCTTTTGGTTGGCCAAAGTAAATACCACCTGTTAGCTCACGAACAACCACTATATCGAAACCGCGCTGTGAGATATCAGCACGTAGTGGTGAGAAGGCTTCTAAACCTGCATGGATTTGGGCTGGGCGTAGGTTACAAAACAGTTGGAAGTGCTTACGTAGTGGCAATAGCGCACCACGCTCAGGCTGATCGTTTGGTGGTAAGTGTTCCCACTTAGGGCCACCTACTGAGCCAAATAGCACCGCATCAGAGTCTTCACAGCCTTTTAGTGTTACGTCAGGAAGTGGCGAACCGTGGTTATCGATGGCAATACCGCCTACATCGAACTCTTCACGCTCAAAGGTAATTGCATGTTTTTTCTCGATAGCATCAAGAACCTTGTGTGCTTGTTGCATTACTTCTGGGCCAATACCGTCACCCGGTAGAACGGCAATTTTGTAGCTTGAGCCTGCCATGGTTGCTTTTTCCTTGTGGTTTCAAATTGTGTTTGCGAAATATTATTTTTAGTTCAGTAGTCTCTGTTAAAAGTGATTGGGTTTAAGGGGTTGGTATAGCCTTAAACCCTTAAACCCTTAAACCCTTTAAACAGTTTCAATTTTTTCTTTGTTCTGTTTGATCTCTTCGATCTGCTCAGCGCGGTGGATGCTGTTGATTACATGCAGTAGTGCTTGGCCTGAAGCCTCAACAATATCGGTAGAAACGCCAGTGCCGTGGTACTTACGACCTTTGTAGTTAGCAATGATATCTGCCTGACCAAGACCATCTTCACCTTCGCCTTTAGCGGTTAGGTCGAACTTATCTAGCACGATGTCGTAGCCTGTGACCCGGTAGATGCATTGATAAAGCGCATCAACAGGACCATTACCAACTGCGGCTTCCGCAGTCTCTTTATCACCACATTGAAGCTTGATGCTGGTGGTCGCCATTACGCTGCCAGATTGCACGCTTAGGTAGTTCAACTTATAGAAGTCATCTTCTTCTTTAAGGTTGGAGAAGAACATCAAGGCTTCTAGGTCGTAATCGAAAACCTGACCTTTGCGATCGGCAAGCTTCAAGAAGTCTGCGTATAGCGCATCTAGGTTGTACTCATCTTCATTGTAGCCAAGCGTATCCATATGGCTCTTCACTGCAGCACGGCCAGAGCGAGAGGTTAGGTTAAGCGCTTGGTTCTTAAGACCAATTGACTCAGGAGTCATGATCTCATAGGTGTTCTTGTTCTTTAGCATGCCATCTTGGTGGATACCTGAAGAGTGGCTGAATGCATTGGCACCAACAATCGCCTTGTTACTTTGCACTGGCATATTACATAGCTGGCTAACCATCTTACTGGTGCGATGGATCTCTTGATGGTTGATGCCTGTGGTTACACCAAGGTGCTCTGAGCGAGTCTTGATGATCATCGCTATCTCTTCTAGCGAACAGTTACCCGCACGTTCACCAATACCATTGATGGTACCTTCTATCTGGCGAGCCCCCGCTTGTACTGCAGCAATCGAGTTCGCCACCGACATGCCTAAGTCATCATGACAGTGTACCGAGATGATCGCTTTATCGATATTTGGTACGCGATTAAATAGTGTTTCAACGATGCCACCAAACTCACTTGGCACCGTATAACCAACAGTATCTGGGATGTTGACAGTAGTTGCACCGGCATCAATGGCTGCTTCTACCATACGGCAAAGATTGTCGATAGGGGTACGACCAGCATCTTCACACGAGAACTCGACATCGTCGGTGTAGCGACGAGCACGCTTAACCGCTTCCACACCCATCTGCACCACGTCATCGTAACTGCGGCGTAGTTTGTCTTGAACGTGAACTGTTGACGTTGAGATAAAGGTATGAATTCGGAAAGCTTCTGCAACCTTCAAAGATTCGGCAGCTACGTCGATATCTTTGGCGACAGCACGAGAAAGGGCACAAACACGGCTATTCTTGATGTGTTTGGCAATGGTTTGAACCGACTCAAAGTCACCCGGTGAAGATACCGGAAAACCTGCTTCGATCACGTCAACACCCAGTCGCTCTAGCGCATAAGCAATTTGCAGTTTTTCTTTTACCGTTAGGCTTGCTGAAAGTGCTTGTTCGCCATCACGTAGTGTGGTGTCGAAGATAATGACTTGATCGCTCATGTTGTCAGTCCTTTTTAGAGAGTTAATCGGTTGCTTCCCACTGATACCGATTTTTTATGTTTTGATAGTTACAAAAAAACCCGCATCAGTTGCGGGCTTTTTCTTTTTTGTGGTGTTTTTTCAGTCCACAGCCTACCCGCGCGATGTTATCACGATAAGGAGGAGGCTAAGCAGAGATGAAAAACGTGAGGTCATTGTTACCGTCCACAAAATTGAATTAACAAATTAATATCCTTTTCCTTCGTAGAGGTCAATAGTCTCGGTGGATATTTCTGCAATTAAAGCCGAATAATTACTCATAGAAGGAGACATAAAGTAAAAAGCCAATAAATTAATCAAATGATGAAATAGTGATGAATTAATCTTCTATCATCCATGCACCTTGCTACCTATAATTAATCAGTTGATTAAATAAAGGGCATAGTGATGGCAAGAAAAGTCGGACGGCCAAGTCAAGATATTGATACGAGAGAGGCTTTGATCCACAGCGCCAGAGAGCTGTTTAGCATCATGCCCTATGAAAAAGTATCTACTCGGCTAATAGCAGAGAAAGCAGGGGTCAATATCGCACTGATCCGATATTACTTCGGTAGCAAGGTGGGACTGTTTGAAACCATGATCCGAGAGACGATTGCTCCCATGAAACAAACCATCGCAGAGATGGAAAAAGAGGGGGAACAACAGAACTTTCTCAACATTATGAAAACCTACTACTCAACGATGGGGAAGAATCCAGATTTTCCGAGGTTGATAGGTAGAACCATGATGATGGATGAAGATAACCCTCAGCGGCAGATGCTGGTGGATATTATGACCAGTATTTCGATGCCTGCTCGTTCGACATTAGACAGTAAGTTATCTCAAGCTGGAATGCTGCAACCCGGACTAGATCCCAAGCTTAGTCGACTAAGCTTTATTAGTTTGATGGTGTTTCCATTTCTTGCGCCTCCAGAAATTATGAAGATGCATAACATCGAGCTGACAGAAGAGTTTCTTGAACAATTACTAGAGCACAACCTCGCATTTATTCAGCGAGGATTGCTAGCGCCAATGGATGCAGGAGAAGAGCATGACCCTAAAGCGTAAACTGTTATTTTTCCCAGCTTTGGCTATTGGGATTATTTTACTTGTGATGGCAGTAAAACTTCGTCCACAGCCGCCAACTAAACCTGCGGCTGATCGCTCTCGATTGGTTGAAGTGATTGAGATGCAGCCTGTGGAAATAGCGCCGAAGGTGGTTGGGTTTGGCAAGGTTGCGCCGAAGTTTGAGTGGAAAGCTATCGCAGAGGTAAGCGGTAAGGTCATTTACCGTCATCCACAACTTGAGAAAGGCCGTTTACTCAAAGCGGGCACTGAGGTGCTGCGAATTGACCCTCTTGATTACGAATTAAAGTTAGCGCAAGCGCAGGCCGACCTAAACTCCAGCAATACTCAGCTGGCTAAAATCGATCTTGAACAAAGTAACTTGAAAAGTACCCTCAGTATCGAGAAAAGCCGCTTATTTATTGCTAAGAAAGAACTAGAGCGTAAGCAGAATTTGCGCCAAAAAGGCTTAACATCTCAGTCAGATGTTGATCAGCAGAACCAGTCTTATCTTTCGCAGCAGAAACTCGTTCAGGATATGGAGAATCAGCTAAAACTCTTCCCTGATGAAAGAAAAGTGGCACAAGCGCAAGTGAAAGTGAATCAATCTCGTGTCAAAGAAGCGCAGCGTTCGCTAGACAAAACTACCGTGACACTTCCAGAAGATTTGCGCATTGCTGAGGTCGATGTGGAGTTAGACCAAGTGGTCAATTTGCAGCAGACCATGATAGTTGGTCATGGTGTGGAAACGATGGAAGTGGAAGCTCAACTAGCGATTCACGATATGAGAATCTTAGCAGCAAGCTTTAAACATAATGGCAGCACAGCACAGCCGCAACTCTCTTCAATTAAGGCTCAGGTTGAGCTTAGTAGCGGAAACAGTTCTGCCATTTGGGCGGCGAAAGTGGCCAGAATCAGTGAAACGGTGGACTCAAATCAAGCGACGGTTGGAGTGATCTTAGAGATAGAGCAGGATTACTCTCAGCTTGACCCGAGCAATCGCCCACCGCTAGTCAATGGCATGTTTGTTAAGGCAGAAATCGAAGGAAATGCAGAAGCACAATGGGTGATCCCTGAACGAGCACTGCATGGTGAGCGCATCTATTTAATGGAAAATAACCGCCTAAAATTCCTGACAGTAGAAGTGCTATACCGTCGTGATGATCAAGTAGTGATCTCTGCCGAACTTAAAGAAGGTGACAAGCTGATCATCAATGATCTATTGCCTGCGATCGAAGGTATGGCGATACGCGAGCAAGATATGCAGGGAGCAAACACATGATCCGGTTTTTCTCCCGACACCCAACCGCAGCTAACTTATTGATGTTGACTCTGCTTATCTTGGGATTGAGCTCGTTATCCAGCATTAAACGTGAGACGTTTCCTGAGTTTTCACCACCATTTATTATGGCTGGAGTGGTATACCCTGGGGCATCGCCGCAGGAAGTTGAGGAAAGTATCTGTGTACGAATGGAAGATGCCGTCGATGGCCTTGCCAACATCGTAGAAACTCGCTGTGAAGCCGTAGAAGGATCGGCACGTCTTGTATTGAAGCTGAACGAGAAAGCCGATATTGGACGTATGCTGGTAGATGTGCAAACACAGATAAATTCGATCAACGATTTTCCTGATGAAATTGAAAGTCCAGTGGTGCAAGAGCTGGATTGGAATGAGCCAGTGGTCGATATTGCCATTACCGCAGATATCGGTTGGCCTGAACTAAAGGCATACGCAGAGCAACTAAAACGGACGCTAAAGCTGGATTACGGGGTGTCCTTGGTCGATGTGAGTGGTTTTTCAGATCATCAATATCGTGTTGAGTTAGATGATCAAGCCATTCGTCAGTTAGGCCTGAGCGTGGCAGATATTGCCAATCAGATTGGTCGACAGAATATTAAGTTGCCAAGTGGTGCGATTGAAACCGCAGAGAAGAACTTCCTTATTCGTTTTGATGAGCGACGCACCACCCCTGAAGAGTTGAAGACAATTGTCGTCGGGTCTGCGCCAAATGGCAGCGTAATTCGATTGGGTGATATTGCCACAATAACCGACCGTTTTGAGTTGGATGAGCAAAAAGTACTATTTGATCAGCACCCTGCAGCAATTCTCAAGGTGAGTAAGAACAAAGCCGATGATGCATTGCGCATCAAAGATCGAGTTGTTGAGTTTATAGAAGATCAACAAGCGATTGCTCCTGATGGAGTCAAACTGGAGATGACCAATGATATCTCCTCAGTATTGTGGGATCGTCTTACCATGATGGTTAAGAATGGCTGGCAAGGTATTGTCTTGGTCTTCTTTGTGATGTGGTTATTTTTCAGCTTCCGTTACTCATTTTGGGTGGCAGCAGGTTTGCCAGTCGCCTTTCTTGGTGGCCTATTTTTGATGGCGCAATTAGGGCTTTCCATCAACATAATGTCGCTGGTGGGCCTGTTGATGGCGATTGGTATCATGATGGATGACGCCATCGTGATTGCAGAATCGATTGCTGCTCATTTGGACCGAGGCGAAGAGATCGACGATGCCGTCTATAAAGGCGTGAGTAAGGTATTGCCGGGGGTCATCTCATCATTTCTGACCACTGTGTGTATTTTTGGCAGCTTACTCTTCCTTGAAGGGGAGATGGGGGCGGTGCTCAGTGCGGTGCCTCAAGTCTTGATTTTGGTGCTGAGTTTAAGTCTGGTTGAAGCCTTCTTGATCTTACCTAACCACCTTGCTCATTCATTGCATAAGCAAAAAAACGAAGCTAAGCCGCTGCGTTTCAAAGCGATACTATTGGAGAAGTTTGAGCAGTTTCGAAACAACCAATTGATGACTGCAGTGGGCGCAGTGGTGAAGTGGCGCTATGCCTTTTTAGGTTCAGTGCTGGCACTGCTGTTAGCCTCTGTTGGTCTAGTAGCGGGAAATGTGGTGAGCTTTGTGCCATTTCCTGATCTAGATGGCGATATAGCCGAAGCTCGAGTCATTTTGCCTCCGGGATCAACGTTGGCACAGACCGAGCAAGTGGTAGACAAACTGATCCAATCGGCAGACAAGCTAAATAAAGAGTGGAGCGAAAACTACGAGCAGGGCAGAGTGCTGGTTGAGCATATTACCAGCCAGTTCAACATGAACTCAGACGCCGATGAAAGTGGCCCGCACCTTGCGACGGTGAGGCTTGATTTGCTTGGTGCTGAAGAGCGCAATACTTTGATAGATGAGTTTGTCGATGCTTGGCGAGAAGATGTTGGAGAATTGGCGCTACCTGTCTCTCTGGTCTTCAAACAGCCGACCATGGGCCCAGGTGGAAGAGCCATCGAAATCCGTGCTCAGCACGACTCATTAGAGGAGCTTAAAGCCGCTTCTATCGAAATCCAAGATTACCTCAATCAGTTTGACGGGGTAACTGGTGTGCTCGATGATATGCGCTTGGGCAAGGAAGAGATCTTAGTCAAGCTAAGGCCAGGGGCAGAAACCTTTGGAGTTAATGGCCAGATGATCGCAAGTCAGCTGCGTGCCGCATTCTTTGGCCAGACCGCTGACGAGATTCAAGTCGGGGTTGAGAACATCAAAATTGAAGTGCAACTCAATAAACTTCAGGCTGGTGATCTTGCTCAGTTGGTAAATTTCCCAGTGATTACGGGGGATGGCAAACAGATCCCGCTGGGCACTGTGGCGATTTTGGACTTTCAACGTAACTACGTGCGAATTCAGCGCATTAATGGCCTTCGTACGATCAGTATTTATGCAGACGTCGATAACGCAAAGGCAAGCTCGACGGCGATCGTTAATCAATTCCAAGCGCAAGAAGTCCCTGTGTTGAAAAGCAAGTATCCAGGACTGCGCTTCGACTTTGAAGGGCAGGCCGCAGATAGTGCAAAGACAGGTAGCTCGATTGCTAGTGGGTTCTTACTAGGACTATTTGGCGTGTTCGTTATCCTCAGTTATCAGTTCCGCAGTTACCTAGAGCCATTTGTGGTGATGTTAGCGATCCCTTTGGCACTGATAGGGGTGATTTGGGGCCACTTCCTGCTAGGGCATTCATTGAGTATGCCAAGTATCATGGGCTTTGTTTCCCTTGCAGGCATCGTGGTTAACGACTCCATTTTGTTGGTGCAGTACATTCGTCACCATGTCGATGAAGGGGATAGCGTGTATGACTCGGTGGTAAAAGCCAGTCGTGAGCGATTCAGAGCAGTATTTTTGACCTCTCTGACTACCGCAGCGGGTTTGTTGCCACTGTTGACGGAAACCAGCTTGCAAGCTCAGGTTATTCAGCCGTTGGTGATATCGATAGTGTTTGGCATATTTGCTTCAACTTTGCTGGTGCTATTCATGATCCCGGCCGCTTACGCCATTTTGGCTGACTTTGGTGTGGTGCATAAACATGAAGAACTGCACTAGATTTTTCCTTCTTTAAGTAAAACAGTGCTCTGAACACTACTCAGAGCACTGTCATTCTTTTACAAACAATTTGTCACTTCCCCGTCATTTGACGCATTTAGCCTAGCTTCAATACCAGAAGGAATAGGTACTTTGTTATGCGTACATTTGATTCTATCGTGCGTGTTGATTGCGCATTTTCATCTCTGTGTCTTCATAACCGTTTTTATCGCCCAATTGCCAAGGTGGCTCGTTGGGTTTCTCGTAGTGGTGACGGTCATCTCTATGCTTGTTTAGGTGTCATGGCTTGGCTATTTGGCGCAGAGCAGGGACAGTGGTTTTTATACGCAGGACTGTTGGCTTTTGCGCTTGAGCTGCCCATTTACTGGCTGACCAAAAACACCATTAAACGCCGACGTCCAGAGCAGCTCTCAGCGCAATTTGTCTCTTACATCACTCCGTCTGACCGTTACAGCTTGCCATCAGGGCATACTGCCGCAGCATTTATCATGGCGGCGCTTATCGAGCATTTTTACCCAACTTTTGGTAGCGCTGCTTTGGGCTGGGCGTGTTTGGTTGGCGTCTCTAGGATAGTACTTGGGGTCCACTTTTTAACAGACGTGGTTGTCGGTGCTGCTTTGGGCTTGGGCTGCGCTGCGATAGCCATTCAATTACTCGCTTTATAACTCATTAACAATAAAACAGTAGGCAAGGAAATTACCGATGCGAATTTTGTATGGCGTGCAAGGGACAGGTAATGGTCATATCGCACGAGCGCGAGCAATGGCAAAAGCATTTAACAATCTAGAGGGTGTTGATGTCGATTTCTTGTTTACCGGTCGAGAGCGAGACAAGTACTTTTCAATGGATGTATTTGGTGATTATCAAGTACGTCAAGGGCTCAGTTTTATCACTCACCAGGGCAAAGTTGATGTTTACAAGACGTATCAAAAAAATAGTCTCTATCGTTTGTGGAAAGAGATCCGTGAAATTGACCTATCTCCCTATGACTTAGTGATTTCAGACTTTGAACCGGTATCGGCGTGGGCCGCAAAGCGTCAAAACGTTACCTGTATCGGCTTAAGTCACCAAAATGCGTTTAAGTATGATGTACCAATCAAAGACGCCACATGGTACGACAAATGGCTGATTGATCATTTTGCCCCATCCAATATGCATATTGGTCTGCATTGGTTCCACTTTGATCAGCAGATCCTGCCACCGATCATTGATACGCCGCCTCATGCCCCAATCCAAGCTCACGAGCAACAAATCCTAGTGTATTTGCCATTTGAATCGCTTGACGATATTGAAGAGCTACTGGTGCGGTTTTCTAATTATCAGTTTGTTTGTTACCACCCAGAAGTGAGTCAGGCTTATTCTCAAGAAGGCATCGATTTCTATCCACTCGACCGTGATGGATTCCAGCGTCATTTGCACTCGTGCAGCGGTGTCATTGCCAATGGTGGCTTTGAACTGCCTTCAGAAGCCCTGAGTCTGGGTAAGAAGTTGCTCCTCAAACCATTGCATGGTCAGTTCGAACAACAAACCAATGTCGCTACGTTGGAAGAGCTTGGGCTTGCTATGGGAATGACGGAACTCGATCCTTCTATAGTACGCCACTGGCTTCAAGAGCCTCAGGCTGAACCCACTCATTACCCAGATGTGGCCCAAGCACTGGCAGACTGGATCGCTTCAGGTAACTGGGATTCACAGCAGCAATTGTGGGACTCACTTTGGGCAAACGTTTGCTTTCCAAGTTACGTGGCATTATCAAATTAGACTAATTACTCTTGATATATTGGGTGGCCGAATGGGTCGCCCTTTTTGTATTTCATACTGTTTTTCTATGGGTTGGTGATTTATAAATCTAAAATCTTGATGGGTAGTTTGTTTTAGATGTTTTTATAACTAAGGTAAGTCTTTGTTATTAAATATTTATATTGTTTGTTGCGTAAAAAATGATAATTTAATATTAAACCTCTTGTTGTTAGTGAAATATTGCTGGATATTAGAGTGCAAGACGAAAGCATAGCTCGGGCAAATGACTGCTGATGAGAAAACTTTCACTACCATTTTAATTTTTTCGCCATATCCAAGGCAAAAGTGACAACATAGAGGCAAGAAGACAATGTCGAACAGAAATGTTTCAAATCAAGCTGTAGCTGGTTACCGAATGGAATCGACATTACGTGGAGTGGATCTTAACCTTTTGACTGTTTTTGATGCAGTAATGCAAGAGCAAAACATCACCCGTGCTGCGCACAACTTGGGTATGTCTCAACCTGCAGTAAGTAACGCAGTGGCGCGTCTTAAAAATATGTTTAACGACGAGCTATTTATGCGTCATGGCCGTGGTATTCAACCAACTCAACGTGCTCGTCAGCTTTTCGGTCCTGTTCGTCAAGCGCTTCAATTGATCCGTAACGAACTGCCTTGCTCTATCTTTAGCCCTGAGTCGTCTTCACGCCTGTTCCGCCTAGTCGTTTGTAGTCCATGTGACATGCGTTTTGCTGCTAACATCATGAACTCTGTTGCGGAGCAAGCACCTGGTATCAAACTGACGGTTGACTCTGACGTTGATTCATTGCTGAGCGAAAAAATGCGTTATCAAGAAGTCGACTTCGTGATCAACTACGCACGTTTTGAAGAGCAAGGCTACTCAAGCACAGAGATCTTCTCAGATGAGCTAGTGGTGGTTGCTTCTAAGAACCATTCTCGTATTGGTGATAGCATCTCTCTTGAAGAGCTACGTTCTGAAAGCCACGCAACTCTATCTCGCGTTAATGGTATGCGCAGCTTCTCTGAGCAGGCATACCGCGATCTTGAGTGTCACTCTGCTTACCAAGGCTCGAGCTTGAGCAACATCCTTTACGTTGTTGGTCAATCTGAACTAATCACAATTGCACCTCGCTGGTTGGTAGAGCAATCGAACGAGCTTCACGATGTGAAGATCCTTGAGTTGCCAACTGAGAACCGCTACATCTCAGGTTACCTAAGCTGGCATGAGTCTTCAGAAAAAGATAAAGCACACATCTGGATGCGCGACCAATTGATGATGATTTGTGGCGAAACTATTGCCGCTGCTCGCTAATCTAAATTGCCTAAAAAACACCAGCCAATATCGGCTGGTGTTTTTGTTTGTGCCTCATTAATAAATGGATTGAATCGAAAGACCTTCTTCTAGCCGCAAGCCTTGCAGCTGTTACGTATATTTACAGTTGAAGACTCTCTTTTTTGCGGTGTATCAGTTGCCTTTTATAGACTTAGCGGTACACTTGTGCGCTCAAATAGCTTACATGTGTAAGCCAAAGGTAGTAGAGATGGCTAAGTTAGATTTTCACATCGTAAAATGTATCCGTGAGCGTATGGCTCAAGGTGGCGCTTCAAGCGCTTTGAAACACAAAGTGGACAACCAGTGGCAGAGCATTAGCTGGAAAGAGTTTGGTGAGTTTACTGATTCACTGTCTCGAGCACTGATTGCTCAAGGCATTGGTGTTCAAGATAAAATCGGTATTTTCTCCAACAATATGCCACGTTGGACCATCGCTGATATCGCTGCGCTGCAAGTGCGAGCGGTGACTGTGCCTATCTATCCGACCAATACCGCTGCTCAAGCGGCTTACATTATTGACAATGCCGACGTGAAGGTGCTGTTTGTTGGTGAGCAGCCACAACTTGATGCCGCTATCTCTACTTTCGAAGAGTGCAGCCAGCTTGAGCTGATTGTTGCTATGACCGATGACATTGACTTACATGGCCACACTGCAGCCATGCATTGGAATGATTTTATTGCATTAGGTCAGCAAGATACGCAGCAAGAACTTGATCTTCGTTTAGAGCAAGCAAACTACGACGATCTTCTTACCCTGATTTACACCTCAGGCACGACTGGCCAACCAAAAGGTGTGATGCTTGATTACGCTAACATTGCGGCGCAACTAGAAGGCCACGATCAGCGCCTTGAGCTTGGCCGTGATGATGTATCTTTGGCATTTTTGCCATTGTCACACGTATTTGAACGCGCATGGACTTTCTACGTCCTTTATAACGGCGCAACTAATTGTTACTTGCAAGACACTATGCAGGTACGTGATGCCCTGGGTGAAGTCCGTCCAACAGTAATGTGTGCGGTACCTCGTTTCTACGAAAAGATCTTCTCAGCTATTCATGAAAAAGTGTCTAAAGCACCAATGATCCGCAAGATGTTATTTACTTGGGCGGTGAATATGGGCGCTAAAATGGCCGCCTGTGAGCAAGAAGGGCGTAAACCTTCACTGCTGCTTAAGCGTAGCCATAAATTAGCCGATAAATTGGTCATGAGTAAGCTGCGAGCGCTACTAGGTGGCCGCATTCGTTTTATGCCGTGTGGTGGTGCTAAGTTAGACGAAACCATTGGCCGCTTCTTCCACGCAATCGGTATCAACGTTAAGTTGGGTTACGGCATGACCGAGACCACAGCTACGGTATCGTGTTGGGATGATGGTAACTTTAACCCAGACTCTATCGGTACTTCGATGCCGGGTGCTCAAGTGAAAATCGGCGAGAACAATGAGATTCTGGTCAAAGGCCCAATGGTGATGCGTGGTTACTACAAATTGCCGGAAGAAACTGCAAAGACATTCGATGCACAAGGCTTTTTGAAAACCGGTGATGCAGGCCATATCGATGAGAATGGCAATGTCTTCATTACTGACCGTATTAAGGAGCTGATGAAGACCTCGAACGGTAAGTACATTGCGCCGCAAGCGATCGAAGGTGCTATCGGCAAAGACCACTTTATTGAGCAAATTGCTGTTATTGCTGACACGCGCAAGTTTGTTTCGGCATTGATTGTGCCTTGCTTTGATAGCTTGGAAGAGTATGCGAAAGAGCTAAACATTAAATATCATGATCGAATGGAGCTTATTCGTCACAGTCAAGTGGTTGAAATGTTTGATAAGCGCTTGGTTGAACTTCAAGGTGAGCTGGCAAAATTTGAACAAGTGAAGAAGTTTACTTTGCTACCGAAAGCATTTTCGATGGATAAAGGTGAGTTAACCCCAACGCAAAAACTGCGTCGTAAGGTGATTAATGACCGTTATCAAGATGAAATCGAAGAAATGTATCAAGATAAGAAAAACGAAGCGAAGTAAAACTTACTTGTAGCCTGTTGAGCCCACCGCATAATTGCGGTGGGCTTTTTTATGGTTTAAAAATATTACACTAAAATATCATTTATTTTCGGATATAAACTCCAAATCAAGTCGCATCAGTATTATCAAGCTCTTGTAATGGGCTTTGATGTAAAATTAACCGTTTTATGCGTTATGTATCGCATTAGACATAATGTAAATGTAGCGTTAAAGTGCATTGGTGACCTTATGGCTGGGAACAAACAGCCATAAGTACATAGCAAGAAAATCGGAATTATTTCGCTTTAGGCTAAAAATAAGCCCTAACTATGTAAAACCGGAACATAACGCTAACCATGCTCGGTTCTGGTAAGGAGAAAATATGGAAATGTTATCCGGCGCAGAGATGGTAGTGCAATCTCTGATTGAGGAAGGTGTTGAGCAAATTTTTGGCTACCCAGGTGGCTCGGTGCTCGACATTTATGACGCCTTACACGCCAAAGACGACCAAATTAAGCACGTACTTGTTCGCCATGAACAAGCCGCAACGCATATGGCAGATGGATATGCCCGCTCAACAGGACAACCAGGCGTTGTTCTTGTCTGTTCAGGTCCAGGTGCGACCAACACCGTTACAGGTATTGCGACCGCATACATGGATTCAATCCCAATGATCGTTATTTCAGGTAACGTGCCAAATGCCCTTATTGGTAATGATGCATTCCAAGAGTGTGACATTGTTGGCGTATCGCGCCCGATCGTCAAACACAGCTTTCTCGTGAAAAAAGCGGAAGATATTCCAGATACGATCAAAAAAGCTTTTTACATTGCCTCAACTGGCCGACCGGGTCCTGTCGTGATCGACCTGCCAAAAGATGTAATGAACCCTCAGATCAAATTTCCGTATCAGTATCCTGAAACCATCAAGATGCGCTCATACAACCCGACGACGACGGGTCATAAAGGTCAAATTAAAAAAGGACTGAAAGCACTGCTTGATGCTAAAAAGCCAGTTCTTTACGTCGGCGGCGGTGCGGTGATCTCAGAAGCTCACGAACATATTCATAAACTGGCAGAAGCGCTGAATTTGCCAGTTGTTAGCACATTGATGGGCTTAGGAGCATTCCCTGGTACACACAAAAACGCCTTGGGTATGCTGGGCATGCATGGTGTCTATGAAGCCAATATGGCGATGCACAACGCAGACCTTATCTTCGGTGTTGGGGTACGTTTTGACGACCGTACTACCAACAATCTCGAAAAGTATTGTCCGAATGCCAAAGTGATGCACATCGATATCGACCCATCATCAATCTCGAAAAACGTTAAGGTCGATCTCCCGATCGTTGGCTCGGCCGAGAAAGTGCTTGAAGCCATGCTAAAAACCTTGGATGAAACCAACGGTAGCAACGATCAAGGTGCATTGGACGCTTGGTGGCACCAAATCCAAGGCTGGCGTGAGCGTAAGTGTTTGTCTTACGAAACTTCTTCAGAGCGCATTAAGCCACAGCAAGTTATCGAAACCCTGCACAAGTTGACCAATGGCGATGCCTACGTTGCGTCCGATGTGGGTCAGCACCAAATGTTTGCGGCACTCTATTACCCGTTCAATAAGCCGCGCCGTTGGATTAACTCAGGTGGTCTTGGCACCATGGGCTTTGGTCTTCCTGCGGGCATGGGGGTGAAATTCGCCAAACCCGATGAAGAAGTTGTGGTCGTTACTGGCGATGGCAGTATTCAGATGAATATCCAAGAGCTATCGACGGCGCTGCAGTACGATATTCCGGTTAAGATCATCAACCTCAATAACCGATTCTTAGGCATGGTAAAACAGTGGCAAGATATCATCTATCAAGGTCGTCACTCGAATTCTTACATGAGCTCTGTGCCTGATTTTGCAGCGATTGCTGAGGCTTACGGACATGTAGGCATCCGTATCAACGAGCCAGGTGAGCTGGAATCTGGACTGCAAAAAGCGTTGGATATGAAAGATCGCTTGGTGTTTGTCGATATCAACGTAGACGAAACCGAGCACGTATACCCAATGCAAATCAAAGGTGAGGGTATGGACAAGATGTGGCTAAGCAAGACGGAGAGAACCTAACATGAGACATATTATTTCGTTACTACTGGAAAACCAGCCAGGTTCACTGTCGCGTGTTGTTGGTCTGTTCTCACAGCGTGGTTACAACATCGAATCACTTACTGTTTCTCCGACTGACGATGAGACACTGTCGCGTTTGAACATTACGACAGCGAATAACTCGATGGAAATTGAGCAGATCCAGAAGCAGCTGCATAAATTGATCGACGTACTCAAGGTTCAGGAAGTCACTGAGCTTGAGCATATCGAGCGAGAGTTGATGTTAGTGAAAGTCAAAGCCGACGGTTTTGCTCGTGCAGAAGTGAAGCGAACCGCAGATATTTTCCGTGGTCAAATCGTTGATGTAAATGCCGCACAATATACGGTTCAGCTGACGGGCAATAGTGAAAAACTGGATGCATTCATCAGCGCCATTTCTGAAGTGACTGAAGTGATTGAAGTTGCTCGAAGTGGTGTGGTTGGTATTGCACGTGGTAAGCATGCGCTGAAAGCATAAAAATAGTAAATAATGTGCAATCTGGTTAATATTGCACTACACAAAGGTGTTTCTATAGTGAATAGAAGCACCTTTTGCGTTTTTGGTGGCACTTATGATTATTGCAGCCAAAGTGGTTATAATGGGTGTTTGGTTTATTTGCGGAGTAGCGGGTGCAAGTAAAAAAGTGGCTTATGTATTTAGGTATTACCTACTTAATATCACTGATATTGGTTGGTGGTTTTACCTATTGGGAGTTCGTCTCCCTCAAGGAAGAGCAGAAGCGGTCACTGGTGCAACAGAGCTTTCAGCAATTAGACTACAACACCCGCGACTACCAAGATCTTGAAACGCAGCTTAAAACGACGCTTGAGCTATTGGCCAACAGTCGCCAAGTTTCCGATTATCTTGAAGAGCCGAATAAAAATCATCGTGAGCAGATAGAAGATGCTTGGTTTTCTGTGGTGCTGGCGCAAGCTTGGTTTTCCAAAATTGCCTTGGTAGGCGATGATGGCTACGAGCGAGTAGCAGTGCATTACGCCGCTGACTTAAAAAAAGTAGTCAGCCACGAGCATAATCAAAAATCTGAGGCAGTGATTACTTATCATAACAGCCGGACAAATAAGAAGATGTATGTCTCCGGGGTGGAACTCCACCGTTTACCTGGAACAAATAAAGATGTCGCTGTGGTCAATATCGTTATGCCGATTGATGACGCAGGTAAACGGTTAGGGTATTTGGTAGCAAGTGCCGATCTCAGTATTCTTTCAGAACAGTTGCACTACGCTTCAAATCGCTCGTTAGTCCCAGAAGTTCTCGACAGCAATGGTTTCTACATCGCAAGTCATGATGAACATAAGATGTTCGGTTTCTTATTTCCATCTCGCTCGATAAGCAACTTCTCTCAGCGTTACCCTAAGGTGTGGCGAAACATCACATCCACGGACTCTGGCACCATTAGCCAAGATGGACAGCTATATATTTTCCATCAAGTGCATTTCTTTAGTGGCGACAATATCTACTTGCTGCTCACCTTCAGTGATGAAGATGTCTTAGATGCGATGGAAGAGGATATCCAGACCTTGTTCAGCCAAGCCACGTTAGGGCTGGCGAGCTTGTTTCTATTTGCTTTTCCACTGGCATATCTGGGTCAGTTGTACCACCGCCGAAGCATGGAAAGCAAACTTGCCAGAGCGGCGCTGCACGGTATGTCGGCCGTCATGGTCACCGACAGCCGACTAAGAGTAGTTCAGATCAATCAAGAATTTGAAAAAATGTCCAAGCACTCGCCTAAAGATATTCTTGGACGGAATGCGCTTAAACTGCTCAGCCCTAAACATCAGCAACTACAGCTACATACTGTTGCCGCTGGGTTGAGAAAAGAGGGCATTTGGGAAGGAGAGCTGACGAACATCAAAGCCGATGGCGAGCTGTTTACCTCTATCACCCGAATTCAGCGAATCAGCAGTACAGCGTTATCGAGCTCCTATTACATCTGCTCTTTTGTCGATATCAGTGAGCGCAAAGAGCTGGAAAATCGCTTACGCCACCTTAGTGAGCATGACGGATTAACTGGGTGTTGGAACCGTCGCAAGTTTGATACCGAGCTGCAGTATCAAGCTCGGTTAGCTGAGCGTTATCCGCAAAAATATCAATCGTGCTTAGTCCTAGTGGACATTGATCATTTTAAACGCATCAACGATCAATATGGTCACGATGAAGGGGATAAAGTGATTAAGCTGGTGGCTAAAATTCTGGCGGAGCAACTAAGAGACAGTGACTTTTTGGCCCGTATCGGTGGTGAAGAGTTTGGGGTGATTTTGCCTAACAGTAGCATCGACCAAGTCTTTAGTTTACTGGAGCGTTTACGTATCGCCGTGTCTGTCGCAAACGAGCATCAACTGACCGTAAGTATTGGCGCAACAGACATTCAAGCTGATCCAAACCGAAGCTACAAGCTGGCCGATGTTGCACTGTATGAGTCAAAAACCCACGGTCGAAACCAAGTGTCTATCTGCGCCAGCAGTAATGATGACATCGCCTAAAATAGTAACAAATTATTTTTTCCGAATATCACTGCTCTAAGTTGCTGTAACTTTGGGTATTATTCGTCGGACCTTCACGCTAAGTGGTATTAGACTTTAGTCTAACGCTGTTTAAAATTTGAGCTAAACTTATAAATGTGTAAACTAGCCATCCTGCTTGATGGTTTGGCAGTTTGTGTATGAGGTAAGTAAGCGTGTTGGGTTATAACTTTTTGGTCCGTTTGACCGTTGGGATGTTGGTAATACTGGGATTCAAGTTAAGTGCTTTGTACTTTCTTCCTATGGTGTTGCTACTAAATACTCACCATAAAGAGTTCTTTGGATGGTAAAAAAACCGAGGCGGAAACCTCGGTTTTTTATTATACGAAAGTCGAACGTTCTGGACGTTTAAGCGAATGCTACTGGTTCAGAAAGCGTTGGCGCCGCTTCCAGTACGTGAGAGATCTTGGTACGGCTCATGTCTAGGTAGTGTCCTAGAAGCTCTTGAGCGAGTGTAACATCCTTCGCAAGTACAGCCTTCATTAGCTTTTCATGCAGCTCCACATCCATGAAATTTTCCACGGTAAACTGGCTCGAATTTAGGGCTAAGAAGCGGTAACGCATCAGCTGTTGGCTTACGTCTGTGAAGAAACCATACATAGTGGTGTCTTGGACGCCAGTAAACAGTGCGTGGTGGAAGTTTTGGTAACGGTTTTCCCATTCAACATTGGCATAGTCTTCTTGAGCCAGTTCAATGCGAGATAGTTTGTGGAAAGCGGAAAGTAATTCCAATTCGCTAGCTTCATCACCATGTTCAATTGCCTTGGTAAGCAAATGACTGCTTACGACCTTTAGGCTATCAAATAAGTCCCACAACTCATGGTTTGAAATCGAAGCTACCCAGCATCCTTTCTGAGGTTCTAAGCGAACGTACTTGCACCAAGAAAGCTGTACGAGAGCTTCTCGAATTGGCGAAGCGCCAACTTGGTATTTATCTTTAAGCTCTGCGACTACTAGTTTTTGGCTAGGTGCAAGCTCACCTTCAAGAATGTCCTTACGGATCAATTTGCAGACTTTATCGGCAAGAGTAGGGCTAGACACATTATCCTCGTTATATTCTTCTACACAGATTCCATTCTGGCTGCTTATGTCTATGGGTCATTCATCAGTTTGTGTGATGTTAACCATACGCAGTTCAGTAACAAGAATAATACGTCATCAAATAATGTCGTCAAGAGGTTTAATAAAAAAAGAGAGCCGAAGCTCTCTTTTATGATTAGATACTAAATATTAGTAAAGACTAAGAAATTATAGTACGTGTACTGACGCTGTGTTAGTTGTGCCAGAAGCCACTAGAGCACCAGATACCATTACTACGATATCACCCTTGTTACCAAGACCTGAAGATAGTGCTACATCTTTACCATTACGGTAGAACTCGTCAGTGCTTTCGATAGAATCAACAAGTACTGGACGAACACCTTTAGTAAGAACAAGCTGAGCAGCTGTCTTAGCGTTAGTTGTTAGCGCTAGGATGTTTGCTGTTGGGAAGTACTTACGAACAGAGCGAGCTGATTTACCACCTTCAGTTGCAACAACGATTAGTGGAGCCGCTAGCTTCTCAGCAGTGTCTACAGCACCTTTACATACCGCTTCAGTGATACGTAGGCGTGGGCTATCTAGACGAGAACCTAGTTCAGCTTTTAGTGCTGAATCAGTACGGTTAGCGATTTGAGCCATGATAGTTACCGCTTCTACAGGGTACTTACCTTTCGCAGTTTCACCTGAAAGCATTACTGCATCAGTACCATCCATGATTGCGTTCGCAACGTCACCCGCTTCTGCACGAGTTGGACGTGGGTTTTGAATCATAGAATCAAGCATTTGAGTTGCAGTGATAACCATCTTACGTGCACGGTTACACTTCTCGATCATCATCTTCTGAGCGAAGATTACTTCTTCAGCTGGGATTTCAACACCTAGGTCACCACGAGCAACCATGATGCCGTCAGAAAGCTCAAGGATCTCGTCGAAGTTGTCTACACCTTCTTGGTTTTCGATCTTAGAGATGATGTGGATGTTTTCGCCACCGTTTGCCGTTAGGATCTCACGGATCTCTTTAACGTCAGACGCTTTACGGATGAAAGAAGCCGCTACGAAATCAACGCCTTGCTCACAACCAAATTTCAGGTCGTTTTTATCTTTCTCAGATAGAGCAGGTAGGTTTACTGATACGCCAGGAAGGTTAACACCTTTGTTTTCGCCTAGTGCACCGTTGTTTAGAACTTTACATTTAACTTCAGTCTCAGAAGTTTCAACAACTTCCATTTCGATTAGACCGTCGTCTACTAGGATAGTGTTACCAGCAGAAAGGTCAGTTGCGAAACCTGCGTAAGTTACAGCAACTTTATCTTTGTTACCTACAACTGAAGTGTCAGTTGTGAAAGTGAACTCTTGACCAGCTACTAGATCAACGTCGTCGCCGTTTTCTAGTTTGATTGTACGGATCTCTGGGCCTTTAGTATCTAGTAGAATCGCAAGTTGCTTACCCGTAACTTCCATTACTTGACGGAAGTTATTGATACGAGTGCCGTGCTCTGCGTAGTCACCGTGAGAGAAGTTAAGACGCATTACGTTCATGCCTGCGTTAACTAGTTCAGTCAGTTTCTCTACAGATTCAGTTTTAGGGCCAATCGTACAAACGATTTTGGTCTTTTTCATGGAAGATACTCTCCGGATTGTATAGTTTCAATTCAATTTGTTGTTCTTAGATGGGGATACATAAGAAAGAAAACAACAACAAAATGAAACTCACCTTGTTCGTTAACCTTTCTGTTACTCCGTATCGCTCATCCAAGCGAATTCCAGTATGAAATTCAGTCCCAAACGGGCTCAATAGCCTCTGTACTGGGCTGTTTTCTTATGCTTATTAACAATCTACATGCAAGAGATTGCAAAAAAATAACGGAAAATTCTGTAATTTTTTTTCTTTATGGGGCGAATTCTACCACCGAATTTAACGAATATCACCAATACTAATTGTCTTAGGACAAGGTTTTGGCCTATTTATTAATTTTTTGCTGTAAAAAAAATACATTTGGAAGTTTTGGTCTAAATGGCTTTATTCGACTTGTTTATGGGTGCGGCGGGTTCGATAGCAAAGGAGATGCTGTGGCGGTGTTCAAAGTAACACTGTTATATATAGAGGGAATTTTTGCAAAATGAGGCGCAAAGGTGCCAGAGTTAAGGGCAAAAAAAGTGTGGCTGATTTCTCAGCCACACTTTTAAGTAGATTTGTTAGTAAATAAACCAACAATCGAACGATTACAGATCTTTGATGTTTTCTGCTTCAAGCTCGTTGAAGTATTTTACAGTTTTCACTTTCAGCTCTTGCTGGGCAGCTTCATCGGCAACGATGATTGCTTTGTTGTGCATTTGAAGCGCTGTCACTGTCCACATGTGGTTTACTGAACCTTCAACTGCCATTTGCAGCGCAAGTGCTTTGTTGTGACCAACGGTCAGAACCATCACTTCTTCAGCATCAAGCAAAGTTGCAACACCAATCGTTAGAGCGTACTTAGGTACTTGGTTCATGTCGCCGTCGAAGAAACGAGAGTTCGCAATGCGAGTATCTTCGGTTAGGGTTTTAATGCGGGTGCGCGAGGTCAGTGAAGAGCCTGGTTCATTAAATGCAATGTGGCCATCGATTCCAACGCCGCCCATGAATAAGTTGATCTTGCCGTAAGATTTGATTTTTTCTTCGTAAGCAGCACACTCAACATCAACATCTTCCGCTTGGCCGTTAAGCAGGTTGATGTTCTCATCTTGGATGTCGATGTGATTGAAGAAGTTGTTGTACATGAATGAACGGTATGACTCAGGGTGATTTGGGTCGATGCCTACGTACTCATCCATGTTGAATGTTACAACGTGTTTGAAGCTTACTTCGCCAGCTTTGTGCAGTGCGATTAGCTCTTTGTAGGTTTGAAGAGGCGTACCGCCAGTGGGTAGACCCAGCACAAATGGACGATCTGCAGTCGGGTTAAACGCATTGATACGATCGACGATGTGGCGTGCTGCCCATTTGCCAACTTGTACTGCATTGCTAAGCGGGATGAGTCTCATGAGTAAGTTCCTTCAAAAAAGTAGTCAGGCTTATATCTTAATTTTCATTGTAAAATAACTTGGTGAGCAATACCACATAATTTGCTGAAAATGTGCACAGATCACATTATTAATGCGCTATGGCTCTAACACAAGAATGTTTGATACTGAGTATAGACAATCTTTTTTTTAACAGCGGATAAAGTGTGTAGCCACTGCTCAAGCACCACTTAACTCAAAAATCCGTCTTTTCGCCTTCGTTGGTGGCGAAAATATATTGATAGCTCGCTCATTTATTGAATCCTTACCTGTGTATTTATTGGTGCTTTATTTATTATCACCGCTACTTATATTAGCTTTTTAGGTTGTTCTAATGCAGCTTAACCTGCTGGAGTTTGCATTCGCTGTTTCAAGGATTGAACAGGCGTAAACAGGCAGGAAAATCGTCACGGAGTAATGACAATGAATCGAATCAGTACCTTGTTTGTTTTTGTGGCCTGTTTGCTGGCGGGTAATGCTTTTGCTGGGTCAGACGCAAGTTACCCTGAAGGCTGGGAAAACTGGCCTGTGGTTAAGGAGTCGATGAACTTACCAGCCGACACTGTACTGCCACCCGACACCTCATTATTTATCCAGGAGTCGGTGCGTGCCTATGCTTGGATCAATGAAGGAAAAGGCTCTCCACTGACCATTCGAGTCAACCCTGAAAAACTCGAGCAATACAAATCTCACGGTCCTTATACGGACGGGCCAACAGTAGTGGCTGTTTCAGAGGTTCAAGGCATCATCTGGGTGACCGAGCATGTAGGAGGCTTAGCGTTATACGGCAGTTATGATCGACAAGGTAAAGACATCACATCGATGCACCCATCCCTGCAGCCGAGTTTTTGCGAGAGCTGTCATACTACGTATAAAGATATTTGTATCAACGGCACATGCACTGAGCCGGTTCTCGATACTTACATCAAAAACCTAGAGTAGCACTATTGGCTAAAAAGCTACTCGCTGGATTGACCATTAACCAGATGCTGTTTATTTCGCATCTGGTTTTGGTGTTGAGCATCATTTTCGGTCTATCTTATACGCGCTATCAAAGTGACTGGGAAACCAAACTCGAGTATTTGGCCGATCTTTCTGCCAGTCACCTCAGTTCTCATAACACGTTCTTTTCGGGGTCCGTTGCTGGGCGCAATCATGCTAATCTGTTGATGCAATCAACACTGGATAACTTAAAAGCGATCCCGAATCTGCAGTTCCTCGATGTTCAAGGGGTGAGTGATTACAGTAGTCAGCCGATTGCGGTTCGCTACGACATTGACGAAAGTAAAGGTTGGCGATTGGATGTCAGTGAAAAAGAAGTTGAGCAACTGAGCCAAAAAATCATCCAGCTTAAAACCTTACTCGCAAAAACATCGGCACAAAACAGTGTTTATACTAAGAAGCTCAATCAGCTGATCAACAAAACCAAAGTGAACTTAGATGCGGTGAATGAAAGCATCCATTTGCAATCACTCTCTATTCCTGAGCTTGCTGTCGACATGCCGCCCCAAGGCTTTTATCTTGATGAGAGTGCGGGGTTATTGTTTGTGCAAATTGAGCTGCGCAATGAGAACGGTGGTCGTCTACTCGCCATATTTGACGCAGTGGAAATTCGCGACATCAAACTCGACATACTGTTCAACGTTGTGCTTGAAGCCTTTATCGCCATCGTGGTGTCATTTGTAGTGATCTATCTAGTGACCTTGTGGTTGGTCAGCCCGCTTAAAAGCTTGGCTTCATCCATGAAGCAAGATATCGATACCATTGATCAGACCCAACTTCCAGAGCTAACAAGAGCCGATGAAATTGGCGATCTGGCTCGCTCTTATGCAAGCCTTATCACCAAGATCAACAACCAACTGAGGATCTTACGCAACCAAACCGAAACCGATCCGTTAACTGGCCTAGGTTCACGCCTTAGATACCAGCGCCAAGGGCCGGAGCTGGTTCAGGCATCGTTAGCGAAGGGTCATATTGTCTATATCGTGATGTGTGATATCGATAATTTTAAACGATTCAATGACACCTATGGACATACTGAGGGGGACAATACTCTTGCCGCAGTTGCTAATGCATTGGGTGAGATGCTTACGGAAAATGACTTAGGTTGTCGTATGGGGGGGGAAGAGTTTGTCTTTATCCTACAAGGGCAATCTGAGTCTCAGTTGCTCGATAAAATAGAAGCATTGAGAAACCAAGTTCAATTGCTGGACATTGCTCATGTTAAAAATCCAGTGCATAACAAGGTGACCGTCACGGTTGGAGCAACCGCCATTTACTCGCAGGCCAAGCAGTATTCACACGAACAATCCCAACAGTTGCTCGATGCAGCGGTGGAAGTCGCAGATCAGCAGCTGTATTTAGGTAAAGAAAATGGCAGGAACCGAGTCATGATCGGCCGTGCTATTGAAGCTAGAAATATCGTTTAAGTACACCTCAATTACCTACCGTTGAGCTGCAAATATAGTAAATAGCCTACTAGTAGCTTTAAGCTTACTATGATCCAAATGCTCGAAGAGCGGACACACTTTAACGTTAGGGTGGTTACTCAATGATCTTTTTAGGTTAATTAAAACTGAACACTTGATTTAAAAAGATTAGACAGACTTAACATTAAGCTGCGCGTATAGTAGGGGCTCTTCTAAGCTGTATTGAGATGTGCCGAGCATGAACGATAAGACCAAACCACTTTTTTATATCGCTGCCGCAAGCTGCTTGCTACCTGTTGTGACGTCGCCAGTAGCGTTAGTGATTGGTTTTATAATGGCGAGTTTTGGCTTGGTACCTAATCACCTGCCAATTGCGGCTTATACAAAAAAATTGTTGGCTTACTCAATTGTCGGTTTAGGTTTTGGTATCCATTTTCAAGAAGCGCTGGCGGTGACGGGAGATGGTATCGGATTAATCGTTACCACTATAGTCGCTACATTAGCTTTAGGATCATTGGTGGCCAAATGGATCAAATTGGACAAACATACCGGCTATCTCATTTCTGCTGGCACGTCGATTTGTGGCGGTAGTGCGATAGCGGCGGTTGCCCCTGCGATTAAATCCAATGATCATCAAACAGGGTTAGCGTTGGCGACCGTGTTTTTGCTTAACTCGGTCGCACTATTTATCTTTCCATTGATTGGTCACGCACTTGGTCTCGATCAGCATACCTTCGGGACTTGGGCGGCGATTGCAATTCATGATACTTCTTCGGTGGTTGGGGCGGCTTCTGCTTACGGTGAAGAGGCGCTAAAAACAGCCACAACACTTAAACTTGCTCGTGCTCTATGGATCATTCCTGTTGCACTGGTCAGTGCGGTTTTGTTTAAGAATGAGAGCAACAAACTCACCATCCCTTATTTCATCTTTTTTTATTGTGGCGCTATTCTAGTCAGTGATTTCTTGCCCCAGTTTGATGTCATCTATCAAGGGATTTTTGATCTGTCGAAGCAGCTTTTGGTGGTGTGTTTGTTTTTAATTGGTAGCAGCATATCGGCGCAAAAGCTCAAGTCAGCAGGCGCAAAACCTCTGCTATTTGGCGTGTTTTTATGGGTGGTTATCTCTGTTTCGTCACTCAGTTGGTTGCTGTTTACGGGTTAACACCAAGTAGCAGCAGGCTACAAAAGCCAGTAGCTGTAGCATGGCAGCCATGACGCCTTGTAAGCTTAAAGATGCGGCGAGTAGGGCAATGATTAGGGGTAACAGGAGCTTTTGCATATCTATCCTTAGTGGCAATCTCGACGCCACTATACCTTGAGCAAGGATTGAACAGATATTCAGATTGGCTCTATTACATAACGAAAAACCCCAGCCAATAAAGCTGGGGTTTCATAGGATAAATGCGGCTTAGTTTAGCTCGTTAGTATCCAAATACGCTTTGGTTGATATCTTGGTCCAAGCGCGAGCTTTTTGCTGATACTCACGTTGCGAGTCAATGATCTCTTTAGCCAGTGGATCTTTTGCGGCTAATTCCGTTAACAACTCTTCTGTCGCTTTACGCATTTCTGCCAACACTTGTGGTGGGAAATCACGCACTTTGATATTTGGGTACTCTGTCGTCATGGTTGCCCAACTATTGGCATTGGCATCCAGTGCTTGAGTGTACATATCAAATGCTGCCACACGGAACGCAGTTTCTAAGATGGCTTGTAGGTCAGCAGGCAGCTTCTCCCAAGTTTTCTTATTGACTAGAAATTGCGTCTCAGAGCCAGGTTCATGCCATGCTGTGTAGTAGTAAGGGGCAATTTTCTGAAAGCCCATGCGCAAGTCAAATGCAGGGCCTACCCACTCGAGAGCATCGATGGTGCCTCGCTCAAGTGAGGTGTATAACTCGCCAGGGGCGATATTGGTTGGGGCTGCACCAACACGAGCAAAGACTTCTCCAGCAAAGCCTGGAATACGCATTTTTAGCCCTTTAAGATCTTCTAAAGAGTTGATCTCTTTCTTAAACCATCCCCCCATTTGAATATCAGAGTTACCCCCTGGAAATGAGAGTAGGTTGTGCGGCGCATACACTTTTTGCATCAGCTCCATACCACCACCTTGGTAGAACCAAGCGTACTGCTCTGTGGTGACCATACCAAATGGCATTGATGAAAAGTACAAAGTGTTAGGGACTTTGCCTTTCCAGTAGTAAGAGCTCGAGTGGCCAAGGTCGTATTGACCAGACTTGACCATGTCAAAAATACCTAGAGGTGCTTTGTGCTTGTTGGCGGAATCAATACGGATTTTGAGTCGTCCATTGGACATTTGTTCGGCAAGTTTGGCCATGTTTTTCGTCGCATCACCAAGAATCGGGGTATTTGGCCCCCAAGTTTCCGCCAGCTTGAGACGATAAACTTTGTCATCCGCTATCGCCGAGGTGGTGATAAGCGTGGTTGCGAGCAGCGTAACAGTGGCAAGTAGGGTTCGCACTTTATTGGTCGAGAGCATAACTTCCTCGTTGTTATGGTTGTAATTTGAACAATAGAGTTATATCGCAGAGAAATTGGATCAATAGCCGGATAGTGTTCGGATTGGAGAATTTTCAGCATAAAGCTTGGGTGGGGAGAAAAATTAGGAATGGGATCGTAATAGCCTAAGCGAATACAGCGGGTTATGCTGATACGCTTAGGCCTAGCGAGAGATTATCTTATTTGTGATTATGCAGTAACCATCACGCTATCGAGTTGTTATGCCACTTGCTGAGTTTGATGATAGTTCAAGTAGTTTTGTGCGGCGCTTAGCCCCATGTAACGGGCTAAGGTTTTTTCCGGTACGTTGCGTAAATCCACCACAATTAAACCATCCAGTGCGTTGTTGAAATCTGGATCAACATTGAAGCTAACCAGTTTTCCGTTTAGGCCTAAGTATTGTCTAAGTAAAACAGGCACACCTTTGCCTTCATCAATACGAGAAATCACACGAGAAAGCAGCTGCAAGTTACCTAATGCGGCGAGTAAACTGTTGTTCCAATGCTGATTCTTCTTTGGCAAAGGATTGGTGGGAGAGACAAATTTTGCACCGTCTAGATCGTAGTGGTGCAGTGTCATTGATTCTGCCAGCAATTGTCTTGCTTGCTCACTGTAGTCATTACTGATGCTGACCGGACCATAAAGATGGGTGTATTCAGGATGGCGAGAGACAAAACAGGCAATACCTTTCCAAAGAAGCAATAAAGCACTCATAGAACGCTGATAATTCTCTGCAATGACTGAACGCCCCATCTCAATCGATTTCCCTCTCGCTCCAAGCTTGTTGAGAAAAGGTTGGCCGTAGTTAAATAGTGTGCGCGAGTAAAGCCCATTTAGGCCATGTTTTGCCATCAAGTTATCAACGACACCGAGGCGATAGGCCCCAACAAGTTGTTCTTGTTCTTTGTCCCAGATGAACAGGTGCAGGTAATCTTGATCGAAGCGATCTAAGTCGAGCGCAAGGCCGGTACCCTCTCCAACCTGGCGAAAGTTAATTTCACGCATGCGACCTATTTCGTGCAGCAAGGCTGGAATTCGGTCAGCCCTGCAGCAATAGACGTCAAAATCACCACTGGTGAGTAAATGTTCGTCACGCGATAACATCGCAAGTTCGGCTTGCAATTCTGCAATGGGTAGAGGCGAGGCTATGGGTTCTAGGTCGTGATCCGATACGCTTGCGTGTCTTTGATTAGCCTCGGTGTGGTGGAGTAGGTAGGTGTTTAAACGAAGGTAATTCACCAGTTGATCATCATTTAGGCCATGCAACTCTTTATAGGGGATTGCCTGGCCAATACGAATACCAATTTGCTTGTCTCGCTTATTAAGCAGTTCACGACCAAGCATCAGTGTACGTAGTAACGGGTGAATTTTTCCTGCCATGTAGAATCGGTGCGAATTCTGCCCGTCTATGAAAAATGGCACGGTAACAGCTTTGTGCTTTTTAATTAGGGTCGCAACAGAGCGGCTCCACTCTTTATCTTCGAGTTTGGCATGTTTGCGTTTGCCTTGAAGCTGCGACACTTCGCCAGCGGGAAAAACCAGTAGCAAGCCACCAGCTTTTAAATGTCGATGGGCTTGGCGCATTGCTTTCAGGTTAGCCGCAGCGGCATTATCTCCTTCGAAAACATCGACACCGATAAATAGCTCATCCAGTTCGGGAACGGTTTTCAAATATTGATTGGCAAGGATCTGAACGTCGTCTCTTAACATCAACAGCAGCTCGGCGAGTATTACGCCTTCTACGCAGCCAAGTGGGTGATTAGCAACAATAACGGTCGGTCCACATTGAGGAACATCGGCTAGCTGGCCTTGAGTGATTTTGTAATCGATACCTAAGCTCTCAAGGGTAAAGCGCAAGAAAGTTTTGGTGTCGCTACCGATAGGGCGCATTGCGTAGAATTTATCTAATGTCGACAGACCAGTTGCCCATTCAGCGATACTTTCTCCAAGGCCAAAAGGGGTTTTTCGTGGGATTCTAAACGGGCTTTGGGGCGTCATGTCTACCTCTAACTTCCATATCATTAGGCTATTTGGCACGATATTAGGAGTTAGCAGTGACACTTTTACGTCTATTTGGCGACTAAGCAGTGACGGTTTTATGGCGAATTTATGAACAGGGTTTCCCAGTTATGAAACCTTGCATATCTTTTATAAATAAATTCTAAGTTGCTCCCAAAGCGAAGGAAATAGGAAAATTTATTGAGCGATGCTGTGGTAGCTTTTAAATGTTGTGATGAAAGTCACGGCAAATCCAGTGGTCACCTTTAGCTTGCGCTTCTGGAAATGGCGAGCCATTGGCTCGCCAACTTTTTAGGTTGTTAAGGGTTATACCCAGTGTGTTGGTTGGTCAGAGAGTAGAAGGTCGCCTGAACGTAATCATCGCTATCCCCTGATTTATTTTGGTTATATACCCCTGCTTTAAAGTACATGTACTCATCTTCCGTGGCGTAACCGCTGGCACTCATATCAATACTCTTGGAGACATTGCTATGGCCATCACGAATAATGGTGACGGTTAAGATGTTGCCAACTACTTGAATTTGATAAGTGAACTTCTCGTTTAGAGCAATGCCATCGGCTGGGTCAGAGGCGTCGTTATCTTTGCTACCTATCATTTCATACCACTCATCATCTTTTCCCACCGGCTCATGGGCAAAGTAGATGGCACCATGGGTATTATTCGGCAGTTTTCGATAGTACAAACGAATAGGCTCATCATCAGCGGCGTGGATTTGGCCGATGATCACCCGGCCAATTTGATACTCTTCACCCGTGGTGGTGACATGATTGACGGCAACGGTGGCCGTTAATAGCCCATCCACGCCTCCAGCAGCCGTTTGCGCTGACTCTGGCGCACTAGATGATACCCAATTGTTTTTATTAACACCTTGCGTTTTGATGCTGGTGTCGCCTCGACGCAGCATCTCACGAAGTTCGGTGCGAACATAAGAGGTATTACTTGAGGTTTTATAGCCATAAATCGGCGTCCAAAATACCATACCGCCATCAACACCAGTGTAAAAATATTGGCTTTCATATCCGTTGTTGAGTTCACTTTCTTTGATGGAATCAGAGGTGCCCGAGTTGTCTTCATCGGTCGGTACACTCAAATACCAGTCGGCTAAATCAAAATTGTCCGAAGGCGGTAAGCTTGGGTTTAAGTCATCAATGATCACGACGCCTTCGTCGGCTTGATTGCAACCCGTGGCTACCAGTTCAACCAAACTATTCCAGTCGTTTTCAGAGTTGCCATTTCCGGTTAAGCGCAGGTAACGTACTTGGTCGTAGCTTGATGCGGGTAGTGCAATACTCGTTGAACTACCTTCTGAGCTGCCATTAGATACCAGTGTTTGCCACTCTTGGTTATCGGAAGATATCGCTAAGTCATAGTATGCTGTGCGCTCAGAGGCATTGAGCCAGTGCAAGTCAATCCCAGTCAACGTTGAGGTGTTTTTAAGTGTTAAGGTCAGCGCCTTGCCCTGTCCTTGTGAAGACCAACGAGATTCGTCACTGAAGTTACCATCAACTGCCAGATCAGGGCCTTGTCCACTTTGATGACTACCATCATCACTAGCTTCAGAGAAAGTAAGGGTTTTGGTGGTAACACATTGGCTCGGAGTCACGACCTCTGACGAGCTATTTGAACTTTGTAAATCAGTCCCGCATCCAGCGATCGCAATGCAGACAGCGGAGCATAAAGCAGCATTCTTCATCGATTCAATTCCATTATTGTATTTGCAATACAATATTAATAATCATTATGGGTGCCAATCGAAGAAGAGCGAACTACTGATAATGATCACACTAGGTAATGAGTTTATTTGAAATTGATCTGAATTTTATCTGGATGCTAGGGCGTAGAAATGCAAAAAGCCCGTAGATCTCTCTACGGGCTTTTCTAATATGGTGGCCCCTCGCAGACTTGAACTGCGGACCAATCGATTATGAGTCGACTGCTCTAACCACTGAGCTAAGGGGCCGTTGTAGGTCAGTGATTATAGGGGATGCGGCTAGGGCTGTCTAGACGCTATATACCTGATTTGCGCCTGCTTTTTAGCCAAACAAACCAACAGGTACAAAAAAGGTGAGCCGAGGCTCACCTTTTACAATCACTTAAGCAATTACTTACGATTACTGGTCGTCTAGGAAGCTGCGCAGAGTTTCTGAACGGCTTGGGTGACGCAGTTTACGCAGTGCTTTCGCTTCGATCTGACGGATACGTTCACGAGTTACGTCAAACTGCTTACCAACTTCTTCTAGAGTGTGGTCAGTGTTCATGTCGATACCGAAACGCATACGCAGAACTTTCGCTTCACGAGGCGTTAGGCCAGCTAGAACATCTTTAGTTGCGCCACGTAGACTGGTTGCTGTTGCAGAGTCTAGTGGAAGTTCTAGGGTAGTATCTTCAATGAAATCACCTAGATGCGAATCTTCGTCGTCACCGATTGGTGTCTCCATTGAGATTGGCTCTTTAGCAATTTTCAGTACCTTACGGATCTTGTCTTCTGGCATCTGCATGCGCTCTGCCAACTCTTCTGGCAGTGGCTCACGACCCATCTCCTGAAGCATCTGACGAGAGATACGGTTCAGTTTGTTGATGGTTTCGATCATGTGTACCGGAATACGGATCGTACGAGCTTGGTCTGCGATAGAGCGAGTGATCGCCTGACGGATCCACCACGTTGCGTAAGTCGAGAACTTGTAACCACGACGGTATTCAAACTTATCAACTGCTTTCATCAGACCGATGTTACCTTCCTGGATAAGATCCAAGAACTGTAGGCCACGGTTGGTGTATTTCTTAGCGATCGAGATAACCAGACGTAAGTTCGCTTCAACCATCTCTTTCTTCGCACGGCGCGCTTTCGCTTCACCGATAGACATGCGACGGCTGATGTCTTTGATGTTCTGTACCGGAAGAGAAGTCTCTGACTCGATAGCGGCCAGTTTCTGGATGCTACGACGGATTTCTTCTTCTTTCGATTTGATCTTTTCAGCGTATGGTTTGTCAGACGCAAGGATCTCATCTAGCCATGCTTCAGAAGATTCGTTGCCAGTGAATAGGGCAATGAAAGACTTCTTCGGCATTTTCGCTTGTTCTACACAGAAGCGCATGATTAGGCGCTCTTGAGTACGAACACGGTCCATAGAGGTACGCAGTTCGTTAACAAGGTAGTCAAACTGTTTAGGGATCAGACGGAACTGACGGAATACGTCCATAAGCTCAGTTGCTGCATCGCTATTTTGCGCTGCATCGTGACCCTTTTCATTAACGATCAGTTGAACATTCTGGTAAGCATTACGAAGCTCGCTAAACTTGTCAGCTGCAAGCTCTGGATCGATACCAGTATCTTCTTCTTCCTCGTCCTCGTCGTCTTCAGACTCTTTATCGTCAAGGTCACCATCTTCATCAGC